>MGVN01000074.1:0-1344 GCA_001800515.1 Elusimicrobia bacterium RIFOXYB2_FULL_49_7 | reverse complement strand
GTGCCGGCGATTATCTTTTCTTTTTTACAACCTTTTTCTTGGCCACGGGTTTCTTAATAGCAGCTTTTTTCGCCACCGGCTTGGTCTTCTTCACAGCCGAACGGGCCAGCTTATCTAAAGCCGCTTTTTGAAAGGCCGCATTAATGGCAACCATGGGATTGGCGGCAGACACGGTGACTGTGGCCGTGGATTCAGCCAGTTCGGTTTCCAGATCACGCACCGTGCCGTTAAACGAAGCGCTGCTGTTCGGTTTAATCTCTTTGACATCCGTCGGCAGGCCGATTTTATCGAGAATGGCAATAAAGGGTTCGGGATCCAATTCTTCCACATTGACCATGGTCTTTGGATCCCAAATGCCTTGAGCCACCAACATGGCTGCGGCAACGGGCGGTACGCCGGCCGTATAACTGATGCCTTGTGAACCCACCTCGTCGAAACACTTTTTATGATCCGAAACCTGATAGATGAGGACTTCCCGTTTTTTGCCGTTTTTCCAGCCCTTGACAAAATTGCCGATGCAAGTCTTGCCCGTATAGCCGGGGGCCAATGTCTTGGGATCCGGAAGCAGTGCTTTCACCACTTTAAGCGGTACGACTTCTTGGCCGGTGGTCAGGGTGACAGGGAGATGGGAGATAAAACCCAGGGTACGAAGAACGGTAAAAACATTGATGTAGTGGTTGCCGAATCCCATCCAAAAGCGGATGCTGTCCGCATCCATATTTTGAGAGAGGGAGTGCAGTTCATCATGACCGTTCAGGTAAATGGGTTGTGCGCCCACGACCGGGAAATCATAGACCCGTTTAACCGAGTGGGTGGGATATTCTTTCCATTGCCGGTTGATCCAGGTGTAGACCTTGATGAATTCGCGGAAATTGATTTCCGGATCAAAGTTGGTGGAGAAGTAGCGGCCGTGGCTGCCGGCATTCACATCCATGATATCAATTGTTTCTATCTTGTCAAAATACCGTTTTTGGGCCAAGGCGCAATAGGCATTGACCACGCCCGGATCAAATCCGGCACCCAGGATGGCGGTCAGCCCCTTCTCTTTGCAACGGTCACGCCGCTTCCATTCGTAATTGGCATACCAGGGCGGGGTTTCGCAGACCTTGTCCGGGTCTTCATGGATGGCGGTGTCGATATAGACCGCACCGGTGCCGAGGCAGGCCTCCAGAACCGACATGTTGACAAAAGCATTGCCCAGATTGATGACGATTTGTGAACCGGTTTCCTGAATCAGCTTCATGGTGGCCGGAATATCCAGTGCGTCGAGTTGACGGGAATAGAGTTTGTTGTTCGGGTTCTTGAGATGGCCCATTTTTCGGACGCTCTCGATGATTTCATCAC
>MGVN01000073.1 GCA_001800515.1 Elusimicrobia bacterium RIFOXYB2_FULL_49_7 | reverse complement strand
ATCCACATTGCCGAATTCCTTTAATGCCTGGAACAAAGTCATTCGTTTCCAGGGCGGAGTGAGATCCAACTCACGGCCGCCATAGGTGATTTTTGTGGTTCCATTCACGGCCCGACAGGCCACGGCATAGATATTCTCGAAATGGACCATCATATCCTGGTAGTCCGCATAAGCCTCGTAAAACTCAACCTGAGTGAATTCAGGATTGTGGGTCCGATCAATGCCTTCATTACGAAAATCCTTCACGAATTCAAAGACCCGCTCATATCCGCCCACAATAAGCCGTTTCAGGTAGAGCTCGTTGCTGATGCGCAAATAAAGATCAATATCCAAGGAGTTGTGGTGCGTGACAAAAGGACGGGCGCTGGCCCCACCATATATCGCCTGGAGCGTAGGGGTTTCCACTTCAAAATACCCGCGCTCAATCAGATAACCGCGTACCGCCTGAATCGCCGCAGTCCGCTTGCGGAAGAGTTCCTGGGTGGAGTCGTTCAAAATGAGATCCAGGTAGCGCATACGGGAACGGAGTTCCAAATCCTTAAATTCATCATAAATGATTTTTTCACCGTTTTGGCCCACTTTTTCTTTGGGCACCGGTACGGGTCGGATGGACTTGGAAAGCAGTTCAAAACCGGTCACATTAATCGACGGCTCACCGGTATGGGTTTTAAAAGCCGCTCCGGTTATACCGATGAAATCACCGTAATCGAGTAATTTAAAAATCTCATAGGGCTTTTCTCCCAACACATCCATGCGGCAATAAAGTTGTATCTTACCGGAAGGATCTTTGAGATTCGCAAAGGCAGTCTTTCCCTGTCGTCGAAAGGCAATCAGCCGGCCACACAGCTTAATCGGGGTCGCCTCTTTTTCAAAAGCGTCGAACTGCTCCCGCACGACTCGGATGAGATGACTGCGTTTGAAAGTATAAGGATAGGGGTTGACGCCCAACTCACGGAGTTTCTTTAATTTATCTAATCTGGCTTGCATCTGATCATTGACCGCGTCCACACAATCTCCTTGTTTTACCTTGAATTATAAGGAATTAAGATAACTTAATCCGGAAAATTAAGTCAATTTGCGTTCTTTGCGCTCTTCAATAAAAGCAAAAGCGGACTTTGCCGTGCAGTTCACAATGCGATCTTCCGGAAAAGCATGTTTTTTCAATAGCTTCCGAATAGAATCATCATTCCCCACTTCGTGAAGAACATGTGCATCTGAATCCACCGACACCCGGCAACCGACCCGTTTGCAGGCTAAAATCAATGCTTCGGTTTCTCCATCCGCCACTCGTTTCATCCGGACCTTGGAATCGTTCATCTCCAACACCACATCCAGCCGGCAAGCCGCATCCGCCAACACAGTATAGTCCAACGGAAAATCCGTCATATTGGGATGGGAGACGATATCCACATAAGAATTCTTTTCCAGCGTGCGAATAAGAATTTCCGTATACGCCTCTTTGGACAGTCCATGGGGAACATTGTCATGCAATCCGAGCAAAACCACATCCATCATGGGAAGATAGGATTGAGGGCAATCGGTCTCAAAGGTGTCATGTTTCAGATTGCATTCCAACCCTTTAAGCAACCGGATACCCGGCACCGGCTCTCGAAGCCGCTCAAAAAAGACGGAATTGACACGGCCGCCCACAAAGCGGCCGTGGTCCGTGATGGCTAAACCTGCCATGCCACGCCGTTTCGCTTCTGTAAGCATTTCAACAATGGTATGGATGCCGCAATCGCTGAAAAGAGAGTGGGAGTGGAAATCGACTTCTAACATCTACCTTCCCGCAAATCGATTATTTTTTTAAAACGCTTCAAACCATTGCTTCATGTTCAACACCTTAAGTGCATTCTTATAGGCTATCTTTGAAAGCACGGGGCCGGGCAGCTCCAATTGCATGATAAAGCGGATGGCTGTCTCATACGATCTATCCCAATAGCGAACATCCTCATCCGGCTGCACCGTATGGAGATTGAAGTCCGTGCCAAACATAATTCGGTCCTGATAACGGATGGCAAACGGCCGAATGGTTTCGATTTCCGAAACCGTCAGATGATGATAGGGCCCTATATGCCAAGCGGAACAAGCGTCTGTGTATACATTGGGATGACGATCCAGGAGCGCACCGAGCGGACCCTGTCCCATGAAATTGAAATGCGCCAGTATAAACCGGGTGTTGGCATAACGATTCGCCACCCCTTCAAACCATTTCAGCACATCCGCATTGGTATAGCCCAACTTCTTCCATGCGCTTTCCTTATCCACACCATGCGAGAGTTGCGGGCTGGTATAGCGCTGATTCACGTGCCAAATGATGGGAATGCCCAGTTCACCGCACTTAGCGTATACCGCATGCCAAGCGTCGCTGTCCATGATTTTATAATCAAGGCCCTTTTCATAAATGGGCCGCATGTGAAGCTTGACGCCCCGGATTTTTCCAAGCCGGAAAAGCGAATCCACCAGTTTGACATCCGGATTGTCATATGTCAGTCGCAGATAGACGGCGACCGTAGAATCCGTCTTGGCATAATCAAAAATACCCGACCCCGGATAGGCCATGATGGCGCCTCCGGCCCAATCGAAGGTACCGAACTCTTTCCGCCAGAACGTCACGGCCTCTTTGGCCAACACCTCGGTCGAACAGGCTTTGCTGATGTGCATGTGAACATCGAACCAGGCCATGGGATCCGAGCGTTCATGACTATGCCAACCTTTTGCAAAACCGTTGTCAGCAGTATCAATATAAGCGACATTGTCGGACAAGAAAGGCCGGTAGGCGCTTTCCCGGCAGGTACAGTGATGACAACCGGAAAGCAATGCCAAAAAGGAAAAGAGGGTGATGCGAAAAATCATATCGGTCTCCGGTTGAATAAAGAAAAAAACTAATTTATCGCTGTTTTTAAAATCAACGGTGTCTCAGTCGTCATACGCTTTCTTTTTTCACCTCTTATCGACAATACTTCATCACATCCTCCACCGCATTGCCGAAATAATAAAGCGTTTTTAAAACCGCGTCCAAGAAATCCTTTCTGAATCCCCGTTAATGAAGGGTATCGCGGTCGTTTGGGGAAAGGGGTACCTTATAATTTTGTTTTCTTTAAAAGAAAGTTTCCAATGCATTATATTATCAACAAACACAAACAGGTGCTTAGAGTCTGTGTCGGGTTAGGGAGAAATAAATTCAATTGGGGGATATGATGAAAAAAGACCTTTTTATCCTACTTTTGGTTTTTTTAGCCGTTTCAGCTTTTCCCGGCTATAATTCGTTCTTGAATCATGGGGATTCCATTCCCACGGACTTAGCCTTGATTTATTGCGGCGCCACGGATCGCATCGCCTGGACTACAGATCAATTCGAACCCTACGTGTTCAGACAAGGCCCGGATCGAAGTGACTGGCTTTTCGATGGGTTCCTGATGATCGAGTTTCGCACCGGAACCGGATACACTTATGCGCCTTCTGCTGGCTCAGGCCTGCCTGCAAGAAAAAGCGAATGGCAGCAACTGTTGGATAAGTTTTTTGAACCGGTTCATGCCGTGGATGCATTGGATTCCGCTGTTGCAATCGCGTCTGGGCAGCTGGATGCGCCCCTGCGGAAACGAAAAGTCATTTTAACCCTTCCCCAGCCAGTACGGGATCAGACGGATTGGGGAAGCCTTGATGGAAGAACGCTTGATTTCTCGGTTTCACAAGACCGGATTGACGCCTGCACGTGGTTCATCAGGGAGGCCATTAGCCGATGGGACTCCTTATCACCGAGCAATCTTGTGCTTGCCGGATTCTATTGGGTCGCTGAGGATATCTCCCAGGATTTAGCTATCCTTCCCGCCATCTCTTCGGAAATAAGGTCGAACGGACTGAAGTTTTCTTGGATTCCGTATTGGGGAATGGGGGTTGCAAACTGGGCAAGCTACGGTTTTGATTGGGTCTATCAGCAGCCGAACTATTTCTTCCATACCGAGACCTACCGCCCTCCGGCAGTGGCCTCTTCCCGGCTTAGCGAAGCCTGTTATTACGCCAGAACGAATGGAATGGGAATGGAATTCGAATTTGACGATTATCTTATCCTGCAGACCGCCCTGTTCGCTCCAAGGCTTGATACAACGATCAGTTTTTATTCTTCTCCGGGTTTTGGGGTCCTGGATTCCTCCATCGTTGCCTACTACATGGGAAGCTATTCCCTGTTGCAGCTTTCGCAATCGACGGTCGACAGCATTCACAAAATGTATGATGCGGTCGCGGATTTTGTCTGTGCCAGACAGGAAATTGCAAACGCTGATTATATCCAACGTAGCGGTTTCCAAGTCGTTTCGTTTGATGCCCAACCGCTCGATTCGATCCTCGAGGCGATGATGAGCACAAAACTCATTGCCACCGCCGTTTTGCAGGACGGCAGAAAGGTGCAGGTGGCAAATGGTTGCAGGATAACCTCTCTTGATGGAGCAATCGCCGAGACGAATCGAGCCGTGGTCATCGGCAAGGCCTCGGGTCTGGCACACATCGTTCTTGAATTCGGGACACTGAAGGATACCGTTGCAATTGAAGTTATCCCATCAAGCGTTGCTCTTGATTCGATCCGCATGAATCCCAATTCGTGCGTCGTAGGCGTTCTTGATACGTTCGCCTTGCATGTCACGGGTTATTATCACAATTCACAAATCTCCTTTTTAAGGGATATGGACACGCTGGTCTCTTGGACCAGTTTAGCTCCATCCATCGCCACCGTTACACGCGGCATCCTGGTGGGCGTTAATTCCGGCGGACCGATTGCAGTCATAGCGGAACAGGATGGCGCTTCGGATACCTGCCGAGTAACGGTCGTCGCAACCACAACACATGATTTCATTCCTATCGACGATGCGTACGTCCGCGGCGGGACATACGCGGCACAGATATTCGGTGTCAGCGATTCCAGTCTTAGGGTCAAATCGGTCTCAACGCTGGATTATACCCGGTACACTTATCTTAAGTTCGACTTACGGAACCTGCCTTCAGCGAGCCTGTACTCAGCGAAACTTTCGCTTTATCTGTCCTCCTCCGATTTAACGACGCCGATGTCAATTGCTCTCTTTGAAGTCGTTTCCAATGCCTGGACCGAGGACGCTCTTTCGTGGAATAACAAACCGCTCATTGGCAAGGGATTGGATACCCTCAGCATTGCCTCGAACACGGTCGGCTACCGTGAATGGGAAATCCCTTTAGCCCACCTTGACACTGCAGTAAAAGCAGACAGTTTTGCGAGTTTCTGCGTAAAGGAGGTATCGTCAAGCAACTGGAATGCAGCATTCAATTCGAAAGAAAGGCCTGCCAATCCCCCGCTGCTCGTCATCAAGTCAATGACAGGGTCAACAAGCAAGGAACGCCCCGGCAGAAAACCGGGATCCGCATGGCTGATGGCGACGCCGAATCCATTCAACCCCTCTGTGAACGTAAGCTATTCATTGACCCGTTCCGGACCGATAGCGGTAACGATATATTCCGGCAGCGGCAAAGTGATTAAAACGTTAGAACAAGGGGTCAGGATTGCCGGGCGATATTCCGTCATTTGGGACGGAACGGATTTGAACAACCAGCCCGTGGCCTCAGGCGTGTATGTGGTCAATATCAACGCCCTGCCATGCAAAATGACAAAACGAATATCTTTAATCAGATAAGCCCTCGACATGATTCAAGTCATCTTCCCTTTCCGCTGATATGCTATATTTCCTGCTATGACCTATCTGTTAAAAATCATTGATCCCGTTCTTCCGGAAACCCAACTCCTTTCCATAGAAGAAAACACCCTGCTCCTGAATGCCCTGCGACTTCACGATATCCCCTTTCACGCCCCCTGCAATGGCAACGGCCTCTGCCGTAAATGCTTAATCCATGTTCGCGGCCTGGGAGACAAACTGGCCTGTCAATTCCGTATAACGCAAAACCTGGAAGTGGTTCTGCCTAAAAGAGAGAAAGCCTCCATCCTGACGGAGAACTCTCTCATTTTAAAGGAATTCCCCTTTCATCCGGGTTTCATGAAAATCAGAAGCGATCATTCACTTCGACTTTTCTATGGCGACCAATTTCTGGAAAATTTGTCCGAAGAACTCCCTTTTATAGGCTTGGCCATTGATATCGGCACCACCACCGTGGCCCTCTATCTGCACGATCTTTCGGCCAATCGTCATTTGGATACCGCCGCCTTTCTGAACCCCCAACACAGCTTCGGCCAGGATGTCATTTCCCGTATTCAATTCACCCTGGAAAAAGAGGATGGACTGACCCTCTTGCGTGAACGATTGATATCCACCCTCAATGATTCCTTGGGCCGCTTATTCGACAAACACCGCCTTTCCCCGCAACAGGTGTACAAAGTCGCGGTAGTGGGAAATCCGACCATGCTCCACCTCTTTGCCGGTATCAGCCCGGCCTCCATTGCCGTGGCGCCTTTTACACCTGTTTTTACTGAAATGAAAACCGTTTCCGGCAGAGAATCCCTGCTGGCCATTCATCCCCTGGCCCGTGTTTTCCTTCTCCCCTCCTTATCCGGCTATGTAGGAGCGGATATAACCGCCGGCTTGGCGGCAACCCCCCTCCTCCAAGAAAGCAGCCTCTCCCTCTTCCTGGACATCGGTACGAATGGTGAAATGGCCCTGGGCAACCGTGACGAAATCCTCTGTTGTGCCACAGCCGCAGGACCGGCCTTTGAAGGGGGACATATCCGGTGCGGCATGGGTGCGGTGTCCGGCGCCATCTGCGCCTTCCGACAAAAGCATTACGAAACACTTGACAATCAGAAACCCATTGGAATTTGCGGATCCGGACTTCTGGATCTGACCGCAGCACTATTAGATTCCGGTACAATTTCCCCGGAAGGTTTTCTGGCTCAGGATGTTATCGTGGAAGAGGCCGCTCAAACCGGAAACGGGCGCAATATCATCCTGACCCCTCAGGATGTGCGTGAAGTCCAACTGGCCAAAGCGGCTATTGCCGCGGGAATCGACATCCTGCTCTCCGAGTCCGGCCACTCCCTGAAACAGATCAAGACGGTTTATCTGGCCGGCGGATTCGGTAACCACCTTCCCGTGGACAGCGCCGTTCGCATCGGATTGCTGCCCACCCTGCTTAAAGATAAAACAGTGCCTATCGGCAACAGTGCGGGCGCAGGCGCACAACTCTTCTTGAAGTCCACTTTCTTTGAAAAGGAATTGCAGGAGACAATATCACGCTGCCGTTATGTGGAACTTTCCGGACGACCGGACTTCAATGACCGGTTCGCAGATCAACTGCTCTTTCCGACAAGCTAACCCGCCGAGTTTGTCCTTTTCCGCACTGTCGCCATACTTCCCCCGCTTAATTTGTATTTTTCAGACTGTTTTTTCTGGGTCTCCCGGCTGCCGTAATTCAGAAAGATGGTCTGTATCTGCACCCACCGAAATATTATCAAACCGAGGAAGAGTTTGAAATTTTCCATGGCCGCCTGAAGCTTTGCCTCCGCCCTTTCTGTCCGGCCTCAATATTACAAAGACCTTTTTGCAGGCTCTGTCCATGTTCTTTTCCCTGCACACCGCTGACCATGCTGCTGCCCTCGCCACCAATTAACCACCAATCGCCAGTATTCCAAACCTTGGCGCACCTATCCGTAGCATTCCCCAGTTTCAACGCCGTAAGTGCATTCCAGATGCGGTTCCAGATGTCCATTCTGTAACCGGAAAGTCAGGATCCAAACGGTTTTCTGCTCTGTCTTCCAGCTTGACGGGAAAAACTATGGTAACAAAAAAGAAAATCACAACTATTCCATTCTACAGATTTTGAGTGTTTCTGCTTTCAAGGATATGCAGATAAATCAATTACTTATGAATTTCAAAGAACAGGAAACGAACATTAACCACTGTAACCAATTGAATCTATTCGACTCTTAATTGGACAGTCGTGTATTGAGATAAAAAACAAGCTATCTCGCGGCAAGCATCATTTAATTGTAATGGGACGAGAAAACCGGGTATGGTCCCGCAGACTCCCTTTGAGAAAATAGCAGCCTGGCGGACAACCCGCCAAATCCACCCTGAAATGAGAAGCCGGCTTATTCAACGAATTAAGTTCCACGCTTCGATTGACAACCCGACCCAAAGGATCGCAGAGCATCCATTCCAAGATCGCGTTTCCGTCCGGTAATCCAACAAGCAGCTGGGATGTACTCGCTATCGGATTAGGGAAAAGACGGATTAAGGGCGAAACAAGTGAAACAACCTTTTCAGTGGAAATGGTTTGCCAATTCCCGGAAGCAAAGTATATCTGATCCACTCCATCCCGATAATCAAACCAGACTACATGGGCAAACGACCCGGCCAACATGACATCTGAGCCGAAGGAATCGTGTCCCTCACTGGTTACCCGGGTAATCTTCCATTCGTTTTCCGCCCAGCGCTGGAAGGCGATATATATCTCATCATTGCCATCCCCATAATCCTCCCATGAGACCACAATGCCGGAATCTGAAACCGATACGGCAGGACACTTGGAGTCCGCACCCAGCAAACTTACCACTTGTGGCACAGAAAAACTACCGCCTGTTTTCCGAACGCAATAAACTTCATACGCCGTCAAATCCGGTCGCCAACCATACCAAACCACTGCTACTTTGCCGCCCGCTGCCGCGACCCGAGGCTCCCAGGAATTGGCTGCATCATTACTGAGATTCAATGCGGATGAAAAATTCTCCCCATTATCAGAGGAGGTCATATAATAGACCTCATCATTCCCTGTGCGATAATCAAAAAAAACAACATGGAGCCGGGAATTCGATTCATCAAAGGCAATGTCCGCTCCCCAGGAGGTGCTGTCATTTGTCGTCAGCCGTTTTTCAGCGGACCAGGCACTTCCTTCATACTTACGGAAATAGATTTCATCATTGCCGTTTCGGCCATCCTCCCAAACCACATAGAGATCGCGACCATGGCCGGTCAATGCAGGAAAAGCGGAATACACGCTGCCACTGCTGATTTTAATCTGCAGCCCCAACCCGGACGCATCATACCGGCGATAAAACACTTCGCGAGCACCGGTTAACTTATCTTCATAGATAATATCGCATCCGTCATTCACAAAGACCTTGGGACGCCACGATGCACTATCCGTAGTGGTGATGCGAATCGGCGCTGAAAAGTTCTCTCCTCCGTTCAATGAACGAAGAAGCATGATTTCGTCATTTCCAAATTCGTAGGATTCATAAGCCACCGCGACCGTATCCCCCAGCACAAAAAGAGAAGGCTCACCATTGTAATAGACAGTATTGGTCAAGCGGATGTTCTCAAATTCCGCAAAGATCAGCGTCGAAAGGCTGAGCAAGGCAAATAGACAAAGTCTAATGCGCATGCGGTGACTCTCCCCTATCCAATTCATGTCCATGCTCTCCATGCAGGTTTCGGTGGCCCGAACGGGTGCGAACCTCACCAGACTGACCCACAGAATCCGGCGTGGAAGCGCCTGCCCCAAGCAAATCTCCCGGGATTTCAAAGGCATCTGTGATACCATTACCATCCTTATCGGACAAATCATATCCGGTTGCAGGGGGTGTGGCAACAGAAGATGAGTTTTCGGTTATTGAGGCCGTTTCCGGAGTACTTTGCACCTGTTGAGAAAAGGTCAGGCCAAACAAGACTACTCCCAGTAAGAAACCAGTCATTTTTCTCATTGAGTTATTCCTTTTCCGGTTGCTTCAACATCCCTTGACCTTGCTCGGGATAAAAGCTCAGCAACCGCTAAACACACCAGGCACTGAGCCTGTCGAAGTGCCCACCTAAAAAGAATGCAATAATCAGACCAAGAAAATTAATCATTATCACTGATTGGATTTAAACAAAATAGATGTATTAAAGAGAAAAAGGCTGGTGAATTTTAATCTTTTTCAGATTAACTCTCACCAGCCCTTAAGAGGAAAAATGAAAACTAGCGTTTCAGCGAAAAGGCAATATGATGACTCATACCCAAACCGTAATCTTGAGCTGTGTTATATTTAACGGCATAATCCAGCTTGAAACTCTTGTACGCAATGCCCAAGCCGCCGGTCACATTGGCCCAAAGCGAAGTACGATCATTCAAAGGAGTCATATTCGCCCCCAAACGCAATGCAGGCGCAAAGTCCTCAGACAGCAGAAACGAATATTCCACGCCTTCGAAAATCTTGAAATTGTATTGTCTGAAATCCAGGGAAGCCTGATCCACGTACTCAATATCCTGTTTGAACGAAGCATCGGACGCGAAGATCAAGCGGTGTTGTTTCTTAAGATACAACTTATAGCCCAAACCGAGGCGAAACTCCGGATCAAATGTTTCGCCCTCGATATCAGCGGCCAATGAACGTGCCATCAAACCAAGCCGGATATCATAAGGAAGCAAGGTGAACAAGGCGGCATCAAAGCCCATGCCTGCTCCATGATAATATTCCGTGGAATAAGTGTAACGGTTCAGGTTCAAACCGATAGCCGTATTGCGAAAAGCCAGCAACTTTTCCCAAAGCTGATAAGAAAGCGACAAGGAAAAGAGGTGTTCCTGCCAGGCATCTTTGCGATATTCCATGGCATTATCCGGATCCCCTTCCTCCAATCCGGCATTAATCATCTGCCAGTTAAATCCCAGCGCAAGGGGTGCACGAACCGGAAAAACACCGCTTAAAAGATTGACATTCACACCCGGAAATTCCTGATTGATCTGATTGGTCACGGACAATTCCATGTTTTTCACCT
>MGVN01000072.1 GCA_001800515.1 Elusimicrobia bacterium RIFOXYB2_FULL_49_7 | reverse complement strand
GCCTTAAATCGCCTATTCTTTCCTTGCAGGCCCAGAGAATATCATCCGCTTTTCTGTCCTCGATGCCAGGAAGTTCCAGGCTGTGCTCGGCAGTTTCTATGATTACTTCATGCGCCCCGATGCCGCTCATCTTGTCATAGAGCCCCTCTCCGACGCGTTTTATTTCCCCCTCGATGCCCAAAGCGGGGTACTTGTTCGGGACAACCCTTACCCACCAGCCCGGCTTATCTTTCTGGGTGCCGTGTTTCCTGTACGCCAATATTTCCGGA
Source organism: Elusimicrobia bacterium RIFOXYB2_FULL_49_7 (assembly GCA_001800515.1). Next base: position 2,174 of record MGVN01000072.1, on the reverse strand, counting down.
GGGGTCATGTGCTCGTGGCCCTCGCAGAAAGCGCAGGTAGTGGTATCGGGGTCTTTTTCTATGTCATGCTTATAATCCAGGGATATTTTTGACCTTTCGGTTGAAATGATAACCCATCTTCCAATAACCGGGTCACGTCTTAATTCTGGCATCTCGCCTCCTCGTGCGTACCCCATGCCATGCGCTTGGAAGCATATGGGGTATAATTCCTTTCATTATTCACTTTTCTTTTCTTCGTTTTCCTGTGGATGTTCTTCCTGTACATCTTCCTGTGTTTCCGCGTTCTCACCGCCTTCACTGGTCTCACCGCCTTCGCCGGTTTCGGCGTCCTGAAGGCGCTCCCCTGAAGTCGGGTCGTGCTCTATATTCAACTCTTCCAGCGATGGAAGATCGGTAAGGCTTTTGAGCCCGAAGTATCGCATGAAATCGGTAGTCGTGCCGTAAAGCAGCGGCCTGCCGACCGTTTCCTTGCGCCCTACAATCTTACAGAGCTTTCTTTCAAGCAGGGTTTCAAGGACGTTGGTGACCTCGACGCCTCTTATATCCTCTATTTCAGCCCTGGTAATCGGCTGTTTGTAGGCGATGATGGAAAGTGTCTCGAGCGCCGAGTTGGAGATCCTCAGCATCGTCCTTTCCTTGAATAGTTTCCTGACAAACTGGCTGAACTTCGGCCTGGTTGTAAACTGAAAACCGCCTGCCACCTCGCGCAGTTCTATGGGCCGCGCCTTGTATTCCTCCACCAGCTCGTTGACCACTTCCCTGAGCAATTCCTCCGTCACGTCCTTGTCGCCAGCGAATATTTCCTTGAGTTTCTCTACGGGCACCGGCGTGTCTGTGATGAAAAACAGCGTTTCCAGAATGTCCTTTATTTCATTTTTTTCCATTTTTTTACCCTTCTAATACCCCATGCTATGCGCTTGGAAGCATATGGGGTATAGCACCTTTCTAATACCCCGTGCTATGTTATTCTTTTTCTGTAGCGGCGGGTTCATTGAGATAAACCCTGATTTCCCCGAATATCTGCGTCTGCCTGGCGACGATCTGTTTCAGGCGTATTAGTTCAAGAATGGCAAGGAACAGCACGATAACCCCTATGCGTTTTGTTTCGCGCTTGAGCAACTCCTTGAAAACAAGAAATTTCCTGCCGTGATGGTCTGCCGGCGCATTTTCAAACGAGGCCATTATTTCGCGTATCTTGGACTCGATCGGTATTTCTTCGTATATTATTTCCTTCACATTGTCGGGAAGTTCCTCGAGTACGTCCTTGAAGGTGTCGAGAAGGTCGAACAGCGTGGCCTCCATGACATAATCCTCCTCGGAAAATATAGGCGCGTTTCTGTAATAAACGCCTTTCTCGGAGAATTCCTTTACTTCAAGGAACTGCGCGACCCTCTTGAATTTCTGGTACTCGAGGAGTTTTGCTGTAAGTTCCTTCCTGGGGTCCGGCCCTTCGTCTTCCTCGGCGGCATCGGAAGGAAGGAGGGTCTTGGCCTTAATCTGCATGAGCGTGGCGGCCATCACCAGGAATTCTGAGGCCAAATCAAGGTTGAGCTCCTTCATTATCTCCAGGTATGCCAGGTAACCGGCTGTTATCTGGGCGATAGGGATATCATAAATATCCATATCGTTTTTCTTGATAAGGTAAAGAAGCAGGTCCAGGGGGCCTTCAAATATTTCCAGCTTTACGTCATAAGCCATATATTTTCACCGCTTTGTAGGCCTCCGCCATGGTTTTCGCCGCTTGATCCTGGGCTTTTTTCCTGCCCTCTTCCAGTATATCCCTGACCAGGCCTTTCTGTTTTGAAAGCTCTTCTCTTTTTTCACGGACCGGTTCAAGCAGTTTTATTATATTCTTGCTCAGTTCCTTCTTGTCGGATACGCACCCGATCTTTCCTTCTTTGCAGTTTTCCCCTATTTCGCTGAAGTTCGGCGTGCAGAATTTATGGAACGCGTAAACAATGCACCCATCCGGGTGGCCCTTGTCGGTAAGCCGTATTTTCTGCGGGTCAGTGAACATCTGGGTAACCTTGGCCTCTATGTCTTTCGGGCTGTCAGAAATGCTTATAGCGTTGTTGTACGACTTCGACATTTTTCTGCCGTCAACTCCCGGCACGCGCGGGGCGCTTGAAAGCAGGCCCTTGGGCTCCGGGAACACTTCACCGTACAGATAATTA
>MGVN01000071.1:1896-11651 GCA_001800515.1 Elusimicrobia bacterium RIFOXYB2_FULL_49_7 | reverse complement strand
TCACTGCCGTTTACAATGGCGCAAAAGGACACCGAGAGCAGAGCGCTTTCATCGAGACGGATGGCTTCGGAAAACCGGATGTCGAGATAATCCAGGAAACCGTCGCGATAGGGCAGATACCCATATTTCTGAAGAGAATCCAGTTTCTGTGTTCCATTTAATCCTCTGGGATTAATCGATAGTATCTTGGATAGAATGGTATCCGCACCGAGTTGGCCTGCAATCGTATCGGCGGCCCATTCATGGGTCGAGATAAAAAGCAGTTTGATCAGCGGAATCAATACCAGAGAGACCGATTCGTTGATGGGAGAGGAAGAGAGGCCTTCATATCTTACCTGCAACAAGCCGCTGCCGCCGACCGTGGCGCCTAAGGCGTCATATCCGAAATGCTCCCCATTTAAGCGGAGAATTCGGGTGCTGTCCAGTATGCCGGCGGTGGAAATGAACAGGTTCATATAGGCCGCGTCACCGGCTGGAATAAGATTGCCAAAGCGGTCGTATAATTCCATCCGATAATAGATGCTCATAGGCTCCGAATCCGTTGTGTAACACAGCAACGTGTCTAATTCTGCGGCTGAACCGTCCGCATCATGCAGGAGTACAAGAGAATCCGCTTCCGCGTGAACCACTTCCATGTCAATGGTATCACAGAAGACCCTATCGCTTCCTTGCCCGTCTTGGTAAGGAATCGTGATAATAAGGCGATTGTTTCCGGAGTAGACGTTTACCAAAGAAAAGAGGGCCGGCCCGTTAGTGAAAGGGGCATTCAAATCAAGTCCGCTTTCCGGGAGCCATTGTTCGCCTTGTCCCTGAAGGAGCAGGGCCGTCATTTCCGTGGAAAGAGAGAGGGAGGTCGGTAAGCGGCCGGCATCCCGGACCGTATCTCCGGCTTTATCTAATGCGACGATACGAAAGGCCAGTGTATCTCCGGCAGCATGAGGTCCGTCAGGATAGACGACTACAAAGCGATCGATCCAGGCGGCGGCTATGGAGAAACGCACCGTGTCCAACAGGGCCGCATTTCCACTACCATATTGTGCAATCAACGCGTTTCCCGTGATGGGACGGGTGGGGATGAGTGTGACCGAAGAGCCGGAGGTGCTGATTGGGGAGGAAAGGCAGTCTTCATTGAGCACCCGCCAAGAGACCGGTTGGGAGACCCAGCGGGCTGTATCGTCTCGAAGCAGAAGTGAGGCGAAGGAGAGCGTATCCTGAAGCGCGGTAACCCGGAGGGTGTCGGAAGCCGGGATGGAGGCGTTCTGCCCGTATCGGGTATTGCTTGTCCCCATCAGGGAATCAGAAGCCGAAACGATGTCCAAGCTGGTAAAGGCGTAAGGCGTCAGAACGATATGGACCGTATCATATTGGACGGAGCCGACCAGAATGCCCGCGATCCGTGCTTGTCCGTCCAGTCGGGCCATGAAATCAAAACGCTGCATATCAATTGGGTTGCTCTTTTTCAACAAAGTCCCTTCATTGGTCGGCTGATAGGCATAGGGAATATCGAGGAAATGGATGTAGGAGGCGGGAAGCATGGACCATCTTTCCAACGGCGGATTGTCCACGAAATTGCCGAATTGATCACGAATAACCGCATAGAGAGTATCTCGATATTCCGAGAGTCCCATCCAAAACGTATCCACGTCCGAGGCAATGGACCCTGGAAGGCCTACGCTGTTTTCAATCCGAAGGAAGCGGCCGTTGCCGATGTTCCACCGTATATAGAGCGTATCGGATAGAAGCGGGGCACCTTCCTGAAGCGCAAAAACGGCTATAATGGTATCCGTTGACGGTATTTGTGAGGTCAGTATAAAGGTGGAATCAGCATCGGATTGAAACTGTCCGTTTCGATACCAGAAAATCCGAGTAAATCCGTTATTGGAGTAGGTGCCCAGAAATTTCCGACCGTTTCGATTTAAATCATACAACAGGGCGGTTAGAGCAAGAGAATCGCCGGCGGTGCAGGAAAAATCGGGATGAAAAGCATATGCGTCATAGAGGCTGTTCCGGTCTACGGTATGACGGTAAACGGAATCGGGCAGGATGACGACTGCCTCTACGGTATCATAGTTCGTGGTGTCTCGAATAACCAGTCTGAGGACGCTTGAGAAGGAGCGGATGTGTTCGGGCAGGGTGTCGTAGAAGGTCAGAATGATATAGCCGGAATCGCTTTGCGGTGCGGTGTCTGCCGGCAAGGCTTCGAAACGGAGCGTTTTGGAGATTGTGGCATTGCCGACCAGTTGTTCGGAGAAGCTGTTTGCCCAGGCTGAGCGCGAAAAACCGGTCGAACGCCAGAAAACGGGGCTGTCTGATTCCGCACCGCAACTGTTTTTAACTCTCCCTTTCAGGGTCAAGGTAGGTTGCAAAGGGTTTGCTCCGTTGACATAGATCGTGGTTCGGCTATTCTCGAATTCCGGGGAGAGCGACAGGCCGGTGACGACGGGCTGTTCGATAATTACGGAGACCGACTGCGACAAACCTCGATAGGAGGCGACCACGGTTATAGTCTGGTCCGAATTGGATGAGCCGATGGTATATTGATACCCCACGACGTTTCCCAGGAGAGAGGACCAGGAAACGTTCTGGTCGAACCAGCCGTTTTCACCCTGGGTAAGATCCGTACTGTGTATTTTTGCCAGCAGCGTAATCTCGTTCTCGCATGCCTTAAGGATGAGGGTGTCTTGAGGATTCAGCGAGACGCCGTTTCCGTAAAGGGTGTCCCCACGAGTGGTGAGCACCCATCCCGGAAAATCGGTTACTATTTTCAGACTGTCAAAGATAGAACTGCTGATTTTAATATGAAGCGAATCCGATAGGGCAAGTGCCGGAGAGAAAATGCCATTGCCGAGATGCACTCCGGGCAGGAGGGTGGCATGGATGTCGTACACGGAAACCACGGGAGGCATTCCCTGTTTCACAATGAGGCCGGTATGAGTTGTTTCCGCAGGTACACTGACATAGGTGGGATCGCTGATACGCCACGTCTCTTTATCCGCGCGGGAGACCAGATTGCCGAAACTATCAAAGACCAACGCGTAGACATAGAGGGAATCATCGGTCAGCGAGAGAGAAAGTGTGTCTCCGCTTAGGGCCGGGGCTGTTGCGTTGTCTGTTGCTGTCAGCACCAGTCGAAGTGTTTCGTTCGGTTTCCAACGGATCAGAATGCGTTGAGTGGAAAGGGTTCGACCCAGCGGAAAGTAATCCGGATCCAGTGCCTGTTTGGCGCAGGGATAACTGACAAGAAGAGTATCCACCTGTCCGGCAATGGTGCCTCGGCAGGTAAAGTTCGAAGCGAGAGTATCATATGCCGTAGGGATACCCTGACGGATTAGACGCCAATGCGCCGTATCGTTTCCCAGCAGTAACGGTACGGCAGTGACCGGTGTTGGAAACTTGACATCATAGAGCAGACTATAAAGAGTAAGGGAATCGCCGGCAGCCAGGGTGGTATCCCAACCGCTCTGTTTGTTCAAGAGATCGTTAATCGAGAGAGAGGGTGTCGTGTTTGTGCTGATAAACAGGTATTGAATGGTGTCGTAATCGGTCAGATCCGTTATCCGTAAGGGGATGCTTTGCGAAAAAGCCCCGAATTGGAATTGGAGGAAGCCTTGAAAACTTTTGTTTCCGGGTAAGTTGGGCAGCGCTGCCAGGCTGACGTTGAGGGAACAGGTATTCAGGCGTGTGACCAGGGAGGAAAACCATGTCTCTCCTACTGTGGTGCTCCAATTGCCTGCCATCAGACTGTCCGGTTGAGCTGTGCAATCCAGACCACCGCGCGCATACAGGGTGAAACGGATGTTTCTGAGGGCATCTGCGGTTCCTGCTATGGAGAGGCCGGTCAATCCTGCGCTTTCGGTCCGGACCGTATCGATGGTGATCGATGTAACAATCGGTGCGGCGATGCCGAACAGCATCGTATCGCGGAGTACGGTTCCGGTTCCGGTTGCGTAAACCGCAATGAGCGTATCCCGTACGGCATAACCTTGAGGAGAGAGCAGGACTTCGGTTCCAAAGGTCGGAAAAGCACCAGAAGGGAAAGGCAAGCTGTTTTTTACGATCCAGGTGACGGCCTTTAAATCGTATTGCGTGTTGTCATGGCGGGCGCGCGCTTCAAAACGGCCCGACAGACCGCACGAAAGCAGGATGACCGTCTGGCGGGGAATGGAATCACCGGCATCAAAGCCTTGAATGTATTCGGTAGCAAAGATATCCAATTTGTCGTAGGAATAGTTGGCCAGGGTGACGCGAACGGAATCGCTTTGTCCTGCAATACCGCCGCTGGAAAGGCCTATGACTCGAAGGGAGTAAGCCGTTTCCAAGGCCGGACTCGATTTTCTGAACAGGAAACCCCGTGCTGTGGAATCCGATGGAATGGAAAGATAAGAAAGAGCGGCGGGGTTAATGCTCCACCATGCATAATGATCGTCTATACCGTCCATGACACAATGACCGAACTCATCGCGGATAACCGCATAGAGGCCGAAAAGGGTATCGGTCTGATTGTCCGGCACCACGATGGAGGCAACCGGATAAGCGGTTGTATCGCCTATGATGCCGGGTCGGCTTTCCAAAGAAAGACGGCGAATATGGCCGAAGGTCCATTGTACGAAAAAGGTGTCACTTTTTGTTTCGCCCCATTCGTTTGTCAGTGTAACGATAATGCGATCCGTTTCAAGCGCGGTGTTTCCGCGTACCATATAGGTGGCTGCGGCAAAGGGGGGTTCACCGTTTTTCTGCCAAAGGACAGAAGGAGAACCCAGATAATGTATACCCGTCCGGTTAAAATCGAAGGTCATGGGGGTAAGTACAAGGGAATCTCCGGCAGGAAGCGAGAGGGTGCTTTGTTCGCTTTCCAAGGAGTAATAGGCCTGTATTAATGCGGAATCATATCCGTAATTCCGGGTATAAATAACAAGTGCATCCGTGGTGTCATAGTCCGTTGTATCATGGATAACCAGAGTCATATCATAGGAAAGGCCGTTATAGGTGATCCGGATTAAACCGGAATCACTTTGAGTGGAGGCGGCTTCCGGCACCAAGAGCGAAAGGGTTCTGGAAGTATGAGTGCCACTACAGAGGGCGGCAAGATGGGACTGATAGCGGGAAAAGTTTGCCGCAGACCACAATGCGTTGATCGGCCAGTCATTGTTGCGGTTCGTGATTCCACGGGCAAACAGGGCAAGCTGAAAATCATTCAATTGGGCCGTATCGCCGGTCACTACCCAGCGTGGCGGATTGAGCATGCCCGGTCGCAGTGTGTCTACATCCAGGCCGATGGAAATAACCGCTTCCGCAGCGGAATGATCGCTTGCGGAAAAAATAAGGTGGTCTTCATACTGACGGCCTTGGAAGGGAAAGTTGATTTTCAATGTTTCCTGTGCAGCAAAATCAAAGGGTACGGTCACTTCGATTTCCCGAGTCACCGCAGTGATGCCGTTTAAAAGCGGGGCAATCCAACCGGCATTAGGAAAAAAGATCCAGGTCGCGGTGATATTACGATACTGCGAGGTGTTGGTCGAAAGCATTTGAATCAGAGAATACATGGGTGTGGCAGGATAATGTGCCGGAGTCTCGAAGGTGTAAATGAGCGGGATAACTTGGCTTGCCGAGGGCGGAACAAAAGAATCGTTCTCCAGTGACAGGAAGAGACCGCCGAACCCGCTTTTGACATAGACGCGGTTCCGCTGGAATGCACGTATGATTTCCGTATTATCGGAGTCCAAGTATCGGATGAGAGAATAGTTGAGGGGGTCATCGGAAGGAACATTGTTTGTCCGCATCATTTTGAGGGAAAAAAGATCGGGTTCATAGAGTGCAGCTGAAATCTGATATCGGATATCGAGTATTTTACCGGCCCGAAGGGTGTCGATAATGAAGTTTAAGCGGGTCTGACCATTGATCAGATCAATATAATAAGACTTAGGTTGAACATAGCCGTTACCCATGATGGGTGCATAGGAGTTGGCCACATAATGGATGTCCGGTCCCAGAACATCAATCAGCATGGGTGCACCCGGTGTGACGCTGGTGGCAATAACGTCGGTCAGCTGAAGAGAGATGATTTTGAAGATGGAATCAAGATCTGATGCACTGGCAAGATAGGCTTCTCCACCGCCTCGAGTGGCGATGTTGGAAAGATGGGTCATGTTGGCATTCCCGGTGCCGATAGCAAAGGTGCGTATGCCGAAATTGCGATAAATGGAATCCACGAAATTATAGGTATAGGTATTGGAGATGCCGTCATTATTTTCACCATCTGTGAGAAGAATCATTACCTTGTCATTGCTTACTCCGTTTCTACGTAAATATTTTAGGCCGGTAATGGTGGTTAGATTGAGGGGGGTATTTTGAAAGGTTTGTGTGCCCATAATTGGCCCATGGTGATAAAGAGGGGTACCATTATAGGTGATATAGGAGTAGGTGGCAGCATCTAAAAACAGACTTTCCGCGATAAAACTTTTTGCAAGCGTGAGATTATCATTGATATCGAACCATTTCTGATAGAATTGGGAGGCATTTGTGGAATCAGCCAAGGTAAGACCGGTGTTTCTTGAGGTCCAACCAAGAATGGCAATATGATCGTAGCCGCTATTTAAACTGTCGATAAAGCGTCTGGCAGCCATTTGGGCCCAACTTATGCGGCGATAAGGTGTGCCATCATATGTGTTCATGGAGCCCGATAAGTCGCAGGCTAATAGAACATCAATGGGATAACCGGTGATAATGGAGTCTTCACTCGCCCAAGCGCGAAGAGATACAGTGACCGTAGCGCTATCTGGTGCATTTTCATAATATACGGTATCTGTTGAAATAGAGCGGCTTATCCAGATTTGTGCTTGGTTTTGCGCATACGCATGACCGGAAAGTAGCGAAATAAGCGCGATGGAGAACAAATTTGTAATTTTCATAAAGTAGCTCCTATCTAAAGCAGAAAGATTAATCGCTTAAGTGCATACTCTTATATTTACGCTAAACCGACTTATAAGTCAATCGAAACTGTGATAAATATCACACTAATGCGATAGTATTGTTTGGTTGTGTAGCAAAAAGAAACGCACCAAATAATGGTGCGTTATGCAAATAATAGAAAATAAGAAAAATGAAGACTAAAATTTCAATTCATTCTTTCCGCTTGTAATAATAAGTTTCTTATTTTGGACGCTTATTTTCGAGCCGCTTCGAACTTGATGTGAAATGATATAGCCACCAGGCGCAACTAACCTTCCTTTGGAATTGAGACAGTTCCATGAAGGCATGCAAATGCTTTCACCGGAATTGGGACCACATACTTTTAACATATAGTCATATCCAAAGTTGATTTTAGAGGGGTAACGAGGTCTCAGGGTATCCGGTGCCGAGGAGTGTGATTCGGAAATTTTAAAATAGTTTATGAGATTTGCGGCTGACATGGTATCAATATTTTCTATTGTGTTATCCATCCCTGTCAGCTTTCGGATATCTAAAACCGTGTATTCCGAATGTAGCGTTTTATGCGATGTTGGTGTAGCAACCTCATTACCGAGAATGTCAAAAATGGTAACATCTGATATGACAAAGGCCAAGGTCGTGTCTACATCACATAAAACATAGGTACGGTTATCTATGATAATACCGGTTGCAATCACCGTATTTTGAGTTCCATTATTATTTAGCATGTCCGGCGAAATCGAAAATCCGAAGTAGGGGAAGCCAGGTATCAATTCTCCCTTGCTGGACCCATCTTTCGAAGAGACCCAGCTGAAATCTATGGACGTATAACGGGAAACTTCAGTGGGTCCGCTTAAATCGCAGATATAGCTTTGGGCGTTCAAATCATTTCTCAGTTTCACGGGCCGGTTCGCGTTCAAACAGCCACGATTACCGGCCAGATCCTTGAATTGTGTATTCGTCGGACTGACGCTGAACCGGAGTAGGGAATAGCCGGCCTGGAAATATCCGTTATCTGCAAGATCAATACTTGCTTCATAAACGATCATTTTATTGAGATCATAATTCCACTGTGTAATATCGCTGTTGACGGGTTCGCTTTTTTCCCCTGAGATAAACATGGTTTTCGGAAAGGTGCTGTCTGCATGATCCGTATTAAGGAGCGTAAGGCCGCGGATGGATGAGTAGGTGGGGAAGCCGTCATACTTCAATGGTTCGCTGAACACGATTTGGACGATGTTGTTAGGATGGTCCGGATTGCATTGGTTATTTTGCAGCAGGAAATCCGCAATCACAGGCGGAGCGGAATCAACGGTCAGCGAATATGGAGTGGTGTACTGGGATCTGCTGTTTCCGATTAAGGTGGGGAAGGGGTTCAGCAGATTACGCTGCCGGATTTGATCGTTTGAAAATGTCAATCTGGGTAGGAAACCGGTTTCTAATATTGGAGCGGCAGTAAGTTTTTTTGAATTGGGGAGCAGCCAGAGTCGGTATCGATTATGAAACGTGGAATCCGGGCGGTTGTCCGTGGGGGTCAGAAAGGCGGTTGTCGTTCCGCGGGAAAGCGCCCATTGGACGGAATCCTGCGTAGAAAGGGTGTCGTAAAAGACGATGTTGATCAGAACATCCATGGTTAAATTAAATGGTTCAGAGAAAACGATATCCAGGTAATCCAGGTAACCGTCACGGTAAGAACAATAGCCGTAATGAGCCAATGTATCAATCCGGGCGCGATTGGAGGTTAAAGAGGCATGATTGATGTGAAGTACGCTGTCCAGGACAAGATTGATGGCGGTTTGTCCGAAGGTGGCGGTATCCACAATCCATTCATGCGTTGAGATGGATAGGAGCTTGACCAAAGGAACAACTATAATATCGAAATGATAATACAGCGTATCCGAATCACGTGGGTATCCGATGGTTACGGTCCCTTGTCCGCCTGTTTCGGAACCGGCTGCATTATACTGTAGATAAACCCCGTTTTGGATGAAATTGGAATTGCTTAAGCCACCGCCGGATACTGAAATCAGGAGATCCGTATTATAGACGGGGTTTGTGGAGGGAATAAGGTTGCCATATGCATCATAGAGCTGAATGCGGTATTGGGAGGAGGTCAGTGACGGATCATCCCCATAGGTGGAGAGCGTATCAAGGCGGATGAGGGTGTTGCCTAATCCGGAAAAGACGGCAATGGAGTCCGGCATCCCCGGATTGACAGTGAGATGGATTGTATCCCGGAAAGTTGATATACTTCCGTTACTTCCCGGAATCGTCAGTCCAATAATGATTCGGTTATCGTCAGCATCCACTGGCACAAACGAATGTGTGCCAACACCTGAACCGAATGGATTCGTTACAATGAGCGTGGTGCCTGCTTCGATAAGCGTATCAAATACGTTGCCGAGATACCCGATAAAAGCGTCGGTTGTGATATGCAAGCTATCCGGCAACCGGTCGGTCAGGGTTACGGTATCACCGTTTTTATCAATTCCGTATATCGTAAAGCTAAAGGTGTCGCCGGCATTGAGCGTGGTAGGACCCGGAACCACGATAATCTGGTTGATCCAGGGACGATCTACTTTAAACAGAATGGTATCCGTGAGCAGACGGCCATCGGGTGCCGTGTAAAGCGCATAGAGCGTGTCTAATGCCACACCGTATTTTGGGATTACCATGACATGCGCAGCTTCTGCAAAGGAGGTGGCGGTAATGCATGCATTATTTGTCAGGGCAAAGGTAACCGGGTGGCTGTTCCAGGTATTCAGATCGCTGCGACGTAATAGGGCTTTCAGCTTGAGCGTATCTTCACAAGCGGTGAGGAACAGGGT
>MGVN01000071.1:972-1857 GCA_001800515.1 Elusimicrobia bacterium RIFOXYB2_FULL_49_7 | reverse complement strand
TCCTTGGGTGTTGCGAAGAAGCGTTGAATCGGCCACCAGGTTCAGGGAATCAAAGGAGTAATTGGCTAAAATGATCCGGATGGTATCAATTAACGAAGTGCCGGACAAGGACCCGATAAAATTAAAGGCTTGCGCTACCGTATCGGTCCGGATACGGGTCAGAATACCGAGGTTGGTCGGAGTGATACTGCTTGGAATGGTCAGGTAATTGATATAGCTGGCCGGAGTCATACGCCATTTAATAGCCGGGTTTTGAATAAAGGTGCCGAATTCATCGCGAATAACTGCATAGAGCGTATCTTTGGTCTGTCCTTGTTCCAAGACGATGGAGTCCAGTGCTATACGGGTCGTCCCGGAATGACCGGGCGAAGCTTCAAGATAAAGGAAACGGTCATAACCAAAGCTCCAGTTTAAAATGACCGTATCGCTGTAAATGATATTGGAGGGGCTGGTGCCGTATTTTGCAATAAGCGTATCGGATAGCCCGCTGATATTGGTCAAAGAATAAATGGAGTCGGCAGAGGCATCATATACTCCATTATGAAACCAAAAGACATCCAGGGTTCGAAAACCGGTGCCTGCATCTCCTAATAATTTGTAGTTATTGTTTCCATTGACATCAAATAATAGGGCTCGGAGTTTGACCGTATCTCCTGCAAAAGGGGTGGAGTTCGGAGAGGTGTTATAGAGCGTACTTTTATCGTAGGTGGCCTGATAAGCGGAATCCGTTACAATGACAACGGCATCCACGGTATCGTAATTGGTGATATCCTGTAGAATGAGGTGTACGGTATCGACAAACGTATGAGGTGCACCGTTAAGGGTGCCCGGAAAAGCAAAGGCAATCCATCCGGAATCAGACTGCGGAAGTGTGTCACGTTCAAT
>MGVN01000071.1:0-949 GCA_001800515.1 Elusimicrobia bacterium RIFOXYB2_FULL_49_7 | reverse complement strand
CCCTATCTGTGTTGAGAAGGAATTTTGCCAAACCGGGTTTTGAAAGCCGGAAACTGTCCAGGTTGCAAGCAGATCCGTAACAGGAGTGCCGCAATTCGTCTCGCCGGTTACTGAAAGGGTCAGTGTTCGGGTACGGAGAGAGGCGGTGTCTCCGGAAATGATAACCCGCCCGTTTACATCTACCGGTAGGGTCGTTAAATCAATTCGGGTGAGATATTCCGGAAGGGTTTTGATGACAATCGTAGCCGTAAGCGCCTGGAAAGTGGCGACCAGGGAATCCAGCGGAGCCGAAGAAGCATTGGGCGCCACAGAGCCGTCTCCTGAAACGCCGCCATATTGCCACGCTACACTTTTATAAATCCATCCGCTATCCTGGATGTGAATCTGAGCTAAGAAGGGCGGAATGATGTCATCGCAAGCTTGTACGACTATCGTGTCACCGGTTGATACCACAGTACTGTCCGAAAGTGTGCCTCCCAGCGTCAGATTGAGAGGGGTTAAAAGATGGCCGGTCAGAATACGAAGCGAATCTATGACCACGTCTCGATTGATGAGCTGAACGTAAAAGGTGTCGCAGATGGCATCGGATGGCGAATAGCGGCCATTCCCCAAATAGGTATCAGCAGGCAAGACGCCAATGACTTGATAATTCGTGGTGGTTGCCGGATTACCGGTTTTTTTGATACGGCAGATATTTGTGGCAGTGCTCGGAATGGTCAGGTAGGTGGGATCATTGATTGACCAGGTTTCCACTGCTGCGTTTGAAAAGTAATTGCCGAACTGATCAAATAAGAAGGCGTAGACAAACAGGCTGTCCGGAACAAACGTCGTATCCGTGATGGGAGAGGCCGTAGGAGCATTGGCACTCAGCAGACGCATATAAACGCCTGATCCGGCCTGCCAATGCACGAGAACTGTCATTGTCAGCAAATTGACGCCAGAGGCCAGG
>MGVN01000070.1:2651-13375 GCA_001800515.1 Elusimicrobia bacterium RIFOXYB2_FULL_49_7 | reverse complement strand
AAATCCAGGGCTTTAGAGCCGATGAAGAGAATGATTTTATTCAGCATGACTACAAGCCTTTCCGGCCTTTCATCTGCTCGATACAGGTGATTGCCGTTTCACGCAGTCGTGCTTCCGCTTTCCTGTCAAACGGGGTCAGGTTGGGCAAATAGCCGCCTTGATAAGCTGCTTCCGGCAGAATGGCCGAGAGGTAGGAGCCCTGACGATCGGCCAGGCAAAGAGGGAGTCCGGGGAATTGTTTCCGGATTTCCCGGCCCGTATATTCGTCCGTTTCTCCGGGCAGTCCGAGGAAAAGAAGGCGGTTTAATCTGAATCCTTTGAGTGCGAGCGGACCCGGTACTCCAAACGATTTGAAGTAATGAAGCATGAAAAACGGGGTGAGGAAGCGATCCTGAATTTCACGCTTGACGGAAAGATCAATATTGACTTTTTTTAGGGCCTCGGATTGGAATCGATAACGATCCATCAGACCGGTGATTTCTTCAGGAGATAAGGCGGCTTCGGGTTTCAAGGGAAGCCGGACCTCCTGGAAAAAGAAGCGTGCCAAGCTGATGCGCTCGAAAAGGGCGTTTCGAACGAGTGGGAGGAAGGCTGCGCCCATTTGAATTCCGAAGCGGTGCGCATTGGGATGGGAAAAAGCGTCTGTTCTCGGAATGATGTCGCTCCCCGGGCTGCGGAGGAAAAGGATGGGTGCGCCTAATTTGCGTTCCAGATAATCGCAAAGGTGGTAGACATAATCACTCGAGATATCCTCCTGAAGATGGCCCGGTGGGGCCAAGCAGGGGGTGACGGGCGACAAGATTGCGCCGCCCATGATTTTCCCCCCTTTTTTCCGGAAGAGCAGCAGTTGAGGAACCACGGTCGTGCAATTGACCGTAAAAAAGGAGGATGAATCGTTCAGAAGCGAAGCTTCGCAAAATGTTCTTTGCCAATTATAAATTTTTTCAGAGGCGTCATATTCTCCTTGCTCATTCAAAGATCCGCATAAGGGCGGGGTCCTGAAAATACCGGTACCCGGTACGTTGACCGGACTGTAAACGGCGTTTTTAAAGGGCGTTTCAGGACTGAGCAAGGCAAATTCGGATCTGTTGAGATGTTTTTGAGCCTCTTCCACCGCTTGCACGGCTGCTGCTTCCAGTTTCTCCGGCGAGATCGAGAAAGCGGCGAAAAAACCGGGATAAAAAATCAGGATATTTCCGGGGTTCAGGCCAAAGTGGCGTGACAGTGATTCCTGAACGATCTTAACCTGTTCCTGTCTTAATAAAGGCAAATCCAAGGAAAGGAGAAGACCGAAGTTTTTTTTCTGGTCCGAAAACAGCATGGCCTTGGCATACAATCGGCCCACTTTTCGACGCCGTTTTGTCTTGACAGAATCTTTTGCGGGTCGAACCAGATCCAAAAAGGGGTTTAAAGAGGACTCTTCCGGAAGTTCAAGCGCCCCTAACCGATCATCATAAAAAACATGGCCGGTTATATCAACGGAGCCGAAACCGATTTGAATTCTGGACGGAAGGCGGGTGGCAATAATCCCACTTTTGAGCGGATCGGGCAAACCGTCTCGGCTTCGTTTATACAAATCAGGGATAACAGTGGAGAGAATGGCAGCCAGCAAAAAAGAAAGCAGGAGAATTCTTTTCATGTCCGATAATAATCCTGCCGGTCTTTAATTTTATTGACCGCCACCCACCGTACGATTGCCGAATCCGACCGGAAACTTTAAAACTCGAACTCGTTATTGCCGCTGCTTGGTTGAGCTGGGGCCGGGGTTGGAGTTGGGGTGTTGGTTGTTTCGGAAGAGCCGGTTCCCCAATCATTGCTGGGCGTGCTGGGGGCCGGTTCCGGTGTCGGCGCCGGTGCGGCAGGGGCTGGTGCCGCCGCAGGTTCATTGCCCCAACCCGATGCAGCAGGAGCTGCGGGCGCGGGAGCTGCGGCAGGTTCATTGCCCCAGGTGGATGTTGCGGGCGCGGCCGGGGCTGGTGCAGCGGGTTCGGCGCCCCAGGTGGATGTCGCGGGCGTGGCCGGTGCAGCATTCCAGGAAGAGCCGGAAGTGGTGCCATAGGTGCTTTCTTCTTCCGCGGCATTGCCTGCTACCGTATCATTGGATTTATTATCGACCCAATAGGTCAGGCCCATCTCTTCGACGATGATTTTCTCCCCGAATTCACGTGCTTCGGATAAGCCGTTAAAACCACCCACGCGAACCCGGAAATAGGAACCCGGCAATTCTGCGGTTGGATTTTCAACACGGGCGACATAAGATGGGTAACCTTTGTCCAGAAGCTTCTGCATGAAATTGTTGGCGGATGCTTCGTTGGGGTAGGATTTTACCTGCACCACATAGGGACCGTTTTCTGAAAAAGAGGGGCTATAGCGTTCAATTATTGCCGGTTTTTTTTCCGGGACAACCGGTTTTTCAATTTCAGGAGCCGGCGCTTGCTCTATGATGTCATCCGCGGACATTTCCTCTTCTTCCACCTGTTTTTTCTTGGAACAGTCCA
The DNA here is from genome assembly GCA_001800515.1 of Elusimicrobia bacterium RIFOXYB2_FULL_49_7. Next base: position 10,877 of record MGVN01000070.1, on the reverse strand, counting down.
CAAACACCAATAGAGAGAGGGAGGTGAATGCAATGGCTGTTAATTTAAGGTACTTCATCATAGTGACCCCTTTCAAATTCAGTAAACGTTTAAGTCAATGATTAATATCATTATATATAGTAAATAAATGCAATCTTTTTTTCTGATATTTCTTTAAGAAGGTCGTTTTTTAAGTAAGTGGCTTTAATCAGAAAGCCCATCGAGCAATGTTTTAGCTTGTTCCGCATAGGTCGTTTCAGGATAATTCTTTATAATTTTTCTAAGCATTTTTTTTGCTTTTTCATTTTCACCGCTGAAAATGAATTCTTTGGCGTTATTAAATATCTTTTCCGCATCCGCTTCTTTTTCAAGCACGATACGGGAAAGACGTTCATCCGCCATTGTGATATCCGCCTTTTCATTAAAGGCATAATTGGAATAGGCGATACGAACTTTGCCCAATCCTCCTTCCGTATCCCGGTAGCCGAAGAGCTTTTCCGCAAAAACCACAAAATCGTTTTTTATCATATAAACAGCCTTGAACCGGATTTCAACCTGACCGTTTTTTTCAATGGTGAGCTCAGCAGGCATGGTGCTGTTTTTCAATTTCCGGTATTCGAAGGTGAATTTATTTTCGGTTGAGGTTTCCGTTTGGCCTTTTTTCTCTTTTTGCGTGACTTTCAGCATCCGGATGAGCCATTGTTCCGGAAAAAGGATGAAGGTCATCCGATCGGTTTCGATGTCGCCCTCTGTTCCGTTTGTGTCGTCGTGGTGGCGGTCGAGTCCGGCACCGGGTTTGGCAATGAAGATCAGTTTGACATGCGGGGTGTCGTTGTACTGTACCCAACTGGCTTCCACGGTGGTGGCTGCCTTGAACTGGTTGAACCAGGTAAGCTCCCGCCGGGATTCAATACTTTTAATGACTTGGTCGAATGCTTGTACCGGAGTGAAGAGCTCATCTACAATCTGGCGGAAATAGGGCGGATAATTCTTGTTTTTCAGTTTGAATGCGACCCCCTGATTTATCCGGTAGATTTCAATGAATTCCGGGGCATCCATGCCTTTGTTTTTGGCCATTTCGACAAGATTGTCATAGAGTTTGCCTTCCACGGTTGCATCTGCGGAATAAGCGGTGAGTCCTTTTTGGGAGAAGAGTTCGAAAAAGGAGGGGATTTTGGTCAGGAGTTGATAGGGATCGTCTGGAATGACCGCTTTTTCAGCAGCCCAGAGGGAAAGGTATAAGAGTGCTAAAATAAATGAAAGAGAAACCCGGTAATTCATTTTTAGAGCACACCTTTGGTAGAGGGGATGGCCGTCCGGTTTTTGCCCGGACCTGCTGCGTCGGACAAGGCGCGTGCAAAAGCTTTAAAAATGCCCTCAATGCAATGATGGGTGTTGGCTCCGTAAAAAAGCCGGACGTGGAGGTTCAACTTCCCGGCATCGGATACTGCCTTAAAGAAATCCTGCACCAGTTCCGGCGAAAAACCACCGGGTTCGGATCGCGGGACCCGGCCTTTGAAAACAAAATAGGGGCGACCGCCCAGGTCTAAAACCGCCTGTACCAAGGCTTCGTCCATGGGAAGGGTTCTGTCTCCATAACGGGCAATTCCTTTTTTATCGCCCAAAGCGTTCAGTAATGCTTCGCCCAGACAGAGACCCACGTCTTCCACGGAGTGGTGGGTGTCTACCTTGAGGTCTCCTTTGCACCGGACTTTCAGATCAATGCCTGCGTGTTTGGCGAAGAGTTCAAGCATGTGATCGAAAAAGCCGATGCCCGTGTCCACCGTGTAGGTGCCCCGGCCGTCCAGGTTGAGGGAAAGACGAATGTCAGTTTCTTTGGTTTTACGAACAAGAGTGGCAGTTCTGTTTTTCATGTTACTCCTTTAATTCCTTCAGTGCGGCAATCAGTTTGTCGGTCTGTTCCGGGGTGCCGGCCGTGATACGAAGACAGCCATCGAGCAGGGGAGCATGGCTGAAGTTTCGCACCAGAATACCCCGTTTTCGCAATTCGTTTTCCACTCGGGTGCAGGCCTCCCCGAAACGAGCCAGGAGAAAGTTGGCGGCCGACGGATAAGTCGGGATGTTCATGGCGGCGAGGGCTTCGCCCAGGCGTGCCTTGCTTTTCCGAACATCCGCAATATAACCGGTCACGGAGTCTGTGTCCTCGAGTGCGGCCAGGGCCAGTTTGACCGTCAGTGCGCTGATGGAGTAGGGACTGTGTGCTTTGGAGAGGTGGCGGATATTTTCCGGGCAGGAAAAGACGACACCCAGCCGAAGGCCTGCCATGCCGAAAGCCTTTGAAAAAGTGCGCAGGATGACCAAATTGTCGTAGCGATCCAACAGATCCAGTGCGCTTTCACCGTTGAATTCCACATAAGCCTCATCCACCAGGACCAGACGATCCTTCATGCGTTCAAGGATATCAATAATATAATCGTGACGAATGGGTGTGCCGGTGGGATTATTCGGATTGACCAAGACCAGCGCTTTGGTATCAAGGGTCAGCGCCTGAAGCACCGTTTCCTCCGGAAATGAGAGGTCCGGCAGGTAGGGAACCCGTTCGATCCGGAGATCCAGCAGTTCAGCGTAAAAGGTGAACATGGCAAACGTGGGCACCGGCAACACCAAGCGGCTTCCGGCTTCCAGAAAGGTTTGGAAAATAAGCTGAATCCCCTCATCCGATGCATTGGTGACAACCATATATTCACGTGGGATACCGAGAAAACCGGCCAAATGTTCGTAGAGTGTACCGTATTCGGGATAGGTGGCGATATCTTGGAGCGTGACATGCTTCAGCGCTTCCAGGATGGCCGGGGAGCAGCCGCGGCTGTTTTCGTTGAAATCAAGGCGGATGAAATTGCGCCGTCCCTCCAAGGGGGGGGAATAGGCGTTCATCCGAAGGACGGCGTTTCTGGGCGACAGCATGTTGTTTACAGGTAAATGTGGCTTTCGACTTGCTTGATGAACTCATCCATCCGTTTGACAAAGGCGTTTACCTGAAGGCTGATGGTGAGGAAAAGGATGAAGAGTGCCACAAAAACGGTGCCAAGCATAAAATACAGCATAATATAAAAATAAATTATAAATCCATTGGGTGGGATATTTTTTTGCATTGTCGGACCGCACTTAATTATTTTCCTGTTTCATTCACGGTGCTAGTAGCTCAATTGGTAGAGTACCAGATTGTGGTTCTGGGCGTTGTGGGTTCAAGTCCCATCTGGCACCCCATTTTTTCCTGTCTTGACAAACCCTCCATCCAAAATGTTTTTTCAAGCAATGAACCCTGAACCTATTTCCCCATCGTCTGAAAAAAAAACGTCCCATGATTTGAGAAACCTGCTTTTTATCGTGGAGGGTGTGGTCTCCAAGCTGGAGCGACTCGGCGGCGGGGAAGGATTGGCCGCAGAAAGTGCCGCCCGACTCAAGATTGCTCTTGAAAAAGGCCTTATACTGACGGATAAGCTTGAATTAAAAAAAACGACATCACTTTTTTCCCTGTCCAAGAGCGAGGTTTCTCTTCCCGATTGCGAACGCCATTCCAAGGCCGATCTCTGTTTAGTGGACGACGATCGCTGCCTGTCCGCCGTACTCCGTGATTTACTTGCCGCAAAAGGCCATACCTGCGACCTTTACTTCTCTCCAGAAGCCGCGCTTTCCGGTTTTTTAGACCGTTCCTATCAACTGGCCATTGTGGATTACCTGATGCCCGGGATGGACGGCCTTTGTTTGATTGATAAGCTGAAATCGCTTTCCCCGAACCTGAAAACCCTGCTGTTGACCGGGATTTCCGATGCCGCTGAAGTAGAGGAACGTTCCCGCAAAAAAGGCGTGGATTTTTTTCTCCGAAAACCGCCGGATCCGGTGATGTTGGACGCCATTCTGTCGGATATCTTTTCAGGTAAGCACGCCCGCTTAAAAGAAGAAAAAAAGAAGCCGACTCCCCCCCATTTAATTGTGGGCGAAAGTCCTGCTGTCCGCGAGACCTTGAGACTCATCGAACGGTTGGCACCCACCGAGGCTAATCTCATGATTCTGGGAGAAACCGGGACCGGCAAGGAACTGGCAGCCCGTACGCTTCATGCTCAAAGTCTGAGAAAAGAGGGGCCTTTTATTCCCATTAACTGCGCCTCTTTGCCGGACAATCTTCTGGAAAGCGAACTTTTTGGACATGAAAAAGGGGCCTTTACCGGTGCGCACCAGTTTAAAAAAGGACTCTTTGAATGGGCTGATTCCGGCACGCTTTTTTTAGATGAAATCGGGGATATGAATTATGGATTGCAGGCCAAGCTGCTCCGGGTCATTCAGGAACGGAAAATCAGGCGGGTCGGTGGGTCCGCTGAAATCCCGGTTGATGTCCGCATCATTTCCGCCACGAATAAGACGCTGGATAAAATGGTCGTGGAAGGCACCTTTCGGGAGGATCTCTATTTCCGCCTGAATGTTGTTAAAGTAAAGATGCCGTCATTGAGAGAGCGGCGGGAGGATATTCCTCTTTTAGTCCGTCATTTCATCACTAAGCTGCGCAGCAAAGATCCTTCACTTCCTGAAAAACGAATGGAGGGTGCCACCTTAAAGGTGTTGTCAGCCTATGTCTGGCCGGGAAATGTACGTGAGTTGGAAAATGTGGTGAGTGAGCTTCTCATCATGTCTACCGGCAAAAACATCACCCCGGATCTTTTACCGGATCGTTTTCATGCCTCTGCCTCCTTGTCCGATAATGAGGGGTTGCTTTCGTTGGAAGATTGTCTGGGACAGGCCAAACGGGATTATCTTCATTTCCTGCTCCAGAAACACCAGGGGCATGTTTCTAATTGCGCCAAAGAGGCCAAGGTGAATCGTGCTTCATTTCATCGGATGCTTCAAAGCCTGAAAATTCGTTCGGAAAAGTATCGCCTCAATCCATAGTGTAGCCTTTCCGCGTCACGACAATTTGTTGCATTAAAACCAGTTAGCCTTTTTTAAATCCGGATGTTGCAATGCGGCAACACTCTCTTTCAAGGGCTGTCATAATAGGTAATAGGGTTGATTGTTGCATTAAGGTGACAGCTCTGACGCGCCATGATTTTTTCCATCCTGATTGTCGTATAGAATCAAGCGTTTAAGACCCTGCAAAAACATGGTACGTGTTTTGTAGTCTGAAATGTACATGAGAACCCCTGAAACAGATCGCAAGCCCACGGTATTGGTTGCGGATAAGGACGGCGAGTTCGTCAACCGCTTTAAAATCAAATTGGTCGCCCTTCAAGTCGAGGTGGTTTCCTTTACTTCCGGTCAACGATTACTGGATGAAGCGCGCCGCCTTCAGCCCAAGCTCATCATCCTGAACACCGCCTTGAACGATCTGGACGGACTGTCGGTCATCGACCGGATTAGAGAGGGAAAATGGAGCGATGTCCCGGTGGTGGTTATTTTGGAAAATGATTCGGAAAATCTTCAAGAGCAGGCGGTACGAAAGCAGGTCCTCTGCCGTATGGAACCGCCGGTTGATCTCAATGCGCTTCGGGATGTGGTGGTTCGAGTTCTCAATATGCAGGTTGAAAAGGCGAACGGATATTAAGATGGCAGACATTCAATCCAAAATCGACGATATTTCCCTACTCTTTGCCTCCTGCGACTTTAAGGACCTGGTCCGGGTCGGTCAACTCCTTTCTTTATCCGAAGTGGTTGCCAAAGAGGCGAAAGGGGCGCAAAAAAAAGCTGCTGAGAAGTTGATTCAAGGGCTCGAATCCTTTATTATGGGAGAATACAAAGATAGGAATCAGGCTGCCACGGAAATAGGTGCTTTTTTAGTGGCCCTTCAACAGCGTGCCGGCGGCAATGATACGGAGGACGCAAGCAAGAGCACCCGGATGAGCGCTGACCAGGAAAAAGAAATCCGGGATTACGCGACAGGCACCATGGGAACCCTGGATGAACTCGAACAGTGTTTGCTTGCTTTTGAAAAGAAGAGCTCGGACAAGGGACTCATTGACGACATCTTCCGAATGGTCCATACTCTGAAGAGTGAAACCGGTTTTGTAGGCCTGCCTCATTTAAGCGAACTTTGCCATCATGCGGAATCGCTCTTTGCCCTGTTTCGTAAAAATCCCATGACCGTGGGCCGCAATGTGATTGACGCCCTCTTTGCGGTCTTGGATGGCTTGCGTCGCGCTTTTTCGGGTTGCGCGCAGGGCCGGGTGCAGGAGGTCCTTTCAATGGACTTGACCCCGCTTTATGTTTCTTTGGAAGCTCTGCTGAATGGACAAAAGGGACAAAAAAGCGATGATGAAGCAGGCTCCTCTGTGCCGGGAATGCCTTCCGTCGTTCCCCGTGAAATCAACCGTTTGAACAAAGCCGAGGTAAGTGACATCTCTCTTGTCACGGATTTCATCAATGAAGCCAATGATCATCTGGAAAGCATTGAAACCAAAACCATGGAGCTGGAAACGGATCCTTCCAACGCCACCTTATTGAATGATATCTTCCGCCCTTTGCATACCATCAAGGGTGTGTCGGGTTTCTTGGGTATGCGCCATGTGAATCAGGTGGCCCATGAATCTGAAACCCTGCTTGATTTGGCCCGCACCGGTAAAATCTTCATGGATCGCGAAGGCATTGATATTGTTTTTGATGTCATTGATGTCATCCGTCGGTTGCTCCAGCTTCTGGATCAGGAGGTCAAAGGGCACGCCTTCTCTGATGAAGAATATCCTCAGGTGGAGATATTCCTGGAACAGCTCAAGGCATTGACCCGCGAAAAACAGGCAGCCGGGGTGGAGGGATTGTCGGCCACGGTTCAGCTAAAAAGCAACAAGAAGCTGGGTGAACTGCTTGTTGAAAAAGCGGTGATGACGCAGGAGGACTTGTCCGACGCGCTTGCCACGCAGGCGGATGATTCGGAAGGCCGAAAGTTGGGCCAGATTTTGGTTGAGGAGAAAAAGGCCAGTCCACGTGCGATTGCTCAAGCCTTGCGTGATCAGCGCGATGTCACCGTTCAGACCGACAGCGGCAGCATCAAGGTGGATACCCAGAAACTGGACAACCTGATTGATGTGGTGGGTGAGCTGGTTATTTCACAGACTCTATTGGCTCAGAATCCGGCCCTTACAGCCAGTCGCGATCCGGCGCTCTCCAAGCAGGTGAATCATCTTACCAAAATAGTTCGGGATATCCAATATATCTCCATGGCGCTTCGCATGCTGCCTATCAAGGCCACTTTCCAGAAGATGAGCCGTCTGGTGCGCGATTTGTCCAATAAATCAGGCAAACAGGTGGAACTTTCCATCAATGGTGCGGAGACCGAATTGGACAAGAATGTGATCGAACAGATCAATGACCCCCTTGTCCACATGGTCCGCAATGCCGCAGACCATGGCATTGAAACCCCTGAAGAGCGTGCTAAGGCGGGCAAGAGTGCGGTGGGTCGCATAGTTCTGAATGCCTATCATCAGGGCGGCAACATTGTCATTGAAATTCAGGATGATGGCAAGGGATTGAACAAAAATAAAATCCGCAAAAAAGCCGTTGAAAAAGGGTTGATCCCGGCAGACGTACAAATGGATGAAGCCGAACTTTTTAACCTTATCTTTTTGCCCGGTTTTTCCACGGCCGACAAAGTCACGGATATATCCGGCCGTGGTGTGGGCATGGATGTGGTCCGTAAAAACATTGAAAAGCTGGGGGGGAATGTGTCCATTGGCTCCACGGAAGGCAAAGGCACCACCTTTACTATTCGTCTGCCGCTTACGATGGCCATTTTAGACGGTATGGTTATTCAAGTGGGAAGCGAACGCTTTTTGCTGCCCGTACTCTCCATCAAGGAATCGCTCCGTCCCAAGCGGAATGAAGTCAGCACTGTCCAGAATAAGGGCGAAGTGGTTAATGTGAGAGGCAATCTGATTCAATTGATTCGACTTCATAAGCTGTTCAATCTGGTCTCTACAATAGAAAAGCCGTGGGAAGGGCTGGTCATTATTGTTGATTTAAACGGCCGCCATTACGGAATTTTGGTGGATGGCTTACTGGGTCAGCAGCAGGTGGTCATTAAAAGTCTGAAGGCGGAATTCAAGCAAATCAAAGGGGTCTCGGGAGCGGCGATTCTGGGTGACGGCCATGTGGGACTCATTTTAGATCCTAAGGGGATCGTGGAAATAGGGAACAGTGACGAAAACTCAGATAAGGAGGTTGCATGAGCAGTACGGGCAGTACCACGGAAGCGGTCCGGACCGGAAGCGTTGGCTCGAAGTCAGGGGCAAGGGCCGGAAAATA
>MGVN01000070.1:0-2637 GCA_001800515.1 Elusimicrobia bacterium RIFOXYB2_FULL_49_7 | reverse complement strand
TTCGGCTGATGGAGGAGGAGTATGGTCTTGAAATCTTGAAGGTCCGTGAGATCATCGGACTGATGGACATCACGCGCATCCCACGGGTACCGGAATTTGTGCGCGGGGTCATCAATCTGCGCGGGAAAATCATTCCTGTGGTGGACACCAGGATTAAATTCGGGATGATAACCATTGACAACACAACTGAAACCTGTATTATTGTGGTTGAGGTCAAGCGGGCCAATGAGTCGGTGGAAATGGGTATGCTGGTGGATGCGGTTTCCGAAGTCCTGGACATTGCCGAAGGTGATATCGAGGATTCTCCGGAATTCGGGGCTGTGGATGCCAATTTTATTCTGGGCATGGCCAAGGCCAAAGGAAGCGTCAAGATCCTGCTGGATATTGATAAAGTATTAACCGAAAAAGAGCTGTCGAAAATCAATACGATAGCCGTTGAGCAATAAAAGGAGGAAAGATGTTTTCAAACATGAAACTTGGAATAAGGCTGGGAATCGGATTCGGCAGTATTGTTGTTCTTATTTTGATTATGGCTTTTTTTAGTGTGTTTCAGATCATTTCCATTAACCAAAGCATCGGAATCGTTGTCAATGATCGGTTGCCGAAGGTGCTTCAATCGAATGATATTATTGATCAGCTTAATATTGTGGCACGAGCGATCCGAAATATGGCTCTGATCAATAACCCTCTTGAAATCGAAAAAGAGGATGCTCGGATTGAAAATTCGGTAAAAGCAATATCGCCGACTTTGGATAAACTTGACGCAAGTATCAAATCGGATGAAGGGAAAAAGAGGATGAAGTCGGTCCGAAACGCTCGAGAGGCTTATATCCCGAATCAGAAAAAAATCAGATCATTGCTCATGAAAGGGGAGAAGGAAAAGGCTGTGGCCATTCTGTTGAATGAATTCCGACAGCAGCAAAATGAATATATCCGGACTGTCGAGGAGCTGGTCGCGTTTCAGACGGACCTTGCAAATAAGGACGGTTTTCAAGCGCAGAGCAAGTCCCAGAGCGTCAAAACCGGATTGATTATCTTATCCCTCGTTATTCTGCTGATGAGTATTGTCTTGGGAGTGATTATTACTCGTAGTATCACACGTCCGGTAATGGAGTGTATCAGCATCGCTGAAAAGGTAAAACAAGGCGATCTGAGCGTAGACGTCAAGGTGACATCGACGGATGAAACCGGTATACTTCTGGAAGCGCTTAAGGGCATGATCGGCACGTTAAGAGATCTGGTTGCAGAAACTGGCATGCTGCGCAAAGCGGCAGTGGAAGGACGATTGGCCACCCGCGGTGATGCAGCCAAGTTCAGAGGTGGATATAAGGGCATCGTTCAAGGCGTCAATGATACGCTGGATTCCGTTGTTGGATTCATCGATGTGATGCCAAATCCGGCCATGACTATTGATAAAGACTTTACTATACAATACATGAATATGGTCGGGGCGTCCTTGGGTGGAAAAGATCAGAAACAGGTGGTAGGGACGAAATGTTATAATTTCTTTAGAACGGCTGATTGTCGCACGGACAAATGCGCTTGTGGTAAAGTCATGATAAGCGGCCAGACAAGCACGAGTGAAACGGATGCGCATCCGAACGGGTTGAATCTGGATATTTCCTATGCCGGTGTACCGATTAAGGATGAAAAAGGAACGATTGTCGGTGCATTTGAAGTGGTAACAGATCTCACGGTCATCAAGAAAGCGCAGCGTCTTGCCGATAAGATTTCGAGATTTCAGAACGAAGAAGTACGGAAAGTGACGAATTGTTTAACCTTGTTGTCAAAAGGGAATATGGAGTTCATCGCAGAGGTCGAAAAGGGCGATGAGGATACAAAAGAAACCCGCGAGATATTTGACACTATCGCAAACGGTCTGAATGAATGTCGATCAGCGGTTGGGAATTTGGTGTCTGATGCCGTCATGCTTGCCAATGCCGCTGTGGAAGGTCGCCTGCAGACCCGTGCGGATGCTTCGAAGCATGAAGGGGACTTTCGCAAGATTGTCCAGGGTGTAAACGACACGCTTGATGCGGTCATCAATCCCGTGAACGAAGCCATGAAGGTAATGGCCGGTGCCGCCCAAAAGAATATGACCCAGCGCGTGCTGGGTGAGTATAAGGGCCAGCTCGGTGAATTCAAGAATAATATCAACGAAGCACTAAAGGCCCTGGATGACGCCTTGGGTCAGGTGCAGATGTCCGTGGAGCAGGTGGCTTCCGGTTCCAATCAAATCAGTACCGGCAGCCAGACGCTCTCGCAGGGGTCGCAGGAACAGGCCTCCTCGATAGAGGAAGTTTCCAGCAGCCTGGAGGAGATGGCAGCCATGACCAAACAGAATGCGGAAAATGCGGCCCAGGCCAAGGGGCTTGCCGCCTCTGCGCAGAAGTCGGCCGAAAAGGGCAATGAAGCCATGGATCGCATGAGTTCGGCGATTAATCTTATCAAGAAATCCTCGGATGAAACGGCCAAGATTGTGAAGACTATCGATGAAATCGCTTTTCAGACCAATTTACTTGCCTTGAATGCAGCGGTAGAAGCGGCACGGGCGGGTGAAGCGGGGCGCGGTTTCGCCGTGGTAGCCGAAGAGGTGCGTAATTTGGCTCAGCGCAGCGCTGAAGCCGCCAAGAATAC
>MGVN01000069.1 GCA_001800515.1 Elusimicrobia bacterium RIFOXYB2_FULL_49_7 | reverse complement strand
CCACTTTCACGCCGCCTGCTGCAGCGACCAAGGCCGTGGCCGTTGAAATATTGAACGTCCCACTTTCATCTCCACCGGTGCCGCAGGTATCAATAAGATAATCCGCTGAAACGGAAATAGCCGCCGCTTTGTCGCGCATCACTCGGGCAAAACCGGCAATCTCCTCAATGCTCTCCCCTTTCATCCGCAATGCCGTGAGAAAACTGCCAATCTGAGCGGGTGTGGCCTGACCATCCATAATAATGGTCATGGCTTCCATGGCATCGGCTTCAGAAAGCGACTGTTTATTAATCAGTTTATGAATGGCCTTTTTCAACATGGTTTTTCCTTATGCTTTTACTGAAAGAAAATTCCTCAGGATTCGTTTGCCCTCCGGCGTCAGAATGGATTCCGGATGAAATTGAATCCCAAAAACCGGAAATCGCTTATGTTGCACCGCCATGATTTCACCCTTATCCGTAACCGCAGTCTCAAGAAGCTCTGTTGGCAAAGAGGCGCGTTCAATCATCAGGGAGTGATAGCGTCCCACGGTGATCTTTTCGGGAAATCCATTAAACAAGGCGCAGCCGGTTTTAATCTTAATGTCCGAGGTTTTGCCATGCATGAGTTCGGTTGCCCGGATAATTCTTCCGCCATAGGCCTCCCCAACGGCTTGATGCCCCAAACAGACACCGAGAATGGGATAATGGGCCCCCAACTCTTTTATCAGAGAAATTGAAATCCCGGCTGATGCCGGATAACCGGGTCCGGGTGAAATGATAATATGAGAGGGCTTTTTTTCAGCGATGTCGCGAATCGATATCTTATCATTGCGATAGACCTCGATGACCGGGCTGATTTCACCCACATACTGAAAAAGATTATACGTGAAGGAGTCGTAATTATCAAGAATGAGGATCATCGGATATCCTTTACTGCGTCAAGTGACTTTAAAAGCGCCTTAGCCTTATTAAGCGATTCTTCATATTCACTTTCCGGTACCGAATCCGCCACAATCCCGGCACCTGCCTGAATATAAGCTTTTCCCCCTTTGAAAAGAACCGTGCGGATGGTAATGCAGCTATCCAAGGTACCGTCAAAGCTGAGATACCCGATGGCCCCGCCGTAAGTGGATCGCTTCACGGTTTCAAGCTCATCAATGATTTCCATGGCCCGGATTTTAGGGGCACCGGAGAGCGTACCGGCCGGCATGATGGACATGAGCGCCTCAAAAGGCGTCTTGTCCGGACGGAGGAGTCCCCGGACATTGGTGACAATATGCATGACATGAGAATAGCGCTCCACATGCATGAAATCCAGGACTTCAACGGTACCGAATTTAGATACCTTACCCACATCATTCCTGGCCAAATCCACCAGCATACGGTGTTCGGCCAACTCTTTTTGATCGGCCAGAAGTTCTTTTTCCAGCACAGCGTCCTCCTCCGCATTCTTGCCTCGTTTACGGGTGCCGGCAATGGGACAGGTCTCCACCACGCCGTTTTCAACCCGGCAAAGACGCTCCGGAGAAGAGCCCACCAGGATCATGTCGTCGAATTTAAGAAAATACATATAGGGCGACGGATTCAGAACCCGTAATACCCGATACACATCAAAAGGAGAATGATCCGTTTCCACGCATAAACGCTGCGACAGCACAACCTGAAAGATATCGCCGTTTCGGATATATGCCTTGCCTTTTTCAACATTCCTGCAATATTCTTCGCGCGTCACATTGCTGGTCCAGGTCAGTGAACCGCTTTTCGCAGCGACTTCAGACGCAGGGCCTTCCACCCATCGGCTGCGACTCTCCCGAATTTCCTCGTAGATGGCCCGTAACCTGGCCAGCACCTTATCATAGCTGTCTGCGATATCCTGATCGGCCTCAACATGAAGATTGACAATAATGTGCATCTTCTGTTTGAAATGATCAAAAACAATCACCTCATCCGTAAAAAGAAAGGCGCATTCCGGAACATTCAAATCATCCTTTGGAACCGCAGGCAAAGACTCAAAATAACTGATAAGATCATAGCCGAAATAGCCGACCGCCCCGCCGTTAAAACGCGGCATGCCGGAAACCGTGGCACTCCGATATTGCGTCATCAGCTCCTGCAGCACAGCAACCGGATTGCCTACCCGCTCCTCCTGTCTGCCGTCTTTATACACAATAAGGGTAACCCCATTTCCGCCACGGATATGAAGAAAAGGGTTTCGACCGATAAAAGAGTAGCGCGCCCACTTCTCTCCGCCCTCCACACTTTCCAGCAAAAAACAGTGACTGGACCCCTCAAAACGCTTGAATAAACTGATGGGGGTTTCCATGTCCGCATACACTTCCATGGAAATGGGAATCAGGTTGTAGGTACGGGAGAGCGTTTTGACAACCGGCAATTCAGGATAAATCATTTTTTTCCTTGTGTCGACTTTATATCGGATTTGCTGAAAATAAAAACGGGACTCTCCGCAGAATATCCGCAAAGTGACCCGTTGATGTTACCACAGCTTTACCAGCAAATAATCGAGCGTTGCATTTCCTTTGAATCAATAACGGTCTTTTTCATTTTGATTTAATATAATAATTTCTATCCGTTTTCCATAGAAAAAACGTTAGAGTTGACGGGCGGGATTATTGCAGATGGAACCGCCGATAAGCCATTGCTCCGGCTTGGCCGATAAATGAACCCGCATGTTGGCCGACATCTCCAGGGCACGTGCAGCCATGCCGTGAATATCGATTTTGAAGGTAGCGGCACGCATATCGTCCGGGCCGAATTCCGGAACCCCGTCGATACCACCGATGAAAAATCGGTGTTCATCGCCTCTGCAATTCTCCCGGATGAAACGGCCAATCCGGAGGGCTTCGATGTCACCGTCACCCACCAGTCCGTGCTTTCCGGGCTCCCTAAGAAGCTCCTTTAGCTGCGCATCCTGTTGCAATGTGGCCTCGTCTGTTGCGGGATAATGCAGGATGCTGGGCTTTTGCCCGAGTATGTACATGGCTTTCAGATACCCGAAGTGCCGGTCCATACTGACAGCCAGCCCGGGAAACGCTTCAATGAAATGAATCTTGTCCGCCCCCAGATTTTTCAAGTGAAGTGCCATGAGATACCCGGCGGAAAAGTTATCGGCACGTATGCATGCCAGCTTGTCGGATAAAATGGGAATATAATTTGCAAGAAGCACCACGGGTTTCTCTGAACCGATTTCAATGATTCGGTAGGCCATTTCAGGTTCGATTGCTTGGATGTTGCTGAGAAGAATAGTCGCATCCGTGTTCGCGGCCGAGAGGATTTTCCGGAACTCATCCGGGTCGGCTGGATAGCTCTCAAGCAAGGTACAGGTTCGTGAACGCGCAGACAGGCGCAAACATTCCACCACTTGTGAGAAAAAGGGATTAGAGTGAATGAAGGCCGGTGTCTGGCGATAAAAAACCAGATTCACGGTGTTGAGCGGATTATCCACGACACAACCATCCCACCGTTTCTTGTAAGGTGCAGGCGTATAACCGAGCTCTAATGCAATGGTCTGAACACGGCGGATGGTCTCTTTGTTCAATTCCGGAGAATTGCGTAAAGCCTTGGAAACCGTTGCCTTCGTGATACCTATTTTTTCTGCAATAACTTCAAGTGTTACTCTCATTTATATTGTTTCCATATGTTTCGCTTTGTTTCTTGAATCTACAAATTACATGGATACAATATCAATGTTATAATAATTTATTTGCCTTTATTTGTCATTATTAATTAGTTTTATTTCGAAACTTATCGCCTTGTTTCCTTGTTGAAAATAACCCTTATGTGGAAAAAATATCCTGAAAAAGATTTGCAACCAAACCATGTTAATGAACATGGCCAGGTTACGGATGAACGAATGCTGCACGATGCGCGGAAGAAAATCGGCATAGGCAATGTCCTCTACTCTTCCGAAGAAAATAGCCTCGGCGCATTAACGACCGTCATAATTCGACACCTGGGAGGGGATTCGTTCCATCTGGGTATTTTTGGTGCCACCATGGGCATCAGCAATCTCTTCTCATGGTCAGGCACTCTACTCCTAAAGAAATACAATTCAGATCGCAAAGCCATGACTGCCGCGCTCACCATAGCAGCTGCTCTGGCGTTCTTTATTGCCATCTCCATCCTGCTTCCAAGCCATTTCTCCGCCTACAAGCCCTTTTCCCTTTGGTCCTATCTGATCTTGGGTGTTCTGTTTACCGCTCTGGGTGGAACCTTGAAAAATATTGAAAACTCATGGATTGGAGATTTGGTACCGGAAAGCAAACGGGGTTGGTTTTCAAGCTATAAGTGGATTGTCTATGTGGTGGCAGGGCTGATGTTCAATTTTCTATTCAGTCGTATGGGAGATCTCTGGCCGTCTTCCAAGACCTATGCCGGGTTTTACATTATTTTTGTCATTTCTTTCTTCATCGTCATTCCTATTTTTCAAACCATTGTGGATCGAACTCCGAAGAATGCCAACTTCATTGCAAGCGGAGCGACCCATCATGATAGGCTTAATTATCGGAGCCTTCCATTCTGGTGCTATGTCACCTATATGGCGATCTGGGCAGGAGGCCGCAGTCTTTTATTCGCTTTTTCCGCAGCCTATATGTTCGACCAATTTCATTTCAGCCTGACAAAACTGACGCTGGTAAACATAGGACAGCCCATTGCGTCGATTATCGCACTGCTTTTTTTTGGCAAAATTACGGACAAAAAGGGAAATCGCATTCCGTTGATAATTATCTCACTCATCTTGGTTGCGTCCATGTTGCTATGGGTATCCACGGCATGGTTAGGCTGGATGCCGATTGTCGTTTATGCTATTCTTTCCAGCCTGGGCTGGGCCAACGGAAATATGTTGCAGACCAACCTGGCGCTTGAGATATTTCCGGATAAGGGCCGTTCCGGCTATATGGCCGTCACAAGCCTGGCCACGGGTATTATCGGCATCACAAGCGTTGTGGGCGCAGGTGCGCTGATGCGTCATATTCAGGGATGGTCAATCTCCGTCCTCGGAGCAACACTCAACCATTATCATCTGATTTTCGCTATCGGCACAATCATCTCTTTCATTTCAATCATACCGCTTTTTATCATGGGAAAACGGACGGTGAAAGAAATTTAGAGGTTGTTGTTTTCGTATTTCTCCCGGCCGGTTTCTCTCGTCCAAAGCAGCGCTCCGCGAAATCCAGAAACTGTTCCCAATCATAATAGGTCAGGTCGTGGACACCGCTCCGGATATGGAAACCCATGTCCGTTGTTTTAAGAGGATGATTAACGGGAGGCATCGTGTCCGACAAAAGGACAAACCATTTTCTTTCTCCTCCTTCCTTTTTTATATTTTAGCCATGGAAATAACCTTTGTCGAGCAGGCTTTCAATAACGCTGAATTCGTTGAAGGAATGATGGGTCTTGCCCAAATCGGCTACCAAAAAGTGGAAAGCAAAGACCAGAGAATCCGGGATTTCGGCGCGGACAAATTGGAAGCAATCCTCACCGAATACCACCTTTCCATGATTCAAATCAACACCTATTTCAATGTCGTCCAAGGCCGGGCCGCTATTGAAAAGAGTCTGGCGCTCAACCAAGAAATGATTGGTTACGCGAAAAGGTTCAAGGCCCCCTTTATCCGGGTTTTTACAGGACCTTTGGGCAATGGCAGCATCGGCACAGACAACGCCACACCGGACATCTGGAAAGAAGCCACGGACGCGCTGCGCCTTATTTGTAAAGAAGGGGACCAATCGGGCATAGCCTATGCGGTTGAAACGCATCATGGCACCTTGGCGGAAAACAGCACCGGTATTCTTAAATTGCTTGAAATGACAGATTGTCCCAATTTCCATGTGAACCTTCAAATTCCCTTGAAAGGGGAACCCGATGTCTATGACTCCACGCGTTTACTCGCCCCTTATGTCCGCCATGCTCACCTGAATAACTACGACACAGAAGGCCATTTCACCCATCTTTCAGATGGCATGTATGACATCCGTAAGGAAATTGAAATTTTACGCAAAGCAGGCTATGACGGCGCACTTTCCGTAGAACACGCCTATCACCATCGACCCATTATTCATACCGCTAAGCGGGAATTTGAATTTCTGAGTCGTATTGTCCAAGAATTGGGTTGAGCCGACTGAAAAAGCCGTCATCCCCTATCTGGTCTCTCTATGTGATCGAGACCGAGGATTAAACTTTTTACACCGGCATTACGATTGATGTCAAACGGCGTTTCCAGGAGCATGTTTCACAAGGACCCAAAGCAGCCAAATATTTGCGTGCGCATAAAGCCATTGCCCTGGTGTTGGTTCAAAAAATAGGGAAGCTTCCCTTGGCGCTTAAAATGGAATATGCCTTCAAACGGTTATCCAAAAAGAAAAAGACAGCCCTTATTTACGACAAATGTTTGTCGAATGATTTTTTCCGGAAAACAAGATGATGCAGGCCCTATCAAACCGAAGCTATTTTGTTTCAGACGGCGTACGGGAATCGCGTTACTCTTCCACGCTCTCAATCGCTTCTGTTCCGCGGCCCTCATATTCATTCAGCTTATTCCGAAGCGTGCGAATAGAAATGGCGAGTATTTCAGCCACCTTGGTCTTATTGCCTTTACAATATTCCAGGGTCCGGTAGATCAGCTGCTTTTCCATTTCCGCAATGGTGGTTCCGGCTTCAAATCCTGCGGGTGCGGCCTTCCGAATGGAGCCGGTCAGCTCGATGGCGCTCTTTTCCAGATTGCCGCTGCGCATCATGACCGAGGCGCGCTCAATGGTATTTTCGAGTTCGCGCACATTGCCCGGCCAATCATACTGCTGCAGCACCTCCAGCGCCTCATCACTGATACCGGTGATGGCAAAACCGTTCTCCTCATTGACCTTCTGTATAAAATGCTCCGCCAGCGGACGGATATCCTCCTTCCGGTGGCGCAGCGGCGGAATAACAAGCGGAATGACGTTTAGACGGAAGAAAAGATCTTCACGAAAACGTCCCTTGGCGACTTCTTCCTTGAGATCGCGGTTGGTCGTGGCAATGACACGCACATCGACCGGGATAGGCGCTTCCGCCCCGATTTTCGTTATTTCCTTTTCCTGCAATACGCGCAAGAGCTTGGATTGAACCAACAGGGGCATCTCTCCGATTTCGTCCAGGAGCAGCGTACCGCCGCTGGCGATCTCGAACTTCCCCCGCGATCGCCGCAATGCACCGGTAAAGGCCCCTTTTTCATAGCCGAAAAGTTCGGATTCAATCAGGGTTTCAGGAATGGCGGCGCAATTGATTTTGATGAAGGTGCCCCGTGCGCGTTTGCTGCCATAGTGAATGGCGCGGGAAACCAGCTCCTTGCCGGTTCCACTCTCCCCCAGAATCAGCACCGTGGAATTAGAGGTCGCCACGTTCTCCACTTTTCGCGTAATATCTTCCATGATGCGGCTTTTCCAGACATAGCGATAACGTTTATCCAGCGCCTCCCGCAACGCGGCGTTTTCATCGATGAGCGCCTTAATCTCCAGACACTTTTTGACCTTGACATCAAGCGCCTTGAGCATGGACGTGTCGCCCTTTTCAAGATAGTCCGTGGCCCCTAAGCGCATGGCATCCACGGCGTTTTCAATGGTCCCATAGGCCGTCAGAATAATGAACGGAACGCTGTTCCCGCCGTCCCGAATCGTCTTCAGCAACTGAAGACCGGTCATGCCTGGCATCTTCATATCCGACAGGACCAGGTCCACCTCATCCTCTTTGAGACAGTCCAGCGCACGCTCACCGTTCTCCGCCTCGCAGACATTGTATCCGACCGTTCGCGAGAGTGCGGTCACCAGCATATTGCGCATATTGACGTCATCATCTACAACCAGAATCCTGTTTTCAATACCCATAAATGCCTTCCTTCTTTTTTATCCCTGAGGGTTTTCGTCTGTGATGTCGTTATCCCGGAAAAGCGAGCGTAAACACGCTCCCCTCCCCGACCCGGCTCTTAACCGAAATCTCTCCATTATGTAAATCAACCATCTTTTTGACAATGGACAACCCGAGTCCGTTGCCGTCTTCACGCGTCGTAAAGAAGGGGTTGAAGATTTTCGTCAAATCCTCCTCCCGGATTCCTTTTCCCGTATCCGCAATTTCCACGGAGACGACCCGATTGACCTTGACCCCGTTTAAAAAAAGCCGTTCGTTCAGCGACGTTTCACGCACGGACAACGTCACCGTGATAGTTCCCTCCTCGGGAATGGCTCTGACCGCATTCTGAACGATATTGATGACAATCTGTTCGATTTTTTCCGGATCCGATCTCAATAAAATCGGCTTTTCCGGAAACTGTCGTTCCATTCGTATGCGGGTTCCATCCATACCGATGGTCACAAAATCAAGTATCTGCTCCAGATGCTGCTGGAGATGAACATCGCAGGATTGAAGGGAAAGCGGCTTGGTATACACAAGGAGGTTGCCCACGATTTTATTGAGACGTGAAAGGGTGCGCATCAGTTTTCGGACCAAATCAAGCTTGGGCGCATCGTTTTCCAAATCGCTTTCCAGCATGGCGGCAAAACCGCCCATGGCGCCGATGGGATTCCGGATTTCATGGGCCACTGCCGCAGCCATTTCACCCAACGCAGCCAAGGTTCTGCTGCGAACCAGTTCCTCCTGCATGTACCGAACCTCGGTCATGTCCTGCATCACCTCCAGCGCACCAAGGGGACGGCCCTCCTGGTCATCCAGCAGGGCCGTGGTAAAGCCGACCGTAACCGGATGGCCGGACGCATGGTGAAGTTTCTTCTCGCCTGCGGAGATGTGTTGTCCGGTCTTCAAGGTATGTGTCAGTGTGGCGGCTTCATCCACTCCCCCGCCCAACACGTCCGGATAAGGCTTTCCTATCGCCTCCTCCGCTGAAATACCGGTGATCCGCTCCGCGCCGCGGTTGAAACTGGTAATCCGTCCCGCCACATCCACTGCCACGACCGCATTGGTCAGACTCTCCAGAATGCGCGAGAGAAGCTTATTCTTTCCGTCCAGTTCCTGGCTCAACTTGCGGACATCCTCCTGGAGCCGATCGTAGGCGCCCTCCGCCTTCTGAAACCGTTCCATCAGCTGGGGAATGACCTGGCTCATGAACTCCACCTTCTCCTTGAGAAAGCGGTATTCGGTTTCCGAGAAGGGAGTCGCGTCTGCAGGACGGATGGGATCGGAAGATGGCATATTTATCCGCTTTTTCCGGTCCGCTGGGATAAGGCTTCTTCGAGACGGGTATTGGTCTCCATGACTTTGCCCAGAATATCCGCGATGTTTCGGAGTAAAGTTTTAAGCGTTTCCGCGGACACGGAATGAAGTTCGTTCTTCCGCCGGTCCCAGCCGATCTTATTGCGCTGAATACGTTCGTCCAGCGCTTTGATGGTATCAAACGTCCGATTGCGCTCCTGAAGAACCTTTAGAATACGCGGTAAATCAGGCGCCTCACCGGTCCGCGGCAGGCCGGCATGCAGATTTTGAAGCAATGCCTGATACAAACGGTACTGTTCCGAATAATTGGACAATAACAGTTCGACCAGTTCCTGATCATTCATTTCAGCACTTCCCGGTATTCGTTTTCCCACACGGCATCGTCTTTCTTCCATTTCGCCTGTAGGGCCCAGTAGTCATCCGGAAAAGCATCGATCAGCGCCTGATAGGTCTTGATGGCGGGTTCATACTGCCCGCCCATCTTATAAATGTTCCCGATTTGGTATTGTGCCCAGGCCGTGTGAGAGGATGTCGGAAAACGGGCCACGGCCTGCCGGTAATACTTCAAGGCGGATTCAAGATTCTTCGAGCGGAAGTAATAATCCCCGAGTCTGAAACAGGATTCCATGACGGAATGGGAATTAAGCGTGGAATCCGCATTGGCGGCGAGCATAAAATAATCGATCCCGCGATCCGATCCCTGCCGGAAATAACTCTCTCCTATCTTGAAATGGAGATCGGTCTTCCGATCCGGCCGCTCCTCGGCTCCCAGCGCCTTCAGATAGTATTTAAGCGCCTCCTGGGGATCATTGCGTGAAAACGCGATATCCCCGAGTGCCGTATTGGCATACGCATAATGTGCATCGCGAGGAAACTTCTTCAGGTAACAGTCGAAACTCGCCACCGCACTGTCCAAGCCGCCCCGTTCGGCCCATAAGCGGGCCCGCAACAATTCCGCGGATTTGGCCACATCCCCATTCGGATAATCCGTCACCACCCGGCCCAGATAAGAAGCGGCTTCATCAAACAAGCGCATCCGGTAATAAATCAGACCGAGTCCATAAAGGGCGTTGTCGGTCAACGGATCACGCGGATTGTCCCGGTAAAACTCCTTCAGTATTTTCAAGGCGGCATCGTATTTTTCATCGAGAAAAAGATCAAGCGCGGAGAGCATCTTGCGTCCCTTGGGGGAAAGCGTATCCTCAATGATAAAAGGGAAATCCTCGGTCACCATCATCCGAAAAGACGATTCGCTGCCGGACGCGGCCGCATCGGCCTTTTCCGCAACCGGTAAGGCCTCCGACGGCGAAGACTCGGGTTTGTCACGAAGGAGACGATCACGCCGGGAAACGGCATCCCGTTTTCCGGCGTCACTCTTTGTCAATTTGATATACCGGTCGTATTCCCGGACCGCCTCCTGCCGCCGACCCGTTCGCTCGGCAATCAATCCAAGATAATAATGGGCATTATATCCTTTTTCCGGATAACCGAACGCACGTTGCAAATTATAGGCCGCTTTGTCGTACTCCTTTTTCTCGAACCGGACGACACCGGCGTAATAATAAGCGCCCGCATGGCCTGGTTTCCGTTTCAGCAAATCGCGGCAGGCGGAAAGGGTTTGATCGCGTTCCCCGGCATTATAAGCACGGAGGATCGGAGTCATCATCGTATCCG
>MGVN01000068.1 GCA_001800515.1 Elusimicrobia bacterium RIFOXYB2_FULL_49_7 | reverse complement strand
CTTCGGCGTCCAAAATCGCCAGGTCCAATTCATTGCGGATGACCATATCGGCCACACTGTTCTTGAAATCATCCGGGGGCTGTGCCTCCATCATGCGCACGGCATCCTCCTCCAGCAGCCGTCGTCTTTCCATGAGCCGTTGCAGTCGGATTGCCGGGGAAGCCGTGACACTGATGAGGAAATCGAGCTCAGACTGGAAATTCCATTCTACGATAAGCGCTGCGTCAACAATGGCATGGCGAAACACGTTCAGGCCGCGCGAAATCGAAAGCCGTATTTCGAAGAGCATATGCGGATGAAAAATACGGTTCAAGGTGGTCAGGTTTTCCAGATTGTCAAAAACGATGCGGGAAAGGCGGCGGCGATCAATGGCCCGGCTTTGAGAATCCATCACATCCGTTCCGAAAGCCATGCGGATTTGATGTTGGATTTCCGGGTTTGTTTCCAGCAAATGGTGACCAATGGCATCTGCATCCACGATGATGCCGCCTACTTTTTCTTTAAGCATCATGGCAACGGTTGATTTGCCGGAACCGATGTTGCCCGTGATTCCAAGAATCATCTCAATGAGCCTCCAGCCAATTGGCGCCCATACCCACATCCACCTTGAGCGGCACACGCCATGTCGCACTTTGCTCCATGATGCGGCGGATATATTCTGCGACCTGCGTACTTTCCACTTTGCTGCATTCAAAAACTAATTCATCATGTACCTGGAGAAGCAGGGTGGCCCGAATCTGTCCGTCCCGGATTTCCTGATGCACCCGGATCATGGCTACTTTGATGAGATCCGCTGCACTGCCCTGAATGGGCGTGTTCATGGCCATTCGTTCCGCAAAAGAACGCAGATTGTGCTGACTGCTGTTAATTTCAAGCAGCGGACGACGTCGGCCATAGAGGGTTTCTGCATACCCCTTTTCACGGGCCGATTCGATGCTCTGGTCCATGTAACGCCGAATACCCGGATAGGTGGTAAAATAGCCGTCAATAAATGCCTTGGCCTCACCTTGTGGAATGGAAAGTTGCTGTGACAATCCATAAGCTCCCTGACCGTATACAATACCGAAATTCACGGTCTTGGCCATACGTCGCTGGTCCGGGGTGACCATTTCCGGAATCATGCCGAAAATAAGGGCAGCCGTGCGGGTATGAATGTCTGCGCCTTCGCGAAACGCGGTAATGAGCGCCTCTTCACCGGACAGATGGGCCAGGATGCGGAGTTCGATCTGCGAATAATCGGCGGAGAGAATGACATGACCTTCTGTACGCGGAATAAAGGCTTTACGGATTTCACGACCCATTTCAGTTCGTACCGGAATGTTTTGCAGATTGGGGTCGCTACTGGAGAGGCGGCCTGTGGCGGTGACGGTTTGATTGAAAGAGGAATGAACCAATCCCTGTTGGTCCATCACGGCGGGCAATGCGTCGACATAGGTGGATTTCAGTTTCTGCAATTCCCGGTATTTCAGAATAAGCCGCGGAAGTTCGTGATCACGTGCCAACACCTCAAGCACGTCTGCGTCCGTGGAATAACCGGTCTTGAGTTTTCTTAAAGGCTTTATGTTAAGCTCATCGAACAGAATTTCCGCCAATTGTTTCGGTGAATTCAGATTAAATTCCCGACCCGCGGCCGTGACAATGGTTTGGTGGAGCTTGGCCAAATCCGCATCATAATCGGCGGAGAGATTCTTTAGAAACGGGGCATCGATACGGATACCGTTCTTTTCCATATCCAACAAAACCGGAATAAGCGCCATTTCCATATCACGAAAGAGATCCAAAAGGCCGTTTTTCCGAAGGTCGCTTTCGAAAACTTCTTTAAGTCGCAAAGCCAGATCCGCATCCTGTCCGGAATAGGCGGTTGCCTTGTCAATAGGAACACTGGAGAAGGGAAGCTGGTTTTTGCCTTTATCCCCAATCAGTTCGGTGATGGGCTGTTTGGCCAGAGAGAGAGCATTCATGGCGCAGTCCGACAAACTATAACGACGTACTCCGGGATTCAGAAGATAGGCGGCTACCATGGTATCAAAAAAAGGACCGTTCAATTCGAATTGATGGTGTCGAAGAACCGCCAGATCAAACTTGAGATGGTGACCGACGACAAGCGGCTTTGTCTTTGCCAGATGGTCTGTCAAAATGGATCGCACTTCCATAAGCGGAAGATTACGGCCGCTCTGATGCGCAATGGGAACATAGCCCGCCTTGCCAACCGTATGGCAGAGCGAAAGGCCGACCAGGGTGGCGTTGTTAGGATCCAAACCATCGGTTTCCGTATCCAGAGCCAATACGGTCGTGGTTGCACCCAGCTGCAAGAAGCGAGCCAGGCTTGCCGTAGAATCCAGGGTTTCGTAGCTGCCGCTTTTTTCCCCTTCCGCGGCAGCGACCGGGAGATTGTCCTTAAGGAATTGGTAAAAATCGAGTTCCTTGCAAAACGCAGCAAAGCGGGTTGAGTCAATGGGACCAAAAGAAAATTCCTCTTGCGGCAACGTTAAATCGGTCTTGAGGATGACCAATGTTTGAGACAAGTAAGCCATGTCACGACACCGTTCCAGGTTGGCTTTTAGCCCCTTTTGTTTGATGTTCTCGATATTCCGGTAAATTCCATCGAGATTCCCATAGGTCTTGATAAGCTCTACGGCTGTTTTGGGCCCGACTTTGTCCACTCCCGGGATATTATCGGATGCATCGCCAATCAACGCCAAATAATCCACGATTTTGTCGGGTGGTACACCGAATTTTGCTTCAATCTCCGGGGCGGCCATGATGGAAAGGCCGTCATTCTGATTTCCCGGATCAACCATATGGATATGCTCGGAAACCAATTGACCGAAATCCTTGTCCCGTGAAACGATATACGCATGACCACCGGAAGAAGCAGCTTTGACGGCAAGCGTACCGATGACATCATCCGCTTCAATGCCGGGTAACCGAAGAACCGGAATGTGCATGGTCTCCAACAGTTGCAGAATCATGGGAATTTGACTCTTCAGATCATCCGGCATGGGCGGCCGGTGCGCCTTGTATTCCGGATAAAGTCGGTGACGGAAGGTGTCTTTGTCCGAATCAAAGACCACGGCCAGTTGTTCCGCTTTCTTGTCGCGGATGATGCGCTGGAGGGTGGACAAAAAAGAGTAGATGGCGCTGGTGGGCTGGCCGCTTTTACTTCTCAGCGGATTGCGGATAAAGGCAAAGTGGCCGCGATAAGCCAGGGCCATGCCGTCGATGATGTAGAGGTCTTTCATGGAAGATTAAAATGGTTTTTTCAGGACAGGTAAATCAAGGAAGGCTCCCGTGCTTGCCCATTTTTTCCTGAAATAACTATAATATTGACGGAAGAGATGGGGACTGGTGTCCCCGGCGGTCTTCAAAACCGTAGGCAGGCGGATAATACCGTCTGTGGTGGGTTCGATTCCTGCCTCTTCCGCCATAATAAACAGAAGGCACGGGAAGATTTCTTGAAAACATACCGGGTTCTCAATCTCATTTCCATTCGCTGGTACAATGCCTGTGCTCAGTATGCACTCTCCATCGCCCGCGCTCTGAACCAAGAAGGAAGCGAGCTCTATTTTGCCGGCTGTCCCGGTTCCCCTGCTATCACTCGGGCAGGAGAGGAGGGATTTACCGAGATCCCGGATATTAATCTGGCCTCTTCCAATCCTCTGGTTTTTCTTTTATCGGTCCAACGGCTAAAACAATTTTGCCGGGAAAAGGGTATCCAGGTTGTTTTTTCCCACAGTGGCCCCGACCATCTTGCAGGCGCCTTAATCAAAATAGCCCTGTCAGGCCTCTGTTATCATATAGACGTGCGTGCGGATATCCGGCGTCCGAAGAACCATTTTTTAAACCGATTCCTTTATTGTCGCGGTTCAGACCGGCATCTTGTGCCCTCCCGATTCATGCGGGCATATTTCACGGATTTCGGTATAGCACCGGAAGCGGTTGATTATCTGCCTCCTTGCATTAATACCGATCACTTTAGACCGCGAACCGCTCCTTCTGTATTGCGACAGCAGCTCGGATTGACGGATACAGATATTCTCTTTGGCGTGGTGGCGCGGCTGGATCCGGTTAAGGGTCATTCTGTTGTAATGGAGGCGGCTAACCGTTTATCGGAAAGACGCGATATCCATTTCTTGATCAGCGGGGACACTTTCAGCGTCCGTCCGGAAGGGTTAAGGTTGTTGCTTAATGAAAAGGCGAAAAAACAGGTCCATTTTCTGAATCGCGTGCCGGATGTACGGCCTTTGCTTCAAGCGCTTGATGTCGGTCTTATCTCCTCCATCGGCTCGGAAGCGATCTGTCGAATCGGCCTGGAGATGGCGGCCGCCGGCCTTCCCATCATCGGTACTCGCGTTAATTCTATTCCCGAAATGATTGATGATGAAAAAGGAGGATTGCTCATTCCACCCGGAGAGAGCCAAGCGTTGGCACAAGCCGTACTGCGGTTATCAGATGATCCTTCTTTGCGGAAAAAGATGGGTGATTATAGCCTGACCCGTGTTCAACATGAATTTGGGATTCAGCGTTTCCGCGAACGACTGATTTTGTTGGTCAGGAGTCGGCCATGATATCCTTATCTGCGATTATCATTACATTCAACGAAGAGGCGAAGATTCAACGTTGTCTTGATTCTCTTATTCCGGTGGCGGAGGAGATTGTCGTGGTGGATTCCTTTTCAACGGATCAGACCGAGGCCATTTGCCGACGGACATGCGTGCGATTCATGCAGCACGCTTTTAACGGTTATGTGGAGCAGATTATTTATGCGGTCCGGCAGGCATCTCATCCGTATGTACTCTCTATCGATGCGGATGAGCTTTTGTCTGATACTTTGCAACAATCGATCCTTTCCGTGAAACAGCACTGGAATGCGGATGGCTATGAAATGAATCGAAGCAATAATTATGCGGGCCGGTTTTTGCGATTCGGCGGCTGGTATCCGGATCGGAAAATCCGTCTTTGGGATGTGCGCAAAGGCAAATATGGCGGGCATAATCCACATTATCGAGTGATAATGGAGCCGGGCGCCTCTGTGAAACGGGTACAAGGTGATATCCTGCATTACACTTTTGATACGGTTGCGGATCATGTGCAACAGGCTCAGCGATTTGCGGTCGTTGCATCAGCGCGATTAAGCGGCAGAGGGCGTTTCCATAATTGGTTTAACGCCTGTTCCCATTCCTTTTTCAGACTCGTCAAATGCTTGATCCTGAAGGCCGGATTCTTGGATGGATGGCGCGGTTTTTCTGCAGCTTTTATTGCGGCATGGGAGGTATTTCTAAAATATCATTTGGCTGCAAAAAGGCATTAATTCAGGCTTGACGTGTTGTAAATGCAACGACTATATTATTCGGCAGAGGGATGTACTAATGGGTCCGGCGATATCATGCTGGGCCCTTTTTATTAGGATCAACAAATGAAACTTCTGCTCATCAATCCATCCCAGGAAAAAGTATACGGCTGCGATATGCCGCCGTTGTATCATCCGTTGGGATTGCTCTATGTGGGAACCATGGCCCAGGAGGCGGGACATCTTGTTCGTTTGGTGGATATCGATTCCGAGAAAATGGACGAATCCGGATTCACGAAACTTCTTTCTGCTTTTCAACCCGATGCGGTCGGTCTGACGGCTACCACACCCACGCTGGGCAATGCTGTCAAATGGGCCACCCTGGTAAAACATCTTTGCCCGTCTGTCCCTATCATTTTAGGCGGTATTCATGCGACGACTGCACCGGAAGCCGTGTCGGCCCTTCCCTGTTTCGATTTTGCAGCCATAGGAGAAGGGGAACGCACCCTTCTCCTATGGCTTGATTGCATTGCCTCGGATTCCAAGATCTTCAACGAGGTGGCCGGACTTGCTTATCGTCAAGATGGGCGCTTCATACGCACGCTGCCCAGGCCGCTGGAACCGGCTATCGACACCTTTCCCGTTCCGGATAGAAAATTACTCAAATTTCCCTTAAGCTTTGCGCCTGCTAATGCGGTTCATATGCCGGTGGCCACCATTATGACTTCCCGCGGTTGTCCGGGAGACTGCACTTTCTGCTGTACCAAACATCTTTTTACACGCAAGGTAAGGCTGCGCTCCGTGGACAACATCCTTTCAGAAATCGACATGCTGGTCCGGGATTTCGGTGTGCGCGAAATCCATATTGCGGACGACACCTTTACGGCCAACCGGAAGCGGGTCATGGAATTCTGCGAGCAGGTTCGTGCCCGGCATTATGACGTTCATTTTGAATTCATGAACGGCATTCGCGCCGATTTTGTGGATGATCCCATGCTCAAAGCGCTCCGATCCATTCAGGTACGTAATGTCGGATTCGGCGTCGAATCCGGAAACGAGGAAGTTCTCCGGTTGGCCAAAAAGGGGATTTCCATGGATAAGGTGAGGAAGGCCTTTTCCCTGGCCAAGGCCAACGGATTCGAAACCTGGGGATTTTTCATTATCGGTCTTCCGGGGGATAATTCCAAGCGGGTACGGGAAACCGTCCGATTTGCCAAAGAACTGGATCCTGATTTTGCAAAATTCTATATCTTGAAACCCTATCCCGGCAGCGAAGCTTATGCTTGGTTACAGGAGCGCGGCTTAATCGATTGCACGGATTATGATGCTTATGGCATCTATTCCCCGCCGGTGCATCATTTGCCGGAAATGGATGTTCGGGAAATGGAACGACTTCTCAAATGGGCTTATCGGACGTATTATCTTAATCCCCGGAAAATATTGCAACACCTCCTCCGGCTTCGGTCCTTCACCCAATTTCGTCTCATGGTCCGAAATGGGTTGTTTGTGCTGAAGAACCTGTTCCGTAAAAAAAAGGTGTGAACAGGAACACGGCCGGTTTAAAAGCGGCCGAAAAAGGAACGGATTCGAAGTTTCCAGAGGAGCAACAGTGCTTCCCGTACAATGGCCGAGGACATCTTTGAGGTCCCTCGTCTACGATCCGTAAAAATGATGGGTATTTCTTTGATCCGGAAACCGTGTTTCCAGGCCAGAAAGTTACTTTCAATCTGAAAGGAATAACCGGACGAGCTGATGCTGTCCAAGTGAATGGCGTCCAATACTTTTCGCCGAAAGCATTTGAAACCACCGGTACTGTCGGTCAGAGGCATACCGGCAATGAGTCGGGAGAAGACCATGTTGGCTGTCCAGCTCAAAAGCAGCCGCCCCATGGGCCAGTTGATGACATTGACCCCTTTCTGGTATCGCGAACCGATGATCATGTCCTGGTCTTTTATTTCCTGAATAAAAAGCGGCAGCGCATGAGGATCATGGGAGAAATCAGCGTCCATTTCGAAGATTAATTCATAATCCCGTTCAAGCGCCCATTTGAAACCAGCGACATAGGCTCGTCCCAACCCTTCTTTTTTCGGTCGGGTCAGCAGAAAAATGCCGTTGTTTTTTTCCGCCAGTTGGGTAACCGCTTGTCCGGTGTTGTCCGGAGATGAATCATCTACCACCAGTACATGAGCTCCCGGCAAGGCTGACCGGATGGCCGGAATGAGAAGCGCGATATTTTCGATTTCGTTGTAGGTCGGAACAACGACCAGCGTTTTTTCCATGATCAAACCTTTCGAATAACTTTACAAGTTTATAAATTATACAAATTTACCACTAAAAGGGACAATGGCTTGGGTTCATCATAATAGAGCTTGACTTTTTATTCTTTTAGTTATAAACTTAAAGTAATGCCTGCCCACTATATATTGTTATATATTACATTCTAAAGCACACGATATGGCATGCTAAGGAGGATTTGATGATGTGGAATAAGACGAATTGTACCCAATGCGAGCAGTTTTCCACGTGTCCGCAAAAAACGCGTATTAACATTAATTATTGCGGAAGTCAGCGTG
This sequence comes from Elusimicrobia bacterium RIFOXYB2_FULL_49_7, assembly GCA_001800515.1. The sequence goes on along the minus strand of MGVN01000068.1, from coordinate 3,301 downwards.
TTCGGCATCATGATATGCTGGAAGCGGCCAAAGAGGATTGCCTTTCCCGGCGAGGATTGAATTTTCTATCGGTCCGGCTTCAACGGGACACGGTTAAACCACTGATCGCGGCATAAAGAGTTCGTTAAAAGTCCTTAGCGCAAAGTTGTCGGTCATACCGGCAATATAATCCCGAACAATCTCATAATCTTCGGTTTCATTCGTATAATTGATATTTTTGATGAAATCAAAAAAGACCCCCAGTGTGGCGGCATTGCGAATCAGACGCTCCTTTTCCCGTTTTTCCCGGCCGCCATGGGAACGAATTAAAATATCGATTAATTCATTGAACAAACTTTCAATAATATAGCCGGTCCGATCCGCATAATTCATGGCATGATAGATGTGTTCATAATTGAATTCTTTCAACCGCCGCATCAATAAAAAGGCCTCTTTTGACAGACAGATGGCATCACGTTCTACACTGTTCATGACAATATCGTTTACCAAACGACCGATGATTTTGCCGTTGCTGTCGCCGAGACCTTCCTTGATTTCTGCGGGCAGCTCGTTTCGGTTGATCACTTTAGCTTCAAATGCATCCTCCAGATCCCGGCCAAGATAGGCCACTTTATCCGCCATTCGGACCAAACATCCTTCCAACGTGGCCGGATATCCGGCCCGATCCTTTTTGATTTTCAGCTGAGCCGGCCCTTTGTTGCGGTCCGGCCGGATCTCCTGTTCGAAACTTTCACCGCAGTGGGAGACGATACCGTCGCGGACTTCAAAGGTCAGATTCAAGCCGTGGCCGTAATTGGTGAGGCAATCCACTACCCGCAAGCCATGGATTTCATGCATAAACGAAGCCTCTTTGGCATATCCCTTCAGTACCTTGTCCAACGCAAATTCTCCTGCGTGACCGAAAGGTGCGTGGCCTAAATCATGGCCTTTGGCGATAGCGGAAATGAGATCAAGATTGAGTCCCAGGCAGGAACCCATGACCATGGCAACGGATGAAACGTGAAGCACATGTTCCATGCGGGTGCAAATATGGTCATTGTTCGGAGCCATAAAGACCTGGGTCTTATGTTTTAGGCGGCGAAAGGGGGGCGAATGGAGGATCCGGTTTTCATCCCGTGCAAATTCCAAGCGGAAAGGATCGCGTTCCATTTTACGAAGGCGTCCCAGACTTCTGTCGCTTCGAGCGGCAAAAGGCGACAGCTGTTCTTCGGCTTTCAGCAGGAGTTTTCTAAAGGATTTTTCCATTGTTTTTACCTCATCAATAGGGGTGAGTGCTCCCATTCCCCCTCTGAAAAATACATGATTGCATCAAGCCGGGATTACTATATTGTAATATCATGCGCATCTCTTTTCCCAGATGGCTTCTTCTATGTACGCTTCCCCTCCTTGCTGCCAAAGAGGGACCGGATACCCTTTTCAGCGAGGTGCGTTGGCAGGCGGCCGTGAAAGCGTGTGATTCCGCATCCCTGTATGCCCCCCATGTCAATAAAGGACGCTATTTTAATCCCTGGATGCCTCTACCGGAAAAAGGTTTTTTGGATATGCTTAAATGGCGCGTTTTAGATAAAAAACCCGATTTTTCGGCAGAGGAGGAAGCTTATCTACCCGATGTGTTTCCGCAGTTGCCGAAACGGCTTAAGGAGTTCGGTCCTGGGGATTGCCTTGTTTGGGTAGGTCATGCAAGCTTTCTCATTCGCATCAGCGGCGTATATTGGTTGGTGGACCCCATTTTGTCCGATCGGGCCATGATTCCCAAACGTCGCACGGACCCCGCCTTTTCCATGCTGGAAATCGATCAAATCGCCCCCATGTTCAACATCCTGATCACCCATAACCATTATGACCACCTTGATCAAAAGACCATCCAAGCTCTGCCGGCCGGTTGCCGGGTTTTTGCGCCGCTTGGATTACGTGAAAGCATCCGGGATATGAACCGGAAACGGGTGTTGGAAATGGATTGGTGGCAAAGCATCCAGGCCGACAGTAGCACGGTCGTTTACTGTCTGCCTGCTCAGCATTGGTCGCGTCGGATTTTCCAAAGAACTAATCGGACATTATGGTGTTCTTTTCTGCTTCAAACACCCCATACGGTGATTTATATCGGAGGCGACAGCGGCTATTTCATCGGTTATCGGGAATTTGCCAAACGCTTTCCCTCTATTGACTTTGCGCTGTTACCCATGGGTGCCTATCGTCCGCGTTGGTTCATGCACTATTCCCACATGAATGTCGAGGAAATGGTGCAAGCCTTTCATGACTTGAATGCTCATACCCTTATTCCCTATCATTGGGGTGCTTTTCAGCTGGGTGACGAGCCGGCAGGGGCACCGGGGTTAGACTTGAAACGATACCTGAAAAAGGAACCACTCCAACCGGGCCGACTTCGGATCCCGGCAGTGGGAGAAATTATTCCAATTTATTAATAGCCTTTTTTAATTTATCAATATATTTTTTAATTGAAAGGAACAACATGGGAGAACAAATACTCAATCCAGACAATTTGATACAGCAGACCATTCAAGCTAAACTGAATCTTTACCGTGCGAAAGAGACGCATGACAGTTTTCTGAAACAGTATAATGATCAGGTGGATGGTCTAATCGAAGTCATCCAATTGATGAAAGCGAGAATCGTAGAGCTTGAGGGGAACGGACAAGGCGTTTCTCTTCAAAAAAGATAACTTTATTTATTTAATTGCCTTGTAACGGTAAATGACTCGGATGCTCTCGCATTGACCGGAAATGGCTTGGTTAATTCTCGATCTTCATAAATAGAGAACAAAAACCTACCCCTTTTTACTTCGCTGATTCATTTGACCTTCTACCCGATAACTAAACTGCTGAAATGTTTGATTTCAAAGGTATTGCAGCCTTTCACTGAAAAGAGAATTTTCATTGAAAGGAGGGGCTTTCTCTGCGTTTTAGATGCAAGAAAAAGAGAAGAAGTGCCGTCAGGGTTTCTTGGGCGACCGCAACAAGGCCAAACGAGCGTTGGAGCATGGATTTTATTCATGACCGCCTTGAGAATGGCCGGGCGCTGCGAATATCGACTTTCATTTCGGTCGGGGTTCAAGCTTTCAAACAAATATCCTACCAAGCCGGGATCATCTTTTAAACGATTTGTTTACAGACCTTTCTGCTCCAGGAATATAGTTACATTCGCCTGGTAAGGGATCCCGACATTTTCTGTACTCAAAACATGAGTACAGAAAATTAACAGGATGCAAGCGAAAAGGGATAGAAATTAACACCTATACACACGGTCTTATATAATTGCGCATAATCTTCGCAATGTCTCGTTA
>MGVN01000067.1:28445-54264 GCA_001800515.1 Elusimicrobia bacterium RIFOXYB2_FULL_49_7 | reverse complement strand
AGACAGATCAGCATAAGTGATAATTATGCCCGTGTGGAATGGTTGGAACTGGATGGTACGCATACGCAAGGGTATACCTACGGCGTTAGCGTTAGTTATCCGGCGAATTACCCGCGTTTAAACCATCTTATTGTGCATGACATGTCCTATTCGGGCATTGCGATAGCGGATTATGTGTCCGGTGCGCGAATTGAAAACAGCCTTGTGTATAATACCCATCAGTTGGCAGGAGACCAGCAAACAGGTGCGATTGAGACAATGGGCCCGGCATCCATGGATACGGTTCATATTTTCAATACGACCATCTATGGTACTGTTACCCGTTCCGGTATTGGCTGCTATCATCCGCAAGAATGGGTGATTGATGTCCGGAATGTGATTTCCATGGGCAATTATGGCTCCGATTTCGCATCGGGCGTGATCTACTCGCCATCGTGTGTGACGAACCTTTCTTCGGACAATAGCGCCCCGGGTACAGGTTCACTTCTCAATAAAACGGCCGATGTGCAGTTTGTGTCCCTGACGGGTAAGAATTTTCATCTGGCAACGGCTTCGGACGCGGTTAATGTGGGGAGCAATCTGTCGGCTTATTTTACCGATGATATTGATGGTGAGACAAGGAGTGAGATGTGGGATATGGGGGCAGATGAATATGTTGATTTAACACCGCCAGAGAATGCCATGGATCTGACTGCAAACTGGGTAGACGGGAATTCTGTAAAAGTGACCTGGACCCCTTCTGCTGTCACAGCTTCTGATGCGGATAGCGTTGGTCTCTGGTACAAGACAACGGATTATCCCGATTCAGCCAATGATGAAAGCGCGACTTATGTTGGGAAATATTACCTTTCAGACTCAGTTCAGACCATTGAACTGCCAGTCAACAAGACCTATTATATAGTAGCGTGTGTCCGTGATAATTCAGGGAATTGGAGCGATACTGCCACTTCGGCTGCCGATACGGCCTATGTTCCGCTTCCAATATCCAAATACAGCAAATCATTTAAGCCTAATGCTTCTGTGGATTATTTGATTATCACTTCCGGTGAAAAGCTCAATATGGAGCAGTATCAGCGCTTGGCACTGCTTAAAAAAGCGCGGGGACTAAAAACACTGATTATGAGCGTGGATGAAATTGCTGCATCGCAACCTGGTGTGGATTTACAGGAAAAGATTCGGAATTATATCAAATTTGCGTATAATGAGTACAAAATTTCCTGGGTTCTTCTTGGTGGAGATTATAAAACCATTCCTCCTCGTTATGTTTATTCTAGAATGGAAGGTGGCATGGAAATCATGACTGATATGTATTATGCCTGTTTAGATGGTGATTATAATAAAGTAAAAGATAATCATATTGGAACTGTTCAAGATTTGCCTGATATAATTCCGGAAGTGGTTATTGGCCGTATTCCAAGTATGGATTGGAATGAAGCGCGAATTATGATTGATAAAATCATGAAATATACCTTCAAGGGAATGAAGAATAATCGAAAAGTGCTATTTTCAGGAATGTATGAATTAGATCAATTTTATGATAAAAATGGTACTTCCATTGATGATGGTACGTATTATGGTCATGAAGTATTAAAACCTATTTTAGATAGTTCTGATATTTTAGTGCAACTGAGTGAGATTTATGAGGATGAAATATTAAGTGATGGAACAATAAAAGATACTACTAAAGCCATTGGCGCAGATTCTCTTTTGTCTCGTTTGTTAGATTATTCTCCAATGAATCTTTGGGTTCATTATGGACACGGTGGGGAAGAGGGAATTGCTACAACTAATTATTATACAGAGAATCAGAATATCGGGATTTATCGAAAACTTCTTTTTAGGTATAATGGTCGGGCTGACAGCATCATGGCTCATTCTACAAACTGTATGGTAGTAGGCTGCGGTACTACAACGCCTAATTACACTTCTATTGCCCGTTCATTCATGGCCGTGCCAACCGGCGCTTTAACCTATTTTGCTGCTTCCAATTATGATTATCCTTCTTCTTCTATTAATATCCAGAAAGCCTATATCCAGGCATTGTATCAGGATAGTGTTTTCAGTCTTGGCAAAGCCGCCATGTTGGCACGAAGTTATAGTATTGTCGATTTTGATATAATGCAATTTGATTATTCAAAACTTTGGTTATATTTCACTTATTCATTCCTTGGAGATCCGGGACTTGAATTATTGACGGATTCCATGAGCAGTGCTGATACTTTCAGTATTGCGAATATTGGCAGCATTACGGTTCAATCCGGCTTGCATCATTATGTATTTGATGTAGAACGGGCTGGAGATGAAAATGAGGATAAGGGTGTTCTGGTGACCATGTTCCAGGAAGGTGGCGCTTTCCACCGGGTTTATACGAATAACGGCACCGCTGAAATTGATTTCCCGGCAAAACAAGCTTCTTTGACAGGAGACAACCCGGTTTATATTGCGGTTTCTCATCATCGTGGTTATATGAATGTTTACAAGAAAGATGTGACAGTAGATGCGAGTTTGCCCTACATCGTAGTTGAAGATCACGAGATCACTTCTCCGGATAGCGGGATTGGTGATACTATCGGGTATGACATTTCTTTCAAGAATATTGGTAAGGTTCATACAACAACGGATATTTCAATTCAATTTTCTCTCACAGACTCAATAGATACAAATTCTGCACTTCTTGTTAACACCACTGCTACAATCAATCATTTGGATTCAAGTTGTTCTCAAGAGTGTTTATTGCGATTGCTTGTTTTACCTGGAGCAAAGGAAGATAAGCAGCTTCCCATTACAGTCCGTATTCAGGAGGGTGGCAGAACCTATTGGGATTATGTGATGGTTTCCATTGCCAAGCGCAGTCTCATGATAGAACAAGTCAATTATACCAAGACTGGCAATGTCTGCAACATGACCGTCTATGTTAAGAATAATGGAACGCTTTCAGTTCCAGCTTGCACTCTTTCTTTATCGGAAAGCGATCCGGCCATTTTTTCTGTTTCACCTTCTCAAAGAACTTTATCCACTCTAGCAGCAAACGCTTCAACCAGCACTACCTTTGATGTAACAGTGGATGATACCTTGGATTGGGAAAATGCGCAGATGCCTTTGCTGTATCGCTATAATGGTATTCAAGAAACCTTACTGGTTCAGTTAAAGAAACCCGAAGCAGTAACAAAGGCTTTGGCGCTAAGTGCGGGTCAAGGCAAGATGCAGATTACTTGGACCATGCCCGAGAATGTTACTATTGGAGGTTATGACCTCTATCGGAAAGAGTATGGTGGCACTTCTTTTGACAAGCGCAACTCAACCCTTTTAACAGGAGCAAATTTCATTGATGATGTTGCAGTAACTAGTACCCTCACAAAATACATCTACAAAATACTGCCGGTCAGTGCCTCTATGGTTTATGGAGAAACGGCTGTTTATTGCACTACCAGCACTCAGCTTGTATTGAAAGAGGGTTACCCCATTTACAAACCTTCCTATATATCTGACGCCAGATGCGTTGATTTGGACAATGATGGGGATAAGGAATTTGTATTTTCAGATGCTAATGGAGTGGTTTATGCTTATCATCATGATCTAAGTGAATATATCACTAAGGGCGATAATGATGGTGAAGTGTTTACTCAACGATTCGGCTATTTAGCAGAGACCCCTGCACTGGGAGATCTGGATAATGATGGAAGCGCTGAAATCATCTTTTGTCGAGGGGATATTATTTCGGTTTATTTTCCAGTAGACAATTCCATTATATTACTCAAAGGATTTGTTGATTCAGCTGATTTAGCTGTTAAGACGGAGTATTCCGATGAGCCAACTCTTGGAGAGCCTGTTATTGCTGATATGGACGGTGATGGCAGTGATGAAATCATTGTCAGTGTTGATAATCTTGGCCAGGACCAATATCAAAGAACCTATCTTGTAAAATGGAATGGCAGCGCGCTTGTTAAAGTGGGTTCTCGTAGGACATTTCATTCACAATGCAGGATGACCGGCGCATCTGCCGGTAACATAATCACATCCGAAGGTAATGAATTTATTTACCCGGTTTCCAAGCAATCTGGAGGTCGTAGTGGTCGGGATAGCCTGTTGTACGTCTTTAATTACTCAAGTTTTAGCAATAGTAGCCTGAGTGGAGATAGTGCTCAGCCTGTGGATTCATTCAATTTAGGCTATGGCCACTTCATACCCAAGCGAATTATCCTCGCTGACCTGAATGGGGATGGCTATACAGATCCTATTTTTTGCGATGTAGATAGTACAGGCGACCTGTACGGTGGTGGCCAATTGTCCTTAAAAGCTGTTTCTATGGGAACCAATCCAAAGGCGGTTATATTTAATGAGCCGATTGGGGAATGGTCGTTCAGTCTGTTTTATTTGTCCCCTGTTGCCGCAGACATTGATAATGATGGCAAACGAGAAATCATGGTGTTGAATAAGAATGCGGTCTATATCTTTAAACTGAATACGTCCGGAGCGGTTATTGCAAGAGACACTCTACAGGTTAATGACGCATATAACGGGTATTTCACAACCTGCGAAGGTCTCTTTTCTGCTGATGTAGATGGAGATGGTAACAATGATATCTTGGTGACGGTCTCTCTGAATGAACATGAAAGCTATTTGCTGGCCTTTAATGCAAGCACGCACCAAAAAGTTGATGGTTTCCCGATTTATTTGGGGCAGGCCAGAACCTGGGCGCTTTCTGCACTGATTGGAACAGCGGATGTGGATAATGACAATAAGCTTGAGATTTACAGTTGTGGTCTGGATGGAAACCTTTCTGTATTTGAATCCAATTCAACCAATATTAACTCCAAATCTTTTGATTGCCAGGGCATGAATTGGAGAAATACCAAGAACGCAGAAAGCGCCATGAGAACACCTACAAAAGGAGTTGCTCGCAGTGGAAGAGTGTTGGTTTATGATGATTTTATTAGAGAGGTAGAGTCCGGCACCACTTATTATCGTTATATTCGTGGAATGGTACCAGATTATTTTGCTGGTGAAGTTAATCGGGATGAGTTGAACCTTTTTCCGAATTATGCAGTGCGGGCCAGATCTGTCACAGGTGATAATAAATTGCATTGTGATGGAGATTTTGAAAGTCCTTTGTTTGTTCCTTTTGGCCTTTCAATGATTGATGGAGCATTATGGAGTGGATATAAAATAGGTGGCATCGGAAGTTGTATTGAAAGATTGCGACCGGGATTTCCAAATGAGATTGCTGATAATTTTAGTGATGCCGGTGTATTATTCTACTCACATCTGCCAGACACTACTAGTTATTATTTATTGCATGTTGGTGCAGATAATTGTTGGACAATAGAAGGACAACGGAATGGTGTTGCTATACCCTTGGACTCAGTTTCTAATACAAACTATAATGCCACTTCATTGATCAATTACCGGATAGAAGTGCGAAATCAGGTAACTAAAAATAATATCAAATTCTATGTTGATAATGCACTTCAGATTGAAATGAATGATACCTGTGTAAATCGGGTCCAGAATGGTAGTGTTGGATTTTATGCTGACACAGGTGTTACGGGAAGCATGCGTAAGTTTAACAATCTTGTTGTTCAGAAAATCATAGATTCCTATACTCCTACTTTTGCTTCAGGCACGCATTCATACACAATTGGAACTGCCTCTGTTGCTGTTACCGTAAGTTCCGTCAGTTCCAATGGAACAGGCTGGACAATCCAATTTAGCGGAAACCCTGATCTTTCGCGCATCTTTGAGAATGATTGTTTCACTGACGGTAGCCAAGGTAAGCATAAGTGGAAAATAACCTCAGTCAATGATGTAACCAACCAGATAACCGTGGTTAATTCTGAATATTCTTCATCTGAAAGCCCAGAACCTTCTTCTGCAACGGATTATCCGGCTACAGTAGGCCGTTGGTTTAATACCCTCCAGGCATGGGAAAGCGCAAGGGAGGGGAATCTGGTTTCGGATAATCGGATTGAAAAAGGTATTTGCTATAATGATGAGATGTTTACAGAGAATCTAAGAATAGCCGGTTCTATTTCGGATGCCTCTCATTATATGTGGCTTACCGTTGCAAATGGTGAGCGCCATAATGGAACTGCTGGAACGGGAGTGACATTAGACCCAGCAGGCACAGGACATGCCATCACAGTGCTTGATTCCTTTGCTATTGTGGAAGGGCTTGAGGTAAAAGGGTGGGGAGCGCCAGGCATGTGCAATCAGGGCATCACGGTGGCTGGTGCACATACTCAAATAAGGTATTGTTTAGTGCATGATGAAGTTGGCTATAATTATGGTTCTGGTATCTCTTTTACAGGCAATGATGTTAAGATTTACCGGAATATTGTTTACGAGACTTCGGGCACATCAATGACGCATGGTATTTCGGATGGCAATGGCTGGTTGACCGGTGTTGCTATTAAGGATAATACGGTGTACAATATCCATGGAACAGGGATTCATAAGATATCTGGTAGCAGTTCTGACAGTATATTCAATAATATTGTTGTAGATTGTGGCGAGGGTGATTTTGATGTCCCTCAATACGGACCCTCTGGATATAATTTTTCCAGTGATGCCAGTGCTATTGGCCAGAATTGTCTTACTAACAAGACCGCGGCTAACCAATTCACCACTCTTACTGGAACACCCAATTTACATCTGAAGGTAGGTGCAGATGCCATTGATACTGGTTGGAACATGGGAAGTACTTATGGAATTGATATTGATGGTTCTTCCGTAGGTAGTACTTGGGATATGGGTGCAGACGAAAGGTAGGAGGAATAATGAGAAAAATCAATATCATTCTTCTGCTTTCAACAGCCATATCTCTTCAGGCTGCTGTTGAGACGCATGTATTTTGGTATAAAGCCTTGGAGAATGGATATGGCTTATCTGATAATCCGGGGCCTAATCTAAGTGTACTACCTGAAAATGTGCATCAAGGATCTCTTGGAATTGTAACAATACCCATTGGAGGGGGCAATATTTACAAAAGCGCTATTTTTTATTGTTTTAGTCCTGTTGAAACGAATAGACCTAAGGGAATTATTTATTGTCAGGATATTAATAAGATGAAAGGTATAATACAATCTGCGGTATTAAGAGCTGAATATCTAGACAACTACATACTTGATGGTAATTTCTCTACATGCCAAGCCGGAAACATGGAAGTAGTATGGGGGGTATTAGATTTGTATTCAATCTGTCAATCACAACTTAATTTGATAGATTCTTGCTCTCTCGCGGACTGGCCAGGCTGTTGGGTGTTTAATTATGCCAGAGAACCTGTGAGAATAGATACCGTGAACATGGTGACAAGTCAAGGGATGAACTCTGGGATGACAGAACATCCATTAGCAAAAACATTTATTGAAATTGATATTACAAATGAAGTTGAATATATTATCAGTAATTGTGATACGTTAAATAGCCATGCATATGCCATATACTATGAGGTGTTAAGCGGAACGGGAGTAGCAGAAACTTATGGATTCACAAATTGTTCGGAATTAGAGTGGTGGCAAACCTATCCCGAATCCTGGACGCGTGACGGCAATACAACGCACATAGTTGTTGAAGGTGATCTGCCGAAGAATCCCGATGTTGGCATAGTCAAAAACCCTGCCGCCTTTGACGGACTCTCTCTGTCTCAAAACAACCCAAACCCATTTAACCCAACCACAACCATTCGCTATAATGTCCCCTCAAAAGACAAAGGAATGCTTAGCATCTATACTGTCCAAGGGAAGTTGGTTCTTGCTAAAGAAGTTAGCGGGAGAGGGGCGTTCCAATGGGATGCTAGGGGCTTAGGTAGTGGGGTGTATGTGTATAAGCTGAAGACGGGTGGGAGAGTGGTGAGCAAGAGGGCGTTGTTTGTAAGATGAAAGTATCATCATAATTTGCAATCAGGGTGAAAAAGCATTAATATTTTAAAACGAGGAATTGTCTTTAATTGTTCAAGATTCTATTTGTTTAAAGGAATAACATTTTATTCAATGAGGTTTACATGTACATAATTGCTATAATTGAATTGACTATTCAAGTATTTAGGCAAGAAATGATGAGAGTCTTTAACCCGTTTCAAGGTAGTTATCGAATTTTCAATATTGATGGAGATATTCGATGCTAAATTGAATTAAAGCATGCTAACCAAATATAAAAGTGGAGGATTCGAATGAATACAGGAAAATTAGTTATAGTAGTTGGAAGCTTTTTGTTGTTTTGGATTGGGTCAGCGGAATGCAAAGATCAGAAAGAATATTTTATAAAGATGATAAAAGAAAAAGATAAAATCGGATTGGCGAAGCTAAAAGAGGATGATTTTATCAAGAATTTCCATGATATTATCAATAATGATGATAAGTTAGATAATAAGAGGCTAAGCGAATTGAACGAAGAAGAGGTTGATGAAATAGTGCTTTGTTTTGGGCAAAAGATGATGAGAGAGAATGATAAAATGGCTCTTGCATCAATTGATTTATTAGATAAAAAAGAAATAGCGCCAAGAATGCGATATCATTTATTATCCTCAGTAAGCAAAATGTATAAGAGAACGAAAGGGAAAAATAATGAGAAGAAGATACAAGAAGAAGAAAAGATAGAGAATGTGATAACTAATGTCGTTGCTTCCCCGATTGTTGATATTGATAGTAAATTTTATTGTTTAAAGAAATTTGGTCCGATTGTTTACCGGAAAAGGGGTATTGTTGATTATATGGCTATGCTGAATGATAAAGACATTGGCATAATAGTTGGGGTTATAAAACCGACAATCGATTTGATGAGTATTGCAATCGATAAGGATAAGAAACTTCTTCAAGAGAAGTTACAAAATGTTTTAAAGGAGCATAGTCAAGAATTAAATATAGGAAGAAGGTTAATGCCTGAAATAATCAATAATGATAGTTATGGTCAAATCATACTCAATGAAATGAAAAGCGGATATTTCTACAATGCCGATTTGTATTGTGCGGAGATGGTAAAAAAGAAAGATTGTTTGGTAATAAAAAAGTTAATTAAATATTTTTATGAGATTAATATTGATAAAGTACCAGAATGTAGTAGATATAGTGAATTCATTGCGAGTTTAGTGGATTATTTAAAGACGGAAAATAAACAAAGTTGTTCTATCAAGAGCCAGCTTAGTAAAGAAGAATATTTATTTTTATTGAGTTTATGTTTAAACTATACAGAAGATATCAAGATCATAATAAAGGGTGATGATATAGTTGATTATGCTTATATGAATTTTGGTAAAGGAAGGTTATATAAGTATTTCTTATCAGTTTATTTAACTCCAGAGGAGTATATTAAATTACATTAATGAATGCTTCGTATTTAAGAATAAGTATAGTGGTCTGGTTTTTTCAGACAGAAAAATGCTTTGAGATAAGTGGGCTCCCATTGTTAGATTAACAATGAACAAGGAGCAAAAATGAGCAAGCAACCGTCCCAATCTCGAAGGACACGAAGAAGCATGGATGATGCATTCAAAACTCGGGTCGTTCTCGAAGCCTTGAAGGAGAGCATGACGCTGAATGAGCTGGCCAGCAAATACGAGGTGCATCCGAATCAGATTCGCACTTGGAAAACCCAATTCCTTGAGAAGGCCAGCTCCGTCTTCGGAGGCGATAAAGATGCCGCCCAGGAGCTCAAGGCATTAAGGAATGAGCGGGAAATTCTCCATCAAGTTATCGGGCAGCAGACCATGGATATCGAGTTTCTAAAAAAAAACTTGAAGAAGCTGAACCTTCTATGAGGCAGGCCATGACCAATAGCGATGAGGAAATACCATTGGTTCGGCAATGTGAGCTTCTTTCCATAGGGCGGACATCGATTTACTATCGTCCGGGTGTTTCACCACGAAACATAGAGCTAATGCACCGGGTGGATGAGCTTTTTACGGAAGACCCCACCCGAGGCACAAGACGAATCAGTCACGCCCTGTGGAAACGGTTTAGCCTTCGTGCCGGTCGTGGGAAGGTCCGTCGCCTCATGGACCGGATGGGCATAGGGGCGGTTTACCCAAAGAAAAGACTTTCGATGGGTAACAAGCAGCATAAGAAATACCCGTATCTGCTACGGAACGTGACGATTACAAGAGTCAATCAGGTTTGGAGCACAGACATTACCTACATACGGCTGAAAGGCGGGTTTGTCTATTTGATAGCTGTTATCGACTGGTATAGCCGTTATGTTCTGGCCTGGCGGCTCTCTACGACGCTGGACACGGTATTCTGCCGTGAAGCCCTGGAAGAAGCATTGGCGAAATATGGTAATCCCGAAGTCTTCAATACGGACCAAGGATGCCAATTCACCAGCGAAGAGTTTACAGAGGTTTTGTTGAAGCGTGACATCAAAATCAGTATGGATGGTCGAGGCCGAGCCTTGGACAATGTTTTCGTTGAGCGGCTATGGCGAACCGTAAAGCAGGAAGACATTTATTTGAAGGGCTACTCAACCGTCTCGGATTGCAAAGAAGGACTCGAAAGATACTTCCACCGATATAACACCCTCAGGGAGCATCAGTCACTGGATTACAATTACCCTGAGGAAATATATTACGGAAGCATCGAACTGTCAGAGGCTGCATAAAATGAGCGGGAATCCACTTAAGGATCAGCTTTTCGCTGTCAAAGAAAGTCGACCACTACAAAGGAGGAAAAAATGGCTAATGTAGTGATTAGAATTCTGTCATTATTAAGTATTTTATTGGTTGAAGTATATCCAATAGATTGTAGACTTGACTATCCAAATGTAGGTGATGCAATGTATCGGAAGCTATATATGTGGGGGCCATTAAACCATTGGCATTCTGCAATATACGGGGGAATAAATATAGTGCCTAGAACGAATTCAGGGCCAAATGAATTTTCTATAGTGCCATGGTTTGGACATTATGGCAGTGTCACACCAAGTGGTCCTAATGGAGTTAATCAAGTGTATTCATCTTTACATCTTAAGGATATGAGCACAAATGGGTCGTTGGATTTCAATTCCCATGAAATATTTCATGATAAAACTGGAGAAAGTCCAAACGATCATCTTATTCCAATGTTTACCGATTTTACCGCAGGAAGAAATGGAAATTATTATGGGGCTCATTCACCAGGAAATTTGAAAATAGAAACTAGAAGAAGCATATTAAACAATTTCTGGAGTATTTTGAGACATGATCCAGGGTACACAGTGTTTGGTCAAATTGATCCAGCTCTTTCTGATAATTGTTTTCCGTGTGAAAGCGATTGCTGGTTTTATGAAACATGTTGGGGAGGATGTGCATTAGATATTGATGATATAAGATGTGATGGAGTAGTGGAGTTTAGTTATGAAGAGGCTGAAGTAAAAGTGTGGTATCCTGATGGTGCATCTTCATATTGGAATATTGCAAGATGTGGGACTAATAATTCGAATGCCCATGCGAATTTTCATTATGGAACACCGGATGGGGATGAAATATGTCCAAGGATACAAGCAGGAACTGGTGATCATGCAGGACATGATGAATGCACTAGGCAAGGAGATGTGTTGACGCATACAACAATGAGGAATTCTATTCTACAATCACCAGAGATGATTTGGTTGACAAAGCCAATTCTTTGCCCGGGAAAGTCTGGGGACGACCCATATCCAACCTCTATTTGGTGGTCATTTTATATTAAGGCATACAATACAGATGTTGTTTGGTATTGCGCAGCGGTTAAGACGAAAAACGAATCAAAATACAAAATCATACTGAAAGAAGAAAGTTATGAGACTAAAACATTATTTATTAAGAAAATTCTCGGAAATCACTATGATCCAGATCCTTTAGTAGAAAAAGGCTTGGTATCTATGAAATGGGAAGGGAAAAGAGTTGATGCAGCTACAAATGAAGAAGATTGTTTAGATGTGAATAAATTTAAGGTAGAAGATTTTGATTTTATTTTCTATATAATAGATGAGAGCGGAAAGTCAGTAAGAATGTCCTATGAACCTGTATCTATAAGAAGAAGATAAAAAGAGTATCTGTGTGTAAATTCAGAATTAATATGTTATAAAGATAGAAAAATCCTCCCAACCACAGTAGAAGTTGTGAGAGAAGTAAGATTAAGTTTGAAAGGTTTATACCATGCTATAGAGGATAATATATGGAAAATAAAATGCAATGCAATAGCTTGTTTAGGGAATTTCTTTTATGGATTATATTAATTTCAAGTATTTGTTGTGGTGATACAAGAACAGCTTTCTCAGCTGGCCCTATGTTACATTGGAATTTTGGTTTATCTAAAGTTTCTTTTAGCCTTGGTGTTGAGGCTTCCTATTGGAATTATTATTCTTTTCCAAAAAGTATTGATTTTGGTATTGATTTTGAGAAATCGGCAATAAGAGTTTATTCAGAACTTCAAACGGGTCTTATATTTTTTGGTCTATCAGCTGGTCTTGTTTCAGAATTCAAAGAAAATAATGTTTCTTTTGGGTTTCAAGGTTCCACCTGGGGTAATCTTTACGGTGGTTTAGATCTGCGTTATCGTCGTATTAATGAAGTGAATTTCATTTGTCCTGGTCTTTATGCCAAATGTCCTTTCTTGTTAAAAGGTACTTGGATATAAATTTCATTACAAGTCATTAAAACAGCAGGTGATGCCGTAAGTATTAGGACACCAACAAATGGAATTGGTAAATATAGAAAACGACAAAAGTAAACGAAGTAATATGCAAGATTCCCAATATGCCTTGTTAGCACATTATAATGTTATTGAAGACAATTCATTTTCTAACAGAATAATAATTACTTCAGATAGCCCACAAAATCTCACAAAAAAAGACGATCTACGATTTCATCTCGAACAGGAAGTTACTCTTGTATATGCCGAAAAAGCCGATATTCTCCAAGCGCTCAAAAAACACTCAAAAAAAGATACCGGTAAAACAACCCTGTCAATGCCAAAGTACGACCGCAAAACAACCCCCCTTTCCGCCACAACTTCAGTCTCCCCAATCATTGGCCTCGTTAACACTGTTATCACAAACGCTATTAAGAACGGGTCTAGCGATATTCATTTCGAACCCTTCCAAGATGAACTGAAAGTTCGGTACAGACTTGACGGTGTGCTCCGAGAAATCAATGCCATTCCAAAGGCTCGCATGGCCGAAGTAGTCTCCCGGCTCAAAATTATGGCAAACATGGACATTGCCGAAAAACGCCGTCCCCAGGATGGCCGTATCCGCATGGAATACAATGGATCTTTAATAGATATCCGTGTTTCTACACTGCCTACTGAATTTGGGGAGAAGGTGGTGCTTCGAATCTTGGATAAGAGTCACCTTGGGCTTGACCTTGAAAAATTGGGCTTTGATAAGAGTCGGCTTGAAACCTATAAGAAAGCCATCAAGCTACCTTACGGAATGATTTTGGTCACTGGTCCAACCGGGTCAGGCAAAACAACGACACTTTATGCGGGTCTGAATTACATTAAATCCCCGGAAATAAACATTTCAACCGTTGAAGACCCCATTGAGTATAATTTGGAAGGGATTAATCAGTCCCAGGTAAAACCAGAAATTAATTACACCTTTGCTGAGGCCATTAAGACTTTTCTTCGGCAGGATCCAAATGTCATCATGGTTGGTGAAATCCGTGACCCTGAAACAGCAAATATCGCTAATCGTGCAGCTATGACTGGCCATTTGGTTTTATCTACACTTCATACCAATGATGCCCCAAGTGCAGTGAACCGGCTTATCGATTTAGGTCTAGCCCCCTTTCAAATGGCCTCTTCTGTGTCCTTGATTGTGGCTCAGAGATTGGTCAGGAAGATTTGCCAGCATTGTCGGATAGAGCGACCGTTGACCACTGAACAACGGGATGAGTTGCGGATAAATGATAACGTGTTTTCAGTAGGAGAAGGGTGTGATGTTTGCGGGCAAACCGGGTATAAGGGTCGTATTGGGCTTTATGAAGTGATGCCAGTAAGCCCGGCAATCAAAGAATTGATTATGAATAAAGCAAATGCCTATGATATCCGGTTGCTGGCTGTTCAAGAAGGAATGCTTGGACTAAGAGAAGATGGGATTGTTAAGATGAAGGATGGGATTACTACTGCGGCAGAGGTGTTGAGGGAGACGAGGGTGGGGTTGTAGAATAACCCTTACCAGCCCGCTAATTCCTTCAATTTATCACTCCCGCTCCGTTCTTCCTTTTCATTAATCGAGACCCACTCGCCATTTAATAAATCGCCTTTGATGTTTTTGATATTTCCCTTGCAGACTGCTTTGGCCTCAAAGTGCAGGGTGTCTGCTTTGATGCTGTAGTCAAAATATTGTGATTTTGGCAGCTCGAAATTCAATGCATTGGCATCTTGAGTATAACGGCCAAATTCATCGAAATACGCCTGCTCAAGGGTGTAGACCTGCTTCAAAAGCGGTTTGAATTCGGTCACCTTGGATTTGCTTACAACCCCCATGAATTTAGGGATAGCGATAAGGGACAAAATGCCGATAATGACAATAACCGTCAGAAGTTCGGTCAGGGTGAAACCTTTCTGGTTTCGAAGAGGGCGAAGGAAATAATGTCTTTTCATAGTTCACCTGTTATGTCAGAGGTTTTAAGCCGGTCAAGCATAGCGCTTCCGGTAAGATTATAATACTTATTCCTGAAGTGGAAATCAAGCCTGTATTGAATCACGGGCAAAGGGAATTCTGCCATGTCAGATTGTACCGGTCGAACTAAACGCAAGCTATCCAGCGCTGACTCGTCCGGCAGGATATTTCGGTCGTTGATGTAGAGCTTTCCATTTCTGGGATATATGCGGATGCCCTTTCCTTGGGTATTGTTTCCGGAAAGGGTGTCTTGGCCCATCCCTTTAACGAACGATAGATGATTGATGGTCGTATTCAGGGAATGGGTGGCGGCCATCATGACCAGGGCAGCCCCTTTGTCCCGCTGCCATTCCAGATATCGCTTATGGATGTAAAGGTATAATCGGAATGAAAAAAGGGAGACCAGCGATATCAGAAACATGGCGGTAATCAGTTCCGCAATGGTGGTCCCTTTTTGTGACCGAAGAAATTTTAGCATAGCTATTCCAAAATCATGATCATGTCAAACATGGGCAAATACATGGCAATCAGAACAAAGCCGATAACGATACCCAGCATAACAATCATGATTGGCTCAATGACCGAAATAATGCTGTCCACAACGGAAGTTACTTCAGCGTCATAGAATTCAGCCACCTTTTCCATCATCTTTTCAAGTTCGCCTACCTTTTCACCCACCCCAATCATTTCCAGGGTCATTTCCGGGAAAAGGTCGCACTGAGACAGGGATTCATGCAATTCCCTGCCTTCTGATACCTGCCGAATGCTGTCATGGATGGCATTTTCGATGACTTTATTTCCTGCTGATTTGGAGCAGATATCTAAAGCGGTGGTTAAGGGTGCTCCACCCTTTAAAAGGGTGGCCAAGGTCCTGCAAAAGCGGCCAACCGCAGCCCGGGTCAAAAGAGAACCTAATAAGGGGAGTTTAAGGACCATTCTATCCCAAAAAAGACGACCTTTTTCTCTGTTTAAGGCAGTCCGGATTAATAAAACAAGTCCAACCAAGGCTGCCAGGATAAAGGGTAGATTGTTTCGCAATAAATAGCTCATGCCCACTACAATCCGGGTGATGAAGGGGAGGGGTTTACCCATGTCCGCAAACATCTTGGCAAAGGAAGGGACCACAAAGGTTAAAAGCACGCTTACGGCAATGACTGCAACGGCTAAAACAATGGCGGGGTAGAGCAGGGCGCTTCTGACCTTTCGTTTCAGGAATTGGCTCCGTTCAAGATAGTGGGCCAACCGTTCAAGGATTTCACCCAGAGCGCCTGCGCTTTCACCGGCCTTAACCATGCCGGAGTACAGGGGCGGAAAGACCTTCTCGTGCCGTTTAAGCGCTTCCCAAAGGGGTTTGCCTTCCCGCACCTCTGAAGCTATGGAGCGGACGATATCGTGGAACAGGCGCGATTCCTTCTGCCTTGCAATGACATCTAAAGCCTGGGTCAGAGGGAGACCGCTGTTTAGCATGGTTGCAAGTTCCCGGGTAAAGCGGGACACAAGGGTTTCCGAAATACCGCGGCCAAAGGGGAGAAGGTGCCCTTCCTTTTTAACGGAAAGCACGGTCAGTTTCCGTTTTTCAAGAAGAAGTCGTGCCGCAGACCGGTTTTCCGCTTCAATAAGGCCGCTTTCAATTTTGCCGGAGAGGTTTCTGGCTTTATACAGTAATTTCATAGTCTTATCCTCTCGGTTTAAAGCCCTTGAGTTCAGCAAGGGTTTTGGTATTCTGATAAATCTTGACCGAAATGGTTATCATCTGATCCCGTTCGCTGATGGAGCGCACCACCCGAAAGGGTTTAGCACTAAGCTGTACGGTTTTGTCATAGTCATAGGCTTCACCGGATTTCAGGAGTGTTTCGTCTAATACGCTTTCGGCATAGGCAATGGCAATAATGCGGTCGCCTTCTTTAGCCATAACAGCCATTTTGGTAAAGAAAATAGAAACGGGTACCGCCACAATGGAAAAGAGAACCATGGCGACAATGGTTTCTGTCAGGGTAAACCCTTTTTGGTTATTTATTTTCATGGAACAGTATCTCTTTTGTTTTTCCAAAAAGTAGCGGAATATAAAAGCCATCTTGTAGACGGGTGATATCAATACGGCCATCTTTGATGCTGGACTGGTGTTGGGTTGTGCCATAACGGAATAATACCCCGAAGGTATAGAGGCTGCCAAAGAGGGTTCCCCTGAATTCGGTCTGCCCGGAGCAATAGAGATAACCTTGAACAACCGTATTGTTATCGACAAAAAGGCGGGGTTGGTCACTGTTGTCCGGCGAAGAATAAAGCGCTACGCCATTGAGTCTGGTATTATCGATTAAGAAAAGACCGGGTTCGGTTGTGGTATTCATGCCTGGTCTGGAAAAGAAAGGAGAGGCGCAAAGCAGTGTGAAATAATGGCAGATGCTATTGCCTCCTATTTCCATCCGGTTGCCGCAGAGAAATTGTCCTTTCAGTTCAGCTTCGCTGCTGGTTTTGAAATCTCGACCGGCAATGAGGATGATGTTTATCAGTTGAGCTTTTTCTTTGATGTCCGCATCTGTTCCAACAAAAAGGGTTCCATTTTGGATAGTGCTTTGCTGTTCCAATGATAATTTTCCAATGCAGGCTAATGTTCCGCCATGTAGATTCAGATCGAAGTTCCCTTGGCCAAAAAGTGATCTGCTGACACAGCGGACTTGCCCGGAATCAGTAAAGATATTCTTCAAAGAGGTGATGTTCTGTGTGTTTTTATCATCCACAAGATTATCCAGCAGGGTTTCACCCTTTTTCTTTTCTAAAACCAGAAAGGTCATATCAATGGAAGCGTCAAAAGGGGTGTTTTGTAATACCTGACCGTTAAAAAAGGAGGCGGGCTTATTTTCATTGCCCTGGGCAATATAGGAGACCGTACCGGAAGGGAGGCGAACATTGCCTTTGATAGAAGCGGTACCGGACAAATAGAGGTTGGATTGATTGCCAAATACCACCAAGGCTGCTCTTTCCATTACGGGAGCTTGTCCCAGATAAAAGGCTTTGGTTTGCTGTACATCCCGAAAGCCCGATGAAATCCTTGCAGATAAAACGCACCCTTTTCGGGAAAGGCCACAGGAATACCAGCGCTCTTCATCTAAATCGGTTTTATCGGCAGAAAGGGTACCATCTAATGATTTTGCCAGATTGACGCTTAAGAACTGTTTGGCATATCGTTCGATGTATTGGAGTTGACTTTCCTTGATTCTTTTGGAAATAGCTTTCCGGCCATTCAGATAAGAAAGCAGAATGCTGTTAAACAGAATAGAAATCAGCAGCAATAGGACAATGGTGAGATAGATTGCATAGCCGCGCTCATTGCGCAGGCTATTGCAGAATAAAGAGTTTGTCCCGGAAGCGGACATGTACTTTGTCTTTTTCTATCTGGAGAATACGGATGCTGTCGATAATAGCATCCTTTTTGACCATTTCGGTCCGGTCTGATCCCTGATAACGCAATATGGCCATGGGTATTTTATCATTCCAGATAACGCCGTCCAGAGTCCAGGGCGGGGGCTGAATCGGGGCAGGCGGGGTCTTTGCATTCTTGTTGGCATCTTTCACAACTGGTGCTGCTTTAGGAGTTGGGAAAAATGGGTCTCGGCCCTGGATGTTGAAATCAGGTTTGATGGCGGGTAGAATGCCAGTCGATGCATTTCCTTTGCCATCATCTTTGAAATGGCCGTTCTTGCCGGAACTATTTCCTTTCAGCCCGGAATAGATACGATAGGCACTCAGTCCCCAGACTATTAGAGCCGTAAGGGTCAGGAAAAGGATAATGTTCTTCTTTTTATTCATGGTCAGTTATCAAAAAAGATGGATACCCGAAGTTTTGCTTCTATTTTACGGTTTTGGGTATGATCAAGAATCATCTCCCGGATTCGGACAATATAGCCAGAATTTTCCATCAGGTGGGTAAAACGGCCAATCCGGTTGAATTCCCCTCTCAGATGGAGGTTGAAGCTGATTTCAGCACTGTTGTCGGTGGTGTTTTCAGGGAGCATATTCACAGAGGCAACATCAGCCCCGCTTTCAAGGGCCGCCTGATTCAGTAATGCGTAGATGGCGGATAAGCGCGAATCACTGGCAACAGTCAGCTTTAAATCTTTCAGGGTGGCACGGATGGTTTCATTCTCTTTTTCCATCCGTTTGACCCGGCCTTCAAATGTTTGCGCTTCACCAATCATCTGCCGCCTGTCAAGAAGTGTGGAAAAGAGTTCTGTTGTTGATGAAAAGAGGGGCTCCAGGACATAAAGCGCCAGGATCAGGATAGCGGAAAAGCTTAACAGGGTAAATATTTCAAACCGGCGCTGCTGATAGCCCGGATACTTTAATAATGGCTTCATTTCGTGATTTCCATCTTGAAGAAAGTCACCGGTTTGGATGAAACCGTTTGTGTCTTGCGATACGCTTCACCGGCTGAAACGCTTTGAGAAGTCAGCAGCTCGACCCGTTTGAAAGAGGCAAGCGATTCAAGATTACGGAAAAGGCGTTGCAGTTCCTGGTCTGTTTCAGAAAAGCCGGTCAAGAAAAGCTTATCAGGCCCCTCTTTCCCTTCCTGAAAATTCATTTGACTGAACCAGACCCCATCCGGCGTGACTTGTCGTACCTTTTCTAAAAGCAAAGTGGTCTGGGAGCGACGGCTGATGAGGCTGTTGTTTTGCAGCAATTCGGTTCTTAAACTTCTGTTTTCTTCTTTCAGACGGTTCAGTTGATGGATTTTTCCTTGTAAGGCTGAAAAGTTAGGTTCAGTATGATGTTGCCAAAGAAGCAGCAACCCTTTGAAAAACAGGATAAGAAGCAATAGTCCAACCAACCCCGGAAGCAGGGTGTGGGATAGAAAAGAAGCGATGTGTTTCCAGAGGATTCGTTTTCGCAGGCTATCGCTCGGTGGGTCAGCCAGCTCCGTTTTGTTGCCCCCCTTTTGAAAGGAGGCTTTGGCTGACACCTTGGCAATTTCTTGGCTTATGTCCGCTTCGGCAAGAAGCAGGGTGGCATCCTGATTTTTAGATGCGAAGTGGTCTGCAAGCTCTTTGCCTGGGCCATAGATGAAGTAGTGGAGCGGTGGTGTGCCAAACAGGTGGAGTTCCCAGAAATCCACGATGACATTATTCATTTCGGTCAGGAATTGTTCCTGATTTTCTTTAAACAGCAATTCCCCACCCGGCAAATCTTTATAAAGGCGAATATCCTGATGGTCCAGAATAAAGATATAGGTGCGTTGTATGTCGAGAATGATATGGGCTGTGATTCCAACCAAGTCAGGGGGAAGGTGGGATAGCAAGAACTCCAATGGAGCGGCTTTGATATGGCGGAATCGGATGCCAAGTGCGGTGTTGAATTTCTCGGTTAAGGCATGGACAAAGGAGCGTTTGGCGACTGCGGTTAAGGTATGACGAATGCCATTGTCCGCAGATTGTGACCGATAATCAAAATGGACGTCTTCCATGGTAATGGAAAAGGGCAGGAAGCTTTCACTGTTTTTGTGCAGCCATTCATGGGGTTCTTCGCTTTCGGGAACCTCTACCGGACGAAGCAGAAGGGTAGGGCCTGCATGGGCCAGGGTAAAGGTCTCGCCGTCGGTATCGAGGTATGGAGCAATGGTCGGTTTAGTTTCATCGGAAGCGGTGATACGGCCATCGTAAACAAGAGAACCGTCTGAATGGGTACCGATGACACGCCATTCGTTTCCGCTGTTGTAGAGGGCATAGCAGACCGGTTTAAAGCCCCGCTTGAACCATAAAGAGAATTGCAATTATTGTAATTCCTTGATTGCTTTTTCCCGGTCAACAGCACCCTCGCTGCCATAGAATATATGGGGGGTTAAAAAGATCATCATACGGCTTTTGCTGTGGTCTTTGTGGGTTTTGCGGAAGAGTGCGCCAAGAAAGGGGATGCGTGAGAGAAATGGAATTCCTGAAAAGGTCTCGACTTCCCTATCTTCAATGAGACCACCCAGGACATAGGTTTCGCCGTCTTTCAGGCGAACAACGGATTTGATTTCCCGTTTATTGATAGGGGGTGGGAGGCTGTCATTTGGGGCGCCCCCGGGAATATGGAAGATGGGGTTGATTTCAACGGTTACTTCCCGCTCACCTGTTACAAAGGGGGTTACTGAGAGGGTCACATTGGCTTCAACCAATTCAAAATGTTCGCTTTGGGTCACAACAGGTGTGGTGCCTGTAGTGAGGGTGGAAGAACGCAGCTTATAGTATTGGGTTGTTCCGATTAATATGGTTGCGGTGTTTCCATTCAAGGTAGCAACTTGCGGAGTGGAAAGCACATTGGCGAGGTTGTTGCTTTCCAGAGCGCTGATTTGTGCCCGGAAATTAGCGGGTAGGTTGGTAATCTGTTCAAGGGTGAAATAGTCCGACAGCTTTTTCTCGCCGATTTTATTGATATCGCTGCCGGTTGCGGTAATATCAATACCCGGATAAAACGAATTGGAACCGTTCCCGCCACTTCCTGAGAAAATACGCAGACCCATGTCTCGGCCTTTGGTAATGGAGAAATCCACGACCAGCGCTTCTATCAGGATTTGTGCTATAGGCTTATCCACAATGGTGATGAAATCCTTGGCTGCAACGATATATTCATAGGAACCCACCACCAGCAGGCCGTTTTGTTCTTTTAGAACATTGACCTTGGTATTTTGGGTAATGGTTTCCGGAAGCAGCTTGATAACTTCTTCGGCTTTCATGTAACGGAGTTTGACTAACTCGGCATTGTTGGATACCTTCATATTCTTGTCGCCGATAAAGTAGACATCCTTGTTTTTCCAGAAAACGAAATTGGTATTGCTTAGGAGATATTTCAGTGCGTCATCGATTTCGATATACTTCTCAAGTTTTGCACTGATCTTACCGCTGATGCCCCCATAAACGATAATGGAAATACCAGACCGGGTACTGATAATGTTGATAATGTCTGCCAAATCCGCATCGGTCACTTCCATCTTTACTCGGGTGCTATCCACTAGGATGGAGAGCTTTTTGCGGGCAGTGGGTTGGTCATTGTTGCTGGAATTCCATACGGGTCGTGCAATGGAATAGAGATCGTTCTTTCGGGTGATTTCATAGCCATTGTTTTCAAAAAGGGCGATAAGTCCCTTTTCCAGGTCAATATCGTTCAATAATGCCGTCAGTTGGCCGGAGAGTCCTTTTTCCACGATGATGTTTTGTTTGGTCTCGCGTACCAGTCGTCGAACAACCGTATCGAGAGGGGCGTCTTTGATGTCAAAAGAGATTTTATTATCCGCATATTTGATATCGCAGAGAATTTTGACTTCCGGTGGTGGCGGCGGTGGGGGTGGGGCAGGCCGGAAGACTTCCACTATGCCATTTCGGACTTTGTAATTGAAATTATACTTGGTGATAATGAAATCAACCGCTGTTTTTACCGGAATCTTCTTGAAATTCACGGGCAGCCTTGCGGAAACATCCGGGGCAAGCCAGATATTAAGGCCAAACTGCGCTCCAATGCCTCTTAAAACATCACGAATGTCTGCATCTTTGAAGTTCATTTCCTCAATAATGATTGAATCCGGAATGGGGATAAGTCGTGGGTTGTTGACTAAGGTGTCTGTGAGTCCGATTTGTGGCTGGACGTCTTGTGAAAAGACCGGAAAAGCCAATAATACCAGTGAAAGCAGGGTATTTTTTAGAGTATTCATGTAAAGGGAAAAATACCTAATTTTGGGAAGGGGAAGCAATGAATGATATGGCTAAAATGGCCTAAAATTGGGCTCTGTTCCTCTTATGACAATTATCGCGGTGTTCCCCATACGGAGTATTCCAAGACCAATGACGCTTTGGATTGTCAGATAGAAAAAATGCGGAAGAGGGGACTTGAACCCCTACGGTTACCCACAAGATCCTAAGTCTTGCGCGTCTGCCAATTCCGCCACTTCCGCGTGAGTAAAAGAAGATAATTATTGGTGGAGAGGTTCTTCAAAGTCAAAATAACTTGGCCATGGGAATGCTTTGCCTGATTGGGAAGGGGCAATGGGATTTGTTCGCTAAAGATGATGATGTAAATCGATTAAAATCTATCAGAAATCTATCAAGAGTCTATTAGGTATATTGCAGTATTCTTGGTGAAATATTCCTGATGAAGTTCTGTCTATTATCTCAAAATAATGAATATAAATATGTTACGGTGTATTTGTATCATTATCTTTTATTGGCATTGATATTGCGCCTATTTGTATGAAGCGTGTTCAATATAAATGCTTAAGCTTAAGGAGGAATGTGATGAATCACCAACAATGCCAAAGGTGTTTTACGGGTTGGCGTTTATTTTTATTAACCGTGTTTTTATTAGTCGGTTCTTTATTTTCTCAGGACGTCAAGGTTCTGACCGGTTTTGAATACGACCAGATGCAGACCTGGGGTTGGAGTGGGGTGGAAAAAACAAGTTATAATGGGAGATATGGAACCTTGTTTCAGGGAGATGCCACGGAGGGTCAATGGGCGATAGGACATGATTTCTCACAGGATGCCGCATCTTGGTATTTTTCAGGCACGATTCCGCCCGAAAACAATATCTTAACGATGCAAGGTATTATTTTTAAAACGTATGGAAATTTTGAGAATTGGATGGGTCGTGATTGGAGCGGGTATGACCGTCTGCGGATAGATGTAAAGAGTACGGTGGATTCCTGTGTCCTCTGGTTGCAATTGCACGATGAACTCAGCTCGCCTTTTATTGTCCGGCAATATCATGTGCCGGCCAATCAATGGGTAACGTTGGAATTTAATTTGGCCGATGCCGCCCAGGAACGGAAGGTGCCGCTCTCCGGTGCTGGCGCCGCCTATTGGGGAGTGGATACATTGAGGGGGCGGATATTGAACCTTGCGCACATGGCCAATTTTTATGTGAATGCCGTTCATTTCTACGGTCAGCATGCCCAGCACGTGATTCTTGATAATATGCGTTTATTGAAGCCCGGCGTGAGCGATGGAAGCGTTTTGACCATCATTAACGACAATTCAGCGTGGCCGCAGATCGTGGAACTGCCGCAGCAAACCCCGGAGTGGAACAAATATACCGGTTCCCGCGATAACGCTCTTTTGACGCTCGGAACACCGGTGTCCATTACGCCGGGGATTAATACCTCTTATGGGTATCTCAATGGGAATCCAAGGGCGCTTTCTGCTGTGGACAATCAGCGATTGATTATGGGACTTGATCTGTCCGTGGGAGGTGTCATCAAAAGCGTGGATGGCGGCCAGACGTGGACGAATCCGGGCGGATTTTTTCACAGTTTTAATGCGCCGGGAAACTTTCTGACCGGTGCGGATGGTGATTTGCTGGGCTTTTATACGGAAAGATGCGGCGGCGGCAGTGCGGCCTCAGCCATGTATTTCCGTCATTTGAAATTCAATGGCACGGACTGGACAATGGGGACCCCTTCAATGATTACACCCAATTCATTTCATTGCCCGGAATGGAAGGTGAATGCGCTCCGTCTGCCCGATGGCAGAATCTGGATGGCAACGGCGCACCAGACCCGTTATGGTGTGGTCTATCTGCGTGCCTGGTATTCGGATGACGAAGGCCTGACCTGGCGCTGGCCCAATGCGGCAGGACGCATTGATGCGGAAAGCTGGCGTACTCATGGTGCCAGACAGGGGAGCTTGACAGGTGCAGAGTGGTGGGTCGAGAATTCACAGAAATGGAATTATGAGGGCAAATTATCTTCATTAGGAAGCATTACCAGTTCGGTCACTTGGTCGGAGACTTATCCCTTACTCGTTCCGTATGAGGGCACCGTGGGCTGCCTGTGGCTGAACGGGAGTGTGGAATGGTCCTATTTCGATAAGGATAACAATACCTGGACAACCCCGACTAATATTATTCCGGTTTCAAGCACGCTACTCTCTACGGCGGTCACCTATGGAACCAATACTGTTTATTTTACAACAGGAGACAAAATTTACCGGTTTAACGGGACCCAGGCGCCCACGGATGTGACGCCGGCCCAGTGCAAAGGCGGCGTACTTTCGCTAAGCAATGATGTTCTGCTTAATTTGTGGCAGGAAACCGGCGGCATCATTCGTTTTTGCACCAAACAATTGCCGGATGGCAATTGGAGCGATGCCACCACTATCGCCACGGAGGGCGGCACTTGCCGTTTAACGGCCCCCATGTATTCCCCGGATAACTTCTTCCCGGTGGCCTGGATGGGCGGCAGCCTCAAATTCCTGCGCATTCCCAATCCCCACGCCGCCACAGCGGTACGGATGACGAAGCGTCTTTCTCCTTTATCTTCTCTACTGACGAACAGTCCGAATCCTTTTCGTCAATCTACGGTATTCGCTTATCGTCTGCCGACACAAGGGCCTGTTTCTTTAAAAATTTATGACCATAGCGGCAAGTTGGTGAAATCGCTGGTGCAGGCACGGCAGGAGCCAGGTCAACATAATGTTAAATGGAATGCCACCGGCTTGGCCACCGGCGTCTATTTTGCCAAGATAAAAGCGGATGAGCTGAGCAGCAGCAGGAAAATATTAATTGTCCGGTAAAGGGGAAAGATATGAATAGTGGACGGCCCTGCATTTCGGACTGAAGGCAAAAGTGCCATTTATAGAGTTGGAAATCAGGTGATGACAAAGAAAATGGTTTTTAGTCGATAAATCAGTTTAATTCCGGTGGAATGTAGTTATCCGGTCCGCCCAGCTGTTTGAATTTCCGGTACAGGATAACCGTTGCCACAAACCCTAAGAACGCCAGCGCCGAGCCAATGAGAAAGGTGTACCTGTATATATGGCCGCTGCAATCCAGGAACCATCCGACAATCGGAGCAATGGACATGGTGGAGATGGAGCCTACGATACCGAGCGCCGACGCGTATTGGGCGAACTTTGTCTGCGGAAAAAGCCTGAGTGCGATTGAGGCGGTGGAGGTGAACCACATTCCGGAGATGACGTTGTGGCACGACATGGCGACGATGAAGGTGGGCACGGTTCGGGCGAAGTTACCGGCCCAAAAGGTCACTACCGCATACAGTAGAATAACGGCTATGCCCATGCGGATGGGGTGGAATCGATCGGCCAGCATACCCAAAAAATAGGCGAGGAGCAGAGAGATGAAAAAATTCATGGCAACCACTTTTCCATAGGTGGCCATGCTCATGTCAATGCTCTTGGCGTAAAAGACGCTGAACAGATTGTACGGCATAAAAGCCATGGCAGACAAGGTGCAGGCCGCAAACACCCAGAGGTAATACCGGTTG
>MGVN01000067.1:18387-28335 GCA_001800515.1 Elusimicrobia bacterium RIFOXYB2_FULL_49_7 | reverse complement strand
GAAACCGACACCATAGAGGACGCCTATGCAAATGAATATCCAACGGAAATGGGCTTCGGCATGGCCGATGATCCAAAAATTGAATAATATCCCGGCTCCGAGGCTGATGGCCCTGAACAGCCCGTAAAAACGGCCCAGGAGGGGCTGCGGGACGACGTCGTTGATCAACCCGTTATAAACGGCATTGACAATCACGGTGGCGATGTCAAACAAGGTCCAGAGAAAGAAGAAACAAATCAGTCGGGAAGGATTAAGCCCCGGTGAATGAATGCCGAGAATTCCGTGGAGATACTCGCCCAGCAAGGGACAGAAGGCTAAGCCTATGATGGCTAATGCTGCGATCGGCGTTGGGCCCAACAGAAAGGGAATCCTGCGTCCCAGGCGCCCGCGGTAACGGTCCGAGCGGTAGCTGATAATGGGCCCCAGGAGCAGTCCGAGGCCGGAAGGAAGCGTGCCGAGCAGAAACCCTGCGAGAAAATCCGATGCTTGGAACTGCCTCAGCATAAGCTGCACGATTGGGTAGACCGCCCGCTCCTTCATGGCCCAGGCGAAATCGCCCCATAACAGCCATGCAAAAAGCGCGAACAGACCGGAGGATGTATAGGTGAGCGTTCCGGCGCGCCAGGTCTTCTTGTTCATCTTTTTACCTGATATTCCAGATAATGCCTGAAGGAAAAAGGATTGTTGCAACCTTAACACTATTGCAACGGATGGGAATAAGATATACAGAAGACCGTTATGCAATCAAGCAAAAACTACCGGGCTATTTTTCCAAATCCAAACTTCGTATATACTCCTGCCACCCATTCATCCGATTCGCGGGTGAGGCCGTGTTCAAGATTGAGATTGAGCGAAAGACGGGTAAAAGAACGGATCAGGTTCACTCGGGCCACGGAATAATGCGCTAACTGGGTGGACGAGAGGCCGTTTTTCATGCCCGCCACTTCGGTTTTGAAGGACCAGGCCTTGGAGAGGACGTGTTCCAGCGAGAGGCCATAAGGAATCTCATCCGCCTGGCCGGAACCGCGTGTGTATTCCACCGGACTGCCTATGGGCAAGAGACCGATGCGGCCATGGAGAAGCCAGTCATCCTCCAGGTGTTTTGAAAAAAGAAAAAGGAGAAGGTAATCCGCTACGCCCGTGTCTGCTCCGGCCAAGCCGTTACTTTCATCATAATTATGGTTGTTGTCCCATATTGTAAAGGGCTTGGCGCTGCTGAATTTGATACCCAGAGTAAAGGCAACGGCAGGTCGCCGGCGTGATTCTTCCAGCACCTTGATTTTGGTCCGGAACCGGGGTGATTTGCCGCCCATGTTATGAATGTCTTGATAGGGAAATTCCACAAAAAGATCCGTGATATCCGCTTGAAGGAGAATATTGTCGGAGGGCGAGAATTCAAAATAGAGGGGCACGGTCACCATTAACCGCTCCTGCCATTTAGGATTGCGGACCAGGGGCATCTTTTCCGTATAATAGGCCAGAGCGCCGGTTTCAAAGGACCATTCCCCGCGAGTGTGGAAATAAGCATCATCCATGCGTGAGTAGAGATATCCGAGTTGGTGGCCGAAATTGAAATTGCTTTTCCGAATGGTATTGCCGGTTTCCTGAGCCATGCTTGAGAAGGTCAGGAGCGTCAGCAGAAAACAGAACGCGCGAATCATGTTATGAGTAGGGGAAGGCGGAAAATACCTTGCGATAGGAAATGGACCCACTTTCCTCTTCGAACGCTTCATAGAAAAGAACGTCCATCAGGGGGGTCAGGTATGTTGAGATGAAAGAAGCAGCTCTTCGGAGGGGAAAATGTGCAGGATGGTGTCGATATTGGTGACATGCATGATGTCCTGAATGTCAAGATTCGGTTCCAAAAGGCAGATTTCCCCTTGCAAGGCTTTCAGGCGTCGGGCCGTGAGAAGCAACACGGCCAAGGCGCCGCTGTAGATATAGGAAATCTTATCAAAACGGACGGCAATGAACAGGGTACCCCGTTTGATGAGTCCGTCAATGAAGATGTCAAGGTCCTGCAGGTCTGAGATGATGGTCAGGTCGTCACAGATTTCAAGCACCGTGAATTTACCGACATTGTGTTTTTTGGTTATCATACCGATAAAATATAACTTTGTCCGTTGTTGGTTGAAAAGGAAAAGCCTTCGGCTTTTTATTTGAACCCGGACGAATAAACCCGTCTTTGCACCCGACAAACTTGCGAATGATCGGCATAGACAGTATATTTTGCATGGAGTCCTCATGTCTAATATCTTTTACACCCTCCGATGGCCCTCTCTATTATCGTTTTTCATATTGATGGCACTTTTTTCAATAGCCAATTCAAGGATACAGGATACCCTTCCTCCGGTAGGTCGAATCACCAAACCGGGCAATGCCAATATCCTGACAACGAATACTATTCAATTGAGCGCAGAGGCCTATGATAAAGAAAGTGGAATTAAGACCGTATCCTTTTTTGCTTCTTACACAGATCCGAATAGAGGCCCGAATATAAATGAGCGGATTGGCGATGATTCCATTCCCCCCTATACTCATCTTTGGGACTGTTCGCATTTACCCGATCAATCCTATCGGGATATTAGATTATTCTGCAAAATAGTTGATTCCGCAGGGAATCACTGTACCACAGATGAGATATACCCTGTTTTAGACCGCCACGTTGAATTATCGAAAAATAAAGCGATATCCCATCAAACAAAAAATAAAATTAATGTTGACGGTCTATTTGAGAAAACGTGGGCCGCCTTCCCGTACGTTGAATTTAAAAATGATGATAATGATTGTAAAGGGTTTTCCTGCTGGGACAAGGATTTTTTATACTTCTTTTTTCAGATAAAAGATGATTTTATTTTCAATAGAGTCCATGAAGTAGCGAAGGGTGAAAATGCATGGGATTCAATGCCGATTGCGTCTTATGCTGCGGGCACTCCTCCTCTTGTCAATATAGACGATTGCCTGGTTCTGTATTTTGATGCAAACGGTTCTTTTTCCGAACTTCCTGAACCTGACGACAAGTTTCTTTATATAGCCCCGACCGGTGTTTTTAAGGCAGTGTCATTCGATTATTTCAAGAGGCAAATTGTCTATAACTGGCATCATTACATAAAATGTCGTACGACAATTCAATTATCCGGATATACGGTTGAAATAGGTATTCCCTGGAGCGTATTAGGAGTGATGCCCAGAAACAACCATACGTTGGGTTTTAATATTAAGATGGTTGACCGTGAAAATGCTCATTCTCAAAGAATAATTTCAAGCTGGACGACCCTGCCCAATATTACAAATAATCCCAGCGAATGGGGAAAGCTTGTATTGGCTGATAAGCCCTGGGGTTTTCTGTCTATCTTGTTTATTTCAATTTTAATAATCTTAACAATCACTCTGATTTATGTCATATTATCCGTATTTAATAATACAAAAAAGCAAAAGACATTACCTGCATCAAAATATGGAAAAGCCATTAAGATGGCGCAGGATTATGTCTTAATTCATTATAGGAATGATGAATTGCGTATTGAAGATATCGCCAAAGAGGTTGGATTAAATCCGCAGTATTTTGGCAGGATATTTAAAAAAGAGATGAAAATATCCTTTTCCGAATATCTAAACAATGTACGCATGGTTAATGCAAGAGAACTCCTTTTAAAAACCAATAAAAATATTACGGAAATTGCATATGAAGTCGGTTATTTCAGTTTACAGAATTTTCAACATGTTTTTAAAAAATCGGAAAAAATATCTCCGGGTGATTTCAGGAAAAGAGGTAATCCGTGACTGTTTTTGCGTTTTTTCTTTATTTTCTCTGATTTTATGTCATTTTCTCTTTTATTCATATTTATTTTTATAAAAATAGGAAGTATCATTTATGCCTATTCCTTATCTTTTCAGTACATTCCCATTAAAGGGATATCTTAATGGGAGAGATAACCTGAAACTTTAAAAAGATAGAGAGGAATTTATGGCAAAATTCAGCAAAATGCTACTCTTAACAATGGCAATGTTAGTCATTGTTAATGCACAAGTTACACTCAACTTAAAAGATGACGGCTACCGCGGGATATGGTATATGAACGAACCCTCCAATGATGTGTATGTTTATAAATACAGCGGCGGCCTTGGGACTTATTGCGCCAAGCATCAGCCCTTTGCCGTTTACTGTAAAGAAGTCAATAAAACGTTCTTCTGTTACGGCGGAACAAGTAAGACGAGCTACACACAATTATTGCACATGGTTTCGTATTATGATCATGCGACCGGTTCCGTTCCCCGTCCGACGATTGTGCTCAACAAACAAACGGATGACGCCCACGATAATCCCGTCATTTCAGTGGACGATTCCGGTTATATCTGGTTATTCTCGACCTCTCACGGTACGAGCCGTACTTCATATATCCATAAAAGCACAACGCCCTATAATGTTGATGAATTTGTGCGTATTTATGCTACAAGGATGGAAGATACAACAGCGGTATCGTTGAATAATTTTTCATACATGCAAATATGGCATGATTCCGCAAAAGGTTTTTTCAGTTTCTTTACGCGTTACTACTGTCCTGTTTTTCGGACGCCAGGCTATATTACCAGTCAAAACGGCGTTCAATGGTCGGAATGGAAACCCATGGCGATTATGGGACAGGGCAGCTACCAGATCAGCGTTACGAATAAAAATAAAATCGGTACCGCGTTCGACTATCATCCTTCCGGAGGCGTTAATTACAGGACGAACCTGTATTACCTGGAAACACCGGATCGTGGCGCAACCTGGCGGACGGCCGATGGACAGGCCGTTACGCTGCCTCTAAGCCAGATCAATAATACCGCCTTAATACATGATTACGAGAGCGAGGGGCTTCTGGTCTATATAAAGGACATTCGTTTCGACAGCAATGACAATCCGATTATTCTTTATCTAACAAGCAAAGGCTATGAATCCGGTCCGGAGAACGATCCGAGGACCTGGACAACGGCCCGCTGGACAGGGACAACGTGGGACATAAAGCCGGCGTTCACCTCGGGCAATAATTATGACATGGGTTCGCTTTACCTTTTAAACGACAGCACCTGGAAAATCATCGGGCCCACCGAAATGGGGCCGCAGCCCTATAATCCCGGCGGTGAAATCGCCCTGTGGACGACCTCTGACCGCGGCAATACATGGGTCAAAACAAAACAGCTCACCTCGGGCAGTCCGCGCAATCACACCTTTGTACGGCGTCCGGTAAATGCCGACTCTGCTTTTTGGGGGTTATGGGCGGACGGCCATGGGCGCATGCCTTCAACATCCTATTTGTATTTTTGCGACATGCATGGCAATGTACGGCTTTTACCTCCCAATAACATGACGACCGATAATGTGGTCCCTGGAATATTCACGGGTTTCAACCTGATGCGAATCGACCTACTTCCGGAGCATGTATTAATGTCAACAAACCACACCTATCAATTAAAGGTAATCGGTTTTTATTCCGACAGCAGTTCTTTGGAAATCAAGGACAGTCTTGTATGGTTTATCCGTTCCCCCGGTATTATCACTGTCAATGACAGCGGAAAAGTGACGGCCTTTTCCGAAACAGGGACGCAAACGGTTGTTTGTTCGCTCACAACATCAGGAATTAAAGACAGCTGCATCATTGATGTTGTCGATACCATAGGCTGTTATTTCGATGATTTCGACAGGGTGGCCAAGCTCTCCTGGACGCCGTTACATTCTTCATACTGGTCTATTGATTCGGATATTGATAATTATGCTTATCATCTGAACAATACTGATTATGTTGTCAATGGTACCAAGCCCGGCGAATATTCATTGTTGGACAATGTTACGGTAAAAGATTTCGAGCTGGAGGTGCGAGCCCGTTCAACGGAAAGTGCCAGCAATACCTGGGCGGATTATGTAATACTATTCGGGTATGAGAACGCTGATAATTTCTATTGTTTGCTTGTCCATGCAACAACCGGAGCGCTTTATAAGTTTACAAATGGGATACGCGATACTCTTTTTAATTTTGGAGGGCCGCTGATTACCGACCGAACCTATGATACCTTGAAAATTATTTCAATTGATAGCACTATTCAGGTTTTCCTTAATGGGACTCCAAAATGTTCCGTTACAGAAACAATAGACTCCGCCGGACAGGTCGGTCTGGGCTCCTTTAATGATGCCGCTTATTTTGACGATTTTAAACTGACCCCATTATCCTCCGGGGTCGTCAACCGTGAAATTAATTCAACAAACGTTCCCTTCTCAATTAACATGGGTCCCAATCCTTTTAATCCGACGGTCACTTTATTTGTACAACTGGCTACCGGCAACGGAGGGGGCGAGTCTATTATTCCGGAAGTCTCCATTTATGATATAACAGGCAAACTGATCAAAAAATTAAGACCGCTTGGTGCAAAGCAATCAATGCATTACACATATATCTGGGACGCACAAAAAACATCTTCCGGCTTCTACATTGCCCATCTTCGAATCGGGGATAAGACATTTGAAAGGAAGCTTGTCTTAACTAAATGAGTATTCAAGCGAAGTCTGAAAGGGCGTTATGTGAAATCACACGATCGATTCGCACCCGTTTACAGGATGTGTACGGTCCGGCGTCGGCAGACTCGCTTTTCCATGCGGTTGAAAGGTTGATCCAGAGGAAAAGACGGACCCTTTCGGTTTCGGCTGGACCGCGTTTTTCCGAAAAGGATGCGCTGCTTATCACTTACGGGGATACTTTTCTCTCGCCTGACCGTTCGCCGCTTTCCACGCTGCATACCTTTCTTCAGGAGGAGGCCGGCTCGCTTTTTTCCTTTCTCCATCTGCTTCCGTTTTATCCCTGGACATCGGATGACGGCTTTGCGGTCACCGATTTTCGTCAGGTTAACCCCAGCCTCGGAACTTGGCAGGATATCCAAGCGCTGGGGAAAGAATGGAAACTGGTTTTTGATGGAGTGGTGAACCATGTGTCGTCCGACAGCCTATATATGAAGGCCTATCAACATGGTGATCCTGATGCCGAGGATTTCTTCATTGCCCTGCCCCCGGAAACCGATACCCGTTCCGTGTTGCGCACCCGGACCCTGCCTTTGCTGCATGAATACCAGACGACCCAGGGTCCGAAATGGCTTTGGACCACTTTCGGACCGGATCAAATCGACTTGAATTTCAAAAACCCCAAAGTGTTTCTGGAAATCATTGATGTTCTTCTATTTTATGTGGAACAGGGTTGTCGGATGATACGACTTGATGCTATTCCGTATCTTTGGAAGGAATTGGGCACTTCCTGCGCACATCTACCCCAAACACATCAACTGATCAAGCTCTTTCGCGATATTCTGGATTGGGTATCGCCGGACATCCTTCTTTTGGCGGAAATTAATGCTCCTTGGCCCGACAATGTCGCTTATCTCGGGGACGGCGGGGATGAAGCGCAACTGATCTACAATTTTACGCTTTCCCCTCTTATTCTCCATGCGTTGGTTTGTGAGGATGCGTCGAATCTGACCCAATGGGCCAGCCGCCTGCCGCCTTTGCCGGCTGGAACAACGCTTCTGAATATCACGGCCTCTCATGACGGCATCGGAATACGACCGACGGAAGGGGTGCTCCCTGAAGAAGCGCGGCGTTGTCTGACCGAGTTGGCGGTGCGGCATCAAGGCGCGGTAAGCGGCAAGAAAAACAGCTACGGCACGGTTTGTTCATATGAATTGAATGTCAGCTATTTTGATGCGTTGAACGATCCTGCTGTTCAGGAGCCGCAAGAGGTGCAGGTCCGCCGTTTCATGCTGGCTCAATTGATTACCTTTGCTTTTCGGGGAATGCCCGGTGTTTACATTCAAAGCCTTATCGGTTCCAGAAACAACCTGGCAGGCGTGCGTAAAACGGGACGGGCTCGAACCATCAATCGTCGGCAGTTCGATTTGACCGAGATTCAACAGGAACTCGGGACACCCGGCCATCTGCGGCAATCGGTATTGTCCGAGTATCGCCGGTTGCTCTCTCTTCGTCGGAAGGAAAAAGCGTTTCATCCGGATGCGCCTCAGGCGGTGCTGGATTTGTCTCCTTCGGTGTTTGCTTTGAAACGGGGCGGTTTGCCGGGAGGGGAGGAGATACTGGCTTTACATAATGTCACCAACCGAACCGTGAGGGTTGATTTGAGCCGTTATCTGTCAGGGGAGCGTTATCAGGATCGATTAACGGGCGTATCGTATGCACGAACGGATCTTTGCACAATGGACTTGACTCCCTATCAATGTGCCTGGCTGAAGAAAGAAACATTGATCTCTGCATAGCTGCTGATTTATCATTTACTGTCTATGATAAGACTCCTCCTGTTTGTGCTGGGCGTGTTCGTTTATGGCCAAACCGATACGCTTCAGGTGATTGCCGTCGGCGATGTCATGTTTGCTAACACGGGTACCGGTTTTCTGGATCGCTACGGAATCGATTATCCGCTCAAACAGGTGAAGTCCGAGCTCCAACAGGCGGACATTCGCGTCTGTAATCTGGAACTCCCCATTGCCGATACCGGTGAAGCGGCCCAAAAGACCTACACCTTCCGTGCACCGGTACGACACGCGGGCGTGGTCTTGGATGGCGGTTTTGATGTGGTTCATCTGGGTAACAACCATGTTCTTGATAATGGCATTTCCGCCTTTTACCGAACGCTGGATGTACTGGACAGTCTGAAAGTCGGCCACATTGGGGGTGGTCGGAATCTGGCGGATGCACGCAAGCCTTATATTATAGAAAAGAAGGGGTTGCGTATCGGATTTTTAGGCTATTCCCTGGTTTTTCCGGAGGATTTTTGGGCCAAGACAAACCGGCCCGGAACAGTCTTCGGCCATGAGGATGTTATCCGGCAGGATATGGCGGCCTTGCGCGATTCCGTTGATTTGCTTTTTGTGGTCTTTCATTGGGGCGCAGAAAAGATG
This sequence comes from Elusimicrobia bacterium RIFOXYB2_FULL_49_7, assembly GCA_001800515.1. The sequence goes on along the minus strand of MGVN01000067.1, from coordinate 19,404 downwards.
ACGGTGCCCAAGGATTATCAGAAACAAATCGGCCATCTTTGCATCGATCTCGGCGCAGACGGCGTGTTCGGCCATCACCCCCATGTGCTCCAGGGGATGGAACTGTATAAGGGAAAGCTGATTGCCTACTCTCTCGGCAATTTCTCTTTTGCCACTTGGACCAATGCGGTCTGGGACTCGGCCATCCTCCGGTGCTATTTTTCCGGAAAAGAATTTGTCAAAGCGGAAGTGGTGCCTTTGCTTATCAATAATTTCAAAGTCGAATTTCAACTCCGGATTTTAACCGGGGCGGATGCACGGAAGTCATTGAGCGGTCTTGCGGCGCTTTGTGATTCGGTGAATACTCATCTGACCATCGAAGGAGAACGCGGTTTTATTTATCCGACACAGGAATAATCTCCAGAAATGGAGTGAGGATTACCCTATTTTACCGAATTTGAAATGAGGGGGTGGTTGTTGTCGCCTGTTTCAACCGCCGATATTCTTTTATGACAAAAACAGCGGTAATGGCCGTTGCCAGGAAATCAGACAACGGTGCCGAGTACCAGACCCCGTATAAACCGAAAAAACGAGGCAGGATGTAAAGTGCGGGAATGAAGATAATCACCTGTCGCAACAGATTGAGCAGGATGGATATTCTGGGCCGTCCAATGGCCTGGAAGTAATTGGCTGCAACGGATTGAAATCCCACCAGAAAGACCAGACTTAGAAAAATCCGAAGTCCCGGTTCCGCTACGTTGCTTAAAGCAATATCGCCGCGACTGAAAAGCGTGACTAATTTATGTGGAAAGAGATGGATGAGCGCAGCCCCGATGGTTGAAATGACGGTAGCCGCAATAAGCGCCTGACGGAATGCGGCGCGTACCCTATCATAAGCTTTGGCCCCGTAATTAAATCCGATGACCGGTTGTGCGCCCTGATTGATGCCGATGATGGGCATGATGAAGAGCATGGCCACACTGTAAATGACGGCCATGCTGCCCACGGCCAGGTCACCGCCGTAATGGGCGAGGCTTT
>MGVN01000067.1:0-18280 GCA_001800515.1 Elusimicrobia bacterium RIFOXYB2_FULL_49_7 | reverse complement strand
AATCGAAGTTGTATGCCATTACGACCGGACATGAAGTGAATAATGACCCAGCCTGCGGAAAAAGCCGTTGAACTGAAGGTGGCGTACGCCGCCCCTTTTACACCCCAATGGAGGTGGATGACGAGCAGCAAGTTGAGTCCGATGTTGATGATAGCGCCGATGACCAGGGTCATCATGGCAATGCCGGGATGACCGGAGGCGCGGACAAAGTTATTCAGCCCCATGGCGATAAAATTGAAGAAAACGCCGGCCAAGATGATTCGCAGATAATCACGGGCATAGGGCAGGCTGTCCGGACTGGCGCCGAGCCCATGAAGGATGGGGATAAGAAAGAATTCACCCAGCAGAGAAGTCAGAAGGCTCAAGATGATAAAAAGAAAGACGGCATTACCCAGGATTTTTTCCGCTTCCTCAGGTTTGCCTTCGCCGAGACGGATGGAAAACAGCGCCGCGCCGCCGATGCCCACCAGCATGCCGACGGCCATGAAGATGGAGAACACGGGGAAAGAGAGGCTGATGGCGGTTAGGGCGATACTGCCCACCCCTCGACCGATAAAGATGGTATTCACGATATTCGTTGATGCAAAGACCATGGTGCCGATGACCGCGGGAATAGAGAATTCCAGGAGCAGTTTGGAAACTTTTTCCCGGCCTAATTTTGCGGGGTCTCTTTTCATCGGGGCAAATCCTTAGGTGATATCCCTGTTATGAATGGGTTTAGAAAAGAAAGAGCAGGCCTCCGCTCACACTGTTTTGGATGCTAAAGGAGGCCTTGGTATCGGTTTGATCGGTTGGGGTATAATAGGGCGAGGCGGCGGTGTTATCCGTTGTTTTTGTTTCACGCTTGATTCCCAGCAAGAGGCGGTCGGAAACAACGAGAAAAACATGTTTGTATCCTGCTTTCAGGCAAAGCATGGGGCCGCCGAAATGGATATATTGGATTCGTAGTATTTTATCCGTTCCGAAAAAAGAATACCTCTTTCCGGAAACAGAGAGCGCATCTTCCGGATTTAATCCGATTTCCTGCCATAAATAGCCCCCGAAAAATCCGCCGCCGAAATCCAATATTTTTGGAATGTTGACAAACGCGTACCAATATTCAAAAAAGCCGCCGAATGTCATATTTTCTGTTTCGAAACAGACGGTGTCAGCATCGGCTGTCAGAAAGGTCACCTCCTTGTGAAAGCCGGGAAAAGCGAAAAGGGAGAAACCGATTCTGTCACGACCGCTTTCCCATCCCAAAGCAAGCGATGGCGAAAAGGGCAGCGGGGTGGTATGGTCCAGGTCATAATTGAGATAATCCGTTGATACGCTATCATTCGCAGAATAGGTCAGGGAGCGACGCAGATTAGTACGCTTATAGAACAAGGCCGCCCTCGGAGAAAGATAAAAGGGGGTTCGGCCGTTTAAAACCAGATTGGCCACGGTCTCCTGATCTCGGAATATCTCTACGTCGGTTCGCATCTTGCGAAATTCGGGTCGGGTGGATCGGAGGCGATGGCGGCCCACCGGAACGCAATCAATGACCATGCTTCCTTTGCCATAAGCCGAATCATCCAGAAAAATATCGGCATCCGCCGGCTGAACTGTGATGGTCAGGGAACCCACCTCTCGGCTCGTGGAGGATCCTTTATAGCGGATTGTTTTGCGGCCTCTGAGTTGCACCGGTGTGGCGATTTCTTCTTGAATGGTAAGTCCGGCTAATTGGCGGGCCGCTTTGCGGAGTCCGGTAATCATGAGATCTTCGATAGAGGCATCCACCAGGTCGCTTTTGATGTTTTTGAGTACCTCGCTGTTTTTTACGCTGACGGCACGGAGATTGATGGAGTAGAGCCGGCCGATTCGGTCGATGCTGCCCAGAACTATCTGCTCCACATTGAGGAGTTGGCCTGCTTCCACGGCGCAAGAGGCGTCCGTACAGCCGGATTGCTGGAAACCTTGTTCCCGAAGGATAAGCTCCATTCGTCCTCGTTCCACCACCACAAAGCTTTCGGTCTCGAGCAGTTCTGCGCGCAACCGGTTGGAGAGGGTGGTAAGTTCATCCGGCGAAAGGCCGGAACCGGCCAAGTCCATGAGGGCGATGTTAGGCTTAGGTGCCGCGGAGAGCAGCGTCAGTAGCGTCAAACAGAGGAAAAGGGGCAGGGACATAATGGCGATAAGATAAAATTGCGCGACCGCCCAAGACCAGTGTATTATTGAGTGTTGTAACGGGAAGACGGATTTTACTTGTGGTAAGGCGGATAAGTTTCAGTGCGTCCGCCGGAATTTATCAAGAATAATCTTGTTTGATAGTGGCACGTTAATTATATTAGTAACACGATTGGAGGACAATATGATAAAATTCATGATCGTAAGCCTTATGGGTGCCCTGCTTTCACTGCCGGTTGTGGCTGCCCATCCGTTTGCCACGGATGATGCAGGCACACTTTCTGCCACCGCTTTTGAGGCGGAACTCTGTTCGGACTATTGGAAGAACAGTGCTGCTTTCGGCTTCAGCCTGAATCACGGTCTGACGGAGCGTATGGATATGGGCATCGGTATCTGTCGTACCCAGATTCCCTACTATGAAAGAGAGTTGAGCGGACTCGAGCTCGGACTGAAATTCAGCCTTATTCCGGATTTTCTTGCCTTGACCGCATCGGGTGAGCTGGGCGGAAAGTCTTATTCTGTCAATTCCATTGTTTCAAAAGCATGGGGCTCTGTTGCAATGGACGCCAATCTCGGTTTGGAGGTCTATTCCAATACCAATCAACAAGAGCTGATGTATGGGCTCTGTCTTACTTGTCCTATCGGGTCGTTTTCTGTGGGTGCGGAATTAGGTGGAACGCAGAAGGCCCTCTCCTGGGTCCTGGGAGGAGTCCGGTATGCTTTGAATGATCTTTTAATATTCGACATCGGCCTTGGAAACGATCTTAACGGCAGCATGGTGGCCACAACCGGTATGACCATCGCCTTTCCCGTTCGTTTTGAAAAACAATAACCTATTACAAAAGGATTTATTTTTATGCATATGTCAGACGCCCTGTTAAACCCGGTGGTCGGAGGTGCCTTTTGGGCCGCTTCCGGCACCCTTCTTGCCTTGTCTGCACGTAAAGTCAAAACCGAGGCCGATTCTTTTAAGACCCCGCTCATGGCAATAACCGGCGCCTTTGTCTTTGCTGCGCAGATGATCAATTTCACCATTCCCGGCACCGGTTCCTCGGGGCATCTGGGCGGTGGGCTTCTTTTGGCCGCACTCCTGGGGCCTTGGCGCGCATTCATCACCCTTGCCTCTGTGCTCACCATTCAGTGCCTTTTCTTTGCAGATGGGGGTTTGCTGGCATTGGGGTGTAATATCTTTAACCTTGCCTTTTTCCCGGTCTTTGTGGCCTATCCTTTTATCTTTAAACCCCTTGCCGGAGACATGAAAAGTCCGGTGCGGTTGGCCTTGGCCTCTTTTGGCGGTGCAACCGCGGGTCTTCTGCTGGGCGCCTTTTCCGTAGTACTTGAAACGCTCTTGTCCGGCATTACGGAACTTCCCTTTTCCACGTTCATCCTGTTTATGATGCCCATCCATCTGGCCATTGGTCTGGTAGAAGGACTGGTGGTCTTTGGGGTCCTCTCCTTTGTTCAAAAAGCGCAACCCTCGCTGTTGTCTGCAGCAGCCGGGCAGCGGGTCGGTAGAAACGTGATGGTTCCATTTCTCATCGGAACCCTTCTGGTGGGCGGCATGGTCTCCTGGTTTGCCTCATCGCACCCGGATGGCCTGGAATGGTCCATGGCCAAGGTAAGCGGCAAGGAGGAGCTTGACAGCAAACCCGGTTTCATCACGTCGCGCCTGGCGTTTATCCAGCAGAAGCTGGCCTTTTTACCCGACTATTCCTTCAAAGCAGAAGAAAATGGAACAGAACCGGGTGAAAGTAATTCGCCGATATCCGTCGGAACCTCGGTCTCGGGTCTTGCGGGCAGTCTCATGGTTCTTGCGCTTACCTTTGGGATCGGGTATATTATCCGTCGCAAAACCAAAACCCACGGACACACGTGACCGCCATCAAAGAAGAGTTGCTCCATTCCCATCACGGCCATTGCCATCTCCATCCTGTAGTCTTTTTTGCACAACGGGATGCGCGTGCTGTGCTGGTTTCCTGGTTTGTCTATACCCTTCTCCTGGTTTCTGTTCCAAAGTTTGATATATCGGGGGCTCTCATGATGGCCTCTCTGCCTCTTTTTTTGCTGGTTTCATCCGGGGTTCGGCTCCGTCCCATCCTGAAACGGCTTCTCATACTTTCCCCATTTATCCTGCTCTCCGCAGCGGCGAATCCTTTTCTGGATGGAAGGCCTTTTCTGGAAATAGCGGGATTCACCATCCGTGCCGGCTTGGTTTCCGGGTCGGTCATTGTGCTCAAGGCTTTTATCTCCGTGCTGACTATTCTGACCATCACGGCCTGTATGCCTTTTGATCACATTTGTCATGCCTTAAGACGGCTGCATATTCCGGAAACCTTTACGACTCAGTTGCTATTGCTCCACCGTTATCTTTTTGTGTTGGCAGAGGAAGCGCAGGCCTTGAGGCTTGCACGGAATCTCCGTTCGTTTGGAAACAAGGGAAAAGAGATCCGGACCACGGTCCGCCTCATCGGATCCCTGCTTCTGCGATCCATGGCACGCGCTTCCCGAATCCATGGGGCCATGTTATCGCGCGGATTCCATGGAAATGTTGCCTGTTGTCAGGTAAGCCGACGTTTTAGCGGAATGGATGGTCTGTTTGTGGCCGGTTCGATTGGGACCATGTTGATATTAAGGATGATATTTTAAAATGATCAAAGTCGATTCCCTTTCCTTTGTCTACCCCACAGGTATTTCCGCGTTGCAAGGGCTCTCCTTTTCCGTTGCCGTTGGGGAGAGTGTTGGCATTATCGGTAGAAACGGGGCGGGCAAGTCCACCTTGGTGAATCATCTGAATGGGGTGCTTTCCCCCTCGTCCGGCACGGTAAGCATTGACGGCATGGTCATTGATAAAAAGAATGCTGAAACGGTTCGCAAAAAGGTGGGCCTTATCTTTCAGAATCCGGATGACATGCTTTTCATGCCGAGAATCATCGATGATATTATGTTCGGTCCGCTTAATCTGGGCATGGATGAGCATAAGGCGTATCATGCCGCTGAAGCGGTTTTAAAGGAATTCGGAATTCTGGACCTGGCGGAGAGGCCGCCTTACACCTTGTCCCAGGGTCAGAAACGGTTTGCTGCCCTGGCTGCGGTCTTGGTCATGGCACCGTCGGTGTTGGTGCTGGATGAGCCTACCTCGGATTTGGACCCCGGCAATCGGCGGAAACTCATCAACCATCTGAATCGGCTCAGTCTAACCAAGGTGGTGGTCTCGCATGACCTGGATTTTGTCTGGGAAACCTGCTCTCGCGTCCTGTTGCTTTCACAGGGCCGTCTGGTTGCGGACGGGCCCATGAAACAGGTATTGTCAGATAAAACGCTTTTAGAATCCGTCAGCCTTGAATTACCGCTCCGGTTGCAGTGTTGATCTACGCCTAAAAACAGTGAGAATGCAGCAGTTTTCACGTGGTATCGGTTGAAATACGATACGAAACATCTCCTCCTTGGTGAATCAAGCGTATTTCACAACGGATTATTTTGAAAAATAGGGATGGTTAATCAGGCCGGATTGTTACTCGAACCGGATTGCCTCAATCGGATCCAGCCGGGAGGCTTTGAGTGCCGGATACCATCCGAAAAAAATTCCGGTGCAGACACAAACGATAAAGGACATCCATAGTGAGGTGAATGTGATTGCCGTGGGCCAGCCCGTGACCCCATGAATGGCCGACACGGCGATAAGGCCGCCCAAGAGGCCGAGGAGTCCGCCGGAGACGCTCATCATCACGGCTTCGGCCACAAATTGCAAAAGAATATCCCAAGGGCGGGCGCCTACGGCCAGGCGCAGGCCGATTTCCCGCGTCCGTTCCACCACGGAGACGGTCATGATGTTCATGATGCCGATACCGCCCACCAGGAGCGAAATACCGGCAATGGAAGCCAATAGGATCGTGAGCATCCGACTCGTGGAGGTAAAGGTCTCAAGCAGTTCCTGTTGGGAGCGAACCGTAAAGTCGGCCTCTGCTCCGTCGGATAAGCCGTGAGACGCCCGAAGCAGGGTGAGGACCTGTTTCTGCGCGGCTTCGGATTCGTTTTCGGAACGTGCCGAAGCATAAATTTCCTGTACATGCGTGATGGCTAAAACCCGTTTTTGGACCGTGGTATAGGGAGAGAGAAGGAGATCGTCCTGGTCCTGGCCGAAATTACTTTCGCCCTTGGACGCCAGGACGCCTATTACACGAAATGGAATCCGGCCGAACCGGATGACGCTTCCCACCGCGCTCTCGCTTGTTTCAAACAGTTTGTCTCGGACTGTTTTTCCAAGCAAACAAACCTTTTCAGAATGACCGGTCTCTTGTTCCGTAAAAGCACGCCCTTCGCTGACCGATAGTTTACGGATGTCGAGGTAATCGGGCGATACTCCCTGGAGTGACGTGTTCCAGTTTTTAGGTCCGCGCACCACCTGTCCGCGCGTTGCAACTTGCGGCGACAGAGCCGAGAGGAGTGTCCCTTGACTCCGCAATACGGCCAAGTCCGCGAGGGTGAGTGATTGGACCGTGTTGGGATTGAGCATCACCCCTTTCTGTGAAGTACCGCCGGGTCGTATGGAAATCATGTTGGTTCCCATTTTAGAGATTTTTTCCCGGATGCTCTTTTTTGATCCTTCGCCGATGGCCAGCATGGTCACTACGGACCCCACACCGATGATGACCCCAAGCATGGTCAGCAAGGTCCTGAACCGGTTTCGGCTGATGGCGCGAACAGCAAGTCGGAGCAGGTTAAAAAAGCTCACGGGGTGGGACTGTCCTGAATGAGTCGGCCGTCCTTGAGACGGATGACCCGGCTGCAAAAGGCAGCGATATCGGGTTCATGCGTTACAAAGACAATGGTTTTACCGTTGTGATGAAGTGATTGGAAAAGGGTCATGATCTCATAGGAGGTTTCCGTGTCCAGATTGCCGGTTGCCTCATCTGCCAGAATCAAGACCGGCTCATTCACCAATGCGCGGGCAATAGCTACCCGCTGTTGTTGGCCGCCGGAAAGCTGGTTTGGGGCATGGCCCATCCGGTCCGCCAGACCGACTGCGGAAAGGGCCTCTTTGGCGCGTACGCGACGTGTGGCGGTATTGTAGGAGGGGTTGTAATACAAGGGAAGTTCTACATTTTCCAGAGCGCTGGTGCGGGGAAGCAGATTGTAGGATTGAAAAATGAAGCCGATTTTCCGGTTTCGCAAAGCGGCCAATTGTTCTCTATTCAGCGATTCAACAGCCGTGTTGTCCAGACGATAACTGCCTTGGGTTGGTCTGTCAAGGCAACCGAGAATGTTGAGCAAGGTGGATTTGCCGGATCCGCTGGCGCCCATGATGGCCACGAATTCACCGGAGGCAACCTCGCAGGTCACTCCCTTGAGCGCCCGGACATTTTCTGAGCCCACCTGAAAGGTCCGTGTTACTTTTTCCAGAGAAAGAATGGGGTGGGCCATGGTTACCGTCCCGGAGGTGCGCCTGCGCCCGGTGGCGGCCCACCGGGTGGTGGCGAGGGAAGGAAGGGGCTCATGCTTTTTTCGTCGGCTGTTCCGCTTGTCGGTTTATCGGCGGATGCCACTGCCATTCCAATGAGCACCGTATCGCCGGGGGTCACGCCTTTACGGATTTCCGTGAGATTCCCGTCCGTGAGACCGATGTTAACCGGGACCGGTCGAGGGATGCCCTGCTGCATGATCCAAACTGCAGATTCACTGGGGATGGAGATACCCGCGGGCCGGAATGTGAGGGCAGCGGCCGGTACCCGGGCGACATTCAACACCTCATTTGTGCAAATGGAGAGGGTCGCGGTCATGCCGGGTAGGAGTTTTTTGTCCGGATTGTCCGCTGTAATGATAACGGAATAGGTGACGACATTGGCGTTTACCGTGGCTTCCAACCGGACTTGACTTACGATGCCGGAAAAGGAATCTTCCGGAAAAGCGTCCACCGTGAATTCAACGTGTTGGTTGGTTGTCACTTTGCCGATATCCGCTTCATCCACTGCGGCCTCTACTTTCATTTTTCTTAGATCTTTTGCCAGGGTAAAAAGGGTGGGGGCGCTGAAATTGGCGGCAACGGTTTGTCCTTCGTTCACAGAGCGGCTTAAGACCACGCCGTCGATGGGAGAGATGATGGTGCTATAGGAAAGATTGGTGCGGGCGCGGCTATCTTCGGCTGCACATTTCTCCTGTTGTGCTTCAGCTTGCTTCAGAGTATACCGTGCCGTTTCTTCGTCGGCAAGGCTTGCCATCCCCTTTTCATAGAGCGAATGGACCCGGACGTAAACGGCTTGCCGGTAGGTCAGCTCGTTCAGGGCCGATTTCAGGGCTGCCCCTGCTTCCGCTACCGTGGCTTGAAGGGCGGATGGATCAAGAAGTGCAAGGGTGTCTCCTTTTTTTACCTCGGTATTGTAATCCGCATGGAGTTTTAGGAGGGTGCCCGAGACCTGGGTGCTGATGTCTATCTTGTCGAGTGGTTCCAACGTGCCGGTTGCTGTGACGCAGAGGCGAATGTCGCCGCATGTGACTGTTGCGATACGGAAAGAGGGCCTTTCCGGCTGTCCGGACCTGAAGGAAAGGGCTCCTACCAGGAGAAGCAGGGGAAAGAGGAGAAGAAAAAGGATTTTCTTTTTCTTCATTTTATGGGTTTGAGCGAGTCGGGTGATATTGACAGCTTAAAAGTGACCCAGAATTCCCACTCTTCGTTCCGGCTCATTCCCGGAGGTCCGCCCATGCCTCCTCCCATTCTGTTGCCACCCGGAGGTCCGCCCATGCCTCCTCCCATTCCGTTGCCACCCGGAGGTCCGCCCATGCCTCCTCCCATTCCGTTGCCACCCGGAGGCCCACCCATGCCTTTTCCTTTGTCCGGCGGTGTCGGCAGTGCTTTGGCTTCTAAACCCACACCCAACAGATTGTCGGGTCCGGATTGTACGGCAAAGAGACGGCTATGCAAGGGGATTAGGGAGGTGCGCAATTCCACCACCAACCGGCTTTTATCAAAACCCATCCGCATCTCCGCACCGGTGAGCGTGGCAAGTGTCAGTCGAACTGAATCATTTCCGTTGGGTTGCCGGATCATAACAGGGGAGGAATCATTTTGCTCAATCAAGGCCTCTGGTGGCGGTTCTTTGAAATCGGGTAACATTCCCTTGTTCTCATGCTGCGGCTGTGACATGAGTTGAGGTGCCATTTTCATCGGAAAATAGAGTCCCAGCCGCTTATCGCTGTTGCCTTCGGTATCGAACCAGACGGTGATACCGGAGTGCAATATCTGATGTTGGATGGTCTTATCCCAAACAGTCAGCCGTATATAGAAATCGGTTGAATCATTGACTGCGCTTAAACCTACCTTGCCCCGTTCGCCCACGACTTTGGTATTGATCCATTCCTTGTCCGAACCATCCACGATGATGGCGATTTTACGCCAAACCGACGGGATTTCAGTGCAGGAAATAAGGCCATAAAGGCAGGTGAAGAGCAGGATCAGGTTTCTCATCATCCCATTAGACAATAGCCAGCCTCGGTTTATTTCACCAAAGCAAAAAATAAGCAACCTTTTCTCATGCCGATATGTCTAAAAAGGGCTGGGGAGGACAGGGATGGCACCCATGGCCGTGGAACCACTTATTGAAGGGAGAATCACTTATGGCTACGGAAAGTATGACGTCCACAATCGATGCCATTCAGCAATCGATCGCTTCGCAAAGCTCAACCATTTATTCTACATCAGAAGAACAGAGTGCCCTGGGCAAGGATGATTTTCTGTTATTATTGACGAAACAACTGGAATATCAGGATCCCTTAAGTCCCATGGAAAACACGGACTTTGCAGCGCAAATGGCCCAGTTTTCTTCTTTGGAGGCCATGCAAAACGTTCAAACTACGTTGGAAACCATGAGCGATAATTTTTACCAGAGTTTGACCATTCAACAGGAATCTGCGGATGCGTTAAAGACTGCAACAGAGAGCATTGCTTCTGCCTTAGAAAATCAAAACAGTGCTAATGTGGGGCTGAACAATTGTCTGACCGCAAGCCTCATCGGTAAGGATGTACGCGTGGAAGTGGAGCAGCTCGCTATGACGGAAAGCAATGGGGTCATGACCTCCAAGCGGCTCTATTTTTGCACGGACGAGGCCGCCGACAGCGTTACCCTCAATATTTATGACAGTGATGATAACTTGGTCCGTACGCTCAGCGCGGAAACCAATTCGGATACCTATGCCTTTGAGGATTATGATGCTTACAGTGTACTCTTTGACGGCAATAACAGTGAAGGGGAGCAGATTGAAGACGGATTGTATCGAGTGGAAATTGAAGCCAAGAGCGGAAGCGATTCCGTGGGTGCCTACATTTTTGAGCAGGGAAGCGTAGGCGGTATCGATTTCACGGAATCCGGCACCCATCTGCAGCTAAAGACCAAGGATTATGATTATTCCGGAAGCGGGGAGAAGTACAATGCGGTCACGGTTCCCATCAGCCAAGTGATCGCCGTGCGTGAAGCGGCTTAGAGTCTGTGTCCGGATAGGGTATTGATTCAAGGGAGGATGGCATGAGTTCATTATTGTCGGTCAGTGGATTGGCATCCGGTCTGGACACCGATAACATTATCGATGGTTTGGTTTCCATCGAACACGAGAAGGTGACCCGGCTTGAAACGAAAAAGTCCAATGATGAGCTGACGTTGAGCGCCTGGGGTACCTTGTCGAGCAACCTGTCCACCCTGGAAAGCAAAGCCGAAGCCTTGAAAGACCCGGATTCCTTTGATAAATTCGCGATTACGTCGAGCGATGACGAGATTGTGACCATCAAAGGCGAGGATGGCGGCACGCCCGGCTCTTTTTCCGTGGCGGTCTATCAGCTGGCCAAGAGCGAAAAAATCATGTCCAATACCTATTCGGCGTCTCATACGGCCCTTGCCATCTCCGGTTCCTTCACCGTCAATCGGACCCAAGCAGCCGTTGAGGATGATCCCACAGGCACGGACGTTTCCATAGAAATCGAATCCGGTGATTCCTTAAAGGAGATTCGGGACAAGATCAATTCCGCTACGGACATTGGTATCAGCGCTACCATTATCAAAATATCGGACTCGGAATACGCCCTTTCTTTGACCAGCAAGGATTCGGGTTCCGCCGGTGCGGCTTATACCGAGACGGCCGGCAATGTGCTGCAATCCTTGGGTATTCTGAACGCTTCGGGTGAAAAGGGGATTGTGGCGCACAAGGTACAGTCCGATGCCAATACGGTTGGGGGGATGGAAATAACGGCGGATACCCTGTTGTCCGACATTGACGGCGCAGGTCTGGTCAAAAACGATACCATCACCATTCAGGGGACGGATCGCAACGGCAGCAGTCTCAATGCTAAGACCTTTGTCATTGATGATCCCGCGACCATGACCGTATCGGACTTGATGTCCTCCATTGAAAACGCCTTTAACGGCATGGTGACCGCATCCGTGGAGAACGGCCGCATTATGGTGGCGGATAAGAACGGAGGCGCCTCGTCGCTCCAGGTCTTTCTTACGGCCAATAATGAAGGGGGTGGCAGCCTTGATTTCGGCGGGCTCATGGCCGTGAATACGGCAGGCAAGGACGGCATCCTACAGCCCGGAACGGACGCTTTTTTCAGCGTGGACGGTTTGAACCTCACCTCATCGGATAATGAGGCGGATGATTCGGTCGAAGGGGTGGTTATTCAATTGCATAAGGCGGATCTTGATGAAACGGTCCAGGTGACCATTGATCGCGACCTGGATGCGATTCAAGCGAATGTACAGGGTTTTCTGGATGCCTTCAATTCGGTCATCAAGTATATCACGGAAAAGAGCAAGGTGACGGTCACTGAAAAAGAGGATGACGGTTCCGATTCCAGCAGTAAGGACACGGTTTCCAAGGCGGCACTATCCGGCGACAGCACCACGGATCGTCTTAAAAATCAACTGCGCAGCCTGCTCACCGCCAATTTCAGTCATCTGACCGGAAACAAGTACACCAACCTCGCTTCGCTTGGGATCACGGTGGATCAGTATTCCGGCGAATATTCCATTGACGAGGACAAATTTCAGAAGGCGTTGGAAACCGATTACGAAGGGGTGAAAAGCCTTTTTGTCCAGCGGGGGGTGTCGGACAACAGCAGCTTCATTGTAGGCCGCTCCACCTCGGACACGGTTTCCGGCCGCTATCTGGTGAATGTGGACAATAAGACGGTTTCTTTGCTCGACAAAAATGACAATATCGTCAAGACTTTTGTAGCCCAACTTAGCGGCAGCGTACTGACGGTCAAAGCAGACGGCGAGGCCAAAGGATTGTCCCTCACCGTCCCCGAGAGCGGCAGTGCGATCGTGAGTTTTACGAACGGCGTGGGCATGGACATTGCCAACTACCTGGATAAGGCAACGGACACCTATGATGGGTTTGTGACGCAGCGGAAAAAGAGCATTCAGGATGATATGGATGAATTGGACGATAGGATTGCCGAACAGGAAGAAAAGGAAGAAGCCTACCGACAAAAATTGGTCACCGAATATTCCAACCTTGAAAAGGTGATGTCCACCATGCAGACCCAGATGTCCAATATGGTGAGCCAGCTGGGTTGATAGCCGTTACCGTTTCAGGGTCAGCGACACGGATTCTGACAATCGGACCGGATGATAAGACTCTTTAGCTTGACGCAGGCCCGGATCTCCCATGTCTTCTTCCCGATTGATAAAAGTAAATCCGCGATTAAAGATGGCTTGCGCGGCCGCTTTGTTTACAACCTGATAAATCCCTTTGTAGCTCTTTAAGGCCCTTTCAAAGTGGATGACTGCCGTGTCTTTGGTCTGGGGTTCGCAAATTGAAAAGGCGGCTGTTTTGCCGTCCACTCGGATAAGGGTGCCGTCCAAGGGGAGTTTGTCGAACAGATGAAGCGCCGTGCGAATGGCAAAGTCGTCGTTGCGCAAGGAGGCGGAGAGGGGGCCTTTGAGATCCGTCATATATTCGTTGACGAGTGTGATGCAGTCTGCCACGTTGCCTGGAGTCAGCCGCTCAACTGACCATGCGTAAGTGTCTTCGGCCTGGGCGATGAGATTCCGTTTTTTGGCGTATCGTCTGCCGGCAAGCAGGGCGAGATCCTCGGCACGATAGAGGTAGTTGTAATGTTCCGGAGCGGGTTTAATGTTAAAATGGGCCGCAAAGTCTGGAAACGTGGTTGCAAATCCGGGTTCCACACCCACCATGTCCAATCCCCCCTTCTGGCAGCGACCGCGATGCAGAAGCGCTTGTTGAATGGCGGGTGTCAAGGAGCCGATGGGTTGAAGCAGGTGAAGTGTGTTGTCCGCATCCGTGGAATAGGAGAGGAGCAGAGTGGAGGGTTCCGGAAAGGCCCATTGATAGTGAAAGATCGGGTTCCAGCTGGCCAGAATGGCAAGGGTGTACCCGGATAAGGAGTGAGGATGGGCCTGGAGAAAGGCGCCGAGCGGCTGGAAATCTGCCGGAACAAGTGGTTTAAAGACAATGTCCTCCGCAGAGGGTTTGGATACTTTGGAGCGGCATCTACAGGCAGCGCATAGGGACATGGTTTTTTAGCTCCTTAAACCCATTGGCTTCGTAAAATCGGGTGGTGTTGGGTTCTGCTACCAATCCGATCCATTCAAGTCGCTTTTCCTGACAATAGCGGGTTAGCCGTACCAGCAGCTCGCGTCCAATCCCTTGTCTTCGAAAGGCTTTCAGGACTGTGAGATCCTGAATATAGCCATCGCTTACTCCGTCGCTGATGACCCGGCCCATGCCGATGATCTTGTTCTCCTCGGTCATGGCCACCATAAAACAGAAGCTTCCGGTTATCATGGCGGGCACGGCTTCCCGGGCGCTCTTGGATTCCTTCCACCAGCCGGCTTCTTCATAGAGCGCGACAATGGCCTCTATAGGCGCGGTGTGAACAATATCGTAACGGATAGAAGACATAAAAGAAAAATACATATTATTCAGGATGGGAAGCAGCCGGGGCAAGCGGTATTAGGCAATATTGTTATTATTATTGATGCTATCGTATGATATTGCCGAATATTGACGATACGATCGTAGATTATCTATATTTATCGGATGAAAAATAGAATCCTTCGTAGAATCCTTCAGGAAGCCGGTCAAAAAGGGCTTTTTTTAATTACCGGCGCTCGACAGACCGGAAAGACGACTTTGGTCAGAAAAAGCTATTCTAATCTCCGATATCATAATCTTGATTCCGCAGAAGAGCGTGAGGTGCTCCAAATCATGCCTGCTTTTTTGTGGGCTCGCCAAATGGGTAGCGCGGTGATTGATGAAGCACAGAAAGAACCGTCTGTTTTCGAGAAGATAAAATACGCTTGGGATAGTGGAGAATTGTCCCTTTCCATTCTTCTTGGATCAAGCCAGGTCCTATTGCTAAAACGAATTCGGGAGTCATTGGCCGGTCGTATCCGCCTTTATGAACTGTATCCATTAATGTTATGTGAATTATTGACACAAGGCATGGAGGTCTTGCCGGAAATGCCACGTCTTTTGAGCGGTCTGACGGAAAGGGGGGCTTTGGCTGACCTCTTTTCCACGGAACCACCCCGCTTATTAAGCCAAGAGAACGGCCCAAAAATGGAGCAAGCCACTTATTCGATTCAATGGGGCGGTATGCCCGCCTTATTGCCGCTATCCGATGCGGATCGCCGGAAATGGCTGAAAGATTATGAATTTACTTACCTGGAAAGGGATTTGTCTGATTTGGCCCGGTTAAATGATCTGATGCCCTTTAAGAAATTTCAGACCGCAGCGGCCCATCGCTCCGGACAATTGCTCAATTATTCCGAATTAGCTCGTGACACGGGGCTTTCGGTGGATACGGCTCGCCGATATTTGAGGTATCTTGAATTATCCTATCAGGTTTTATTATTGCAGCCTTGGAGGACGAATCCTGTCGCTTCAGTGGTTAAAACACCGAAGCTGTACTGGTTGGATACCGGCATGCTTCGTTGCATGACCGGTCAATGGGAGGGAGTTTCCGGAGCGCTGTTTGAGACTTGGGTGGTGTCTGAAATATGGAAATGGATTCGGACCACCTCTTCATTATGCGAGATGTACTTTTATCGAAGCCATTCCGGAGTTGAAACGGATCTGGTTTTAAAGACGCCGCGCGGCATCTTAGGGTTGGAAATCAAGATGAGAAGCGAGGTGGCCCGGAAGGACTTTTCTTCTCTTCGAAAGTTAGCGGCTTTATACGGGGAGGCTTGGTTGGGTGGGGTGGTCGTCAATCACAATGGCAAGGTTTCATTCTTAAGTGAGCCAAATATTTGGACCGTTCCAGCTCATCGGTTGTTGTCTTGAATTTTGGGGTTGTTCGGAACATTCTATTTCAAGCCCGCATGGGTAAAAACTATCTTTATTTGTCCCGAAGCGCTTAAGAAGACGACTGGGCGCCGGCCATTTTCATTTTACCGAAAGTCTACTATGCCCCACACTGTCCCTGCTCCCGCAAAAACGGTTTCCTTCAATGATCTCGATTTAAGCAAACAGGTGCTCCAGGCATTGACCGATGTGGGCTACGAAACCCCCACTCCCATTCAGGCGCAGACCATTCCGGTTTTGTTGTCCGGCAAGGATGTCATTGGCCAGGCACAGACCGGCACCGGCAAGACCGCTGCCTTTGCCCTCCCGTTTCTCTCCCGGTTGGATATAAAACAGAAAAAGCCGCAGGTCCTGGTGCTGACCCCCACGCGTGAACTGACCATTCAGGTAGCGGAGGCTTTTCAGAAGTATGCTGCCCATGTCCCCCACTTTCATGTATTGCCCATTTACGGCGGCCAGTCCTATGAAATTCAATTACGCCAGTTGAACCGCGCTGTTCACGTGGTGGTGGGAACACCGGGACGGGTCATTGATCATATCAAACGAAAGACTCTTGATTTATCGTCTGTCAAGCACATGGTCCTGGACGAAGCGGATGAAATGTTGCGCATGGGTTTTATTGATGATGTGGAATGGATTCTGAAGCAGACACCGCCTGAACGTCAGACCGCGCTTTTTTCCGCTACCATGCCGCCTGAAATCCGGCGTATTGCGGGCCGCTATATGAAAGAGCCCAAGGAAATCGCCTCCAAAGGCAAGACCCAGACGGCGGACAATATCCGCCACCGTTACTGGCTGGTGCAGCATCTGAACAAACTGGACGGCCTTACCCGCATTCTGGAAGCCGAGACGTTTGATGCCATCCTTATCTTTGTGCGTACCAAGACGGCGACACTGGAGATTGCCGAGCGGCTTCAGGCGCGCGGCTATGCGGCCGCTCCGCTCAACGGTGAAATTCCCCAAAAACAGCGCGAGCGGACCGTGGATCAGCTCAAAAAAGGAACGTTGGATATCATTGTCGCCACGGATGTGGCGGCGCGGGGGCTGGATGTGAAACGGATAAGTCATGTTGTCAATTACGATATTCCTTACGATACGGAAGGATATATTCACCGTGTGGGTCGCACCGGGCGTGCCGGGGCCAGCGGTCAGGCCATTCTTTTCGTCTCGCCCCGGGAGCGTGGCATACTGAATAGCATTGAGCGGTTTACCCGTCAGAAGATCGAGATTATGGAATTGCCCAGTGCCGACTTCATCAATAATAAGCGGATTACAGCCTTCAAACAGCGCATGACGGATACGTTGTCAACAGAGTCACTGGAAGAATTTAAAGAGGTGGTGACCAAATATCAGGAAGAACATGGTATTGAGCCGCTGGATATCGCCGCGGCACTTGCTAAAATGGTTCAAGGAAAAAAGCCCTTTTTGTTGAAGCATAAACCTGAAGGTTTCGGCAGATCGTGCGAGTCGGACCGTTCCTCTTTTCCTACGCGATCCGGAAAGAAAGAACGAGGTCCCCGTCCGGCCGCAGCAGGTCGGCCCAACGATGAAAAGGCGTTAAGCACTTTTCGTTTGCAGGTGGGACATGTACATGGAGTCAAGGCTCGGAATATCGTGGGGGCCATATCCAATGAGACCGGACTTGACAGCCGGTATATCGGTCATATCGATATTCAAAAGGATTTTACATTGGTCGACTTACCCACGGAAATGGAAGAAGCACTTTTAACTCGGCTCAAGAAAACCCAGATTTACGGCCGTGCCCTGCATGCAACGGTTGAAAAATAACCTCCGAGGTGGAGATGATGAATAAGGAGAAATGGAAACCTTCCACGCTCCTGAATCCGGTGCCTGTGGTCCTGGTGACTTGTCAGAGCAAAAAGGGAAAGCCTAATATTATGACAGTGGCATGGGCCGGGACGGTCAATTCCGAACCGCCCATGCTTTCTATCTCCATCCGAAAAGAACGATTTTCTCATGCGCTCATCCGCGAATCGGGCGTATTTGTGGTCAATCTTCCCACCGCGAAGCTGCTTCGTGCTGTTGATTTTTGCGGGGTCCGTTCCGGTAAACAGCTTGATAAATTCAAAGAGACCGGTCTGACACCGGTTGCTTCAGCCAATGGGCAAGTTCCTTTTATCCGTGAATGTCCGGTCAATATCGAATGTGCGGTTCACCAAGTGGTGGAACTGGGTTCCCACGACCTCTTTATCGCTAAAATTATGGCCGTCCATGTTGATAAAACACTCATCAACCGGCAGGGACGACTCTGCCTGGAAAAGGCGGGTCTCATCGCCTTTTCGCACGGGCAATATATCGAACTGGGGCGGGTGCTGGGCGGTTTCGGTTTTTCGGTGGCCAAAAAGAAGCACTGCGTTCGATAAAAAATGGAATAATTCCCCTTTTCGAATTGTCTAATCCTACAAAGCCGGATAAGATACTGTAAGCGGCCAACCATTTATGTAAAAGGAGTATCGGTTGGCGACGCAGTATATCATGGGCAAAGAACAAACAAACGCCCGGAATCACATGATAAATGATGCAGAATGGGTTGCCTTGGCCAAGCAAGGGGATGATCATGCTTTTAAAATGCTTGTCGAATGCCATGAGGCGCGGGTGAGCGCGGTCGTCAAAGGTATGCTCGGAGATACCCCTGAAGCCGAGGATGTGGGCCAGGAGACCTTCATCCGTTTTTATAAGGCACTTCCGGAGTTCCGGGAGGAATCTTCGGTATCAACCTATTTGACCCGGATTGCCATCAATACGGCTCTGAATGAAATCAAACGGACAAAACGACGCTCCCTTCTTTTTTTTC
>MGVN01000066.1:14980-15264 GCA_001800515.1 Elusimicrobia bacterium RIFOXYB2_FULL_49_7 | reverse complement strand
TTTAAAGCATTCCCTGTTCTTTCCAGCTTACGTGGCGGTTGCCGGCGATGAGGATGTGATCCAGGAGCGCGATTTCTACGGTGGCAAGGGCGGCTGCGACCGCCGCGGTGGCTGCGTGGTCTTCTTTCGAGGGCGATGTACAGGCGCCGGGATGGTTGTGGGCTATTATTACGCCGGCTGCATGATGATAGAGTGCGCGTTCAACCACCGTTCGGGGGTAGACTACGGATTTATTTACAGTTCCCGCATGGATCATTTCAGAGGCTATCAGCCGGTTGGAGTTG
>MGVN01000066.1:11238-14961 GCA_001800515.1 Elusimicrobia bacterium RIFOXYB2_FULL_49_7 | reverse complement strand
AGGGCGCCGTTGGCCGTCATACCCTTTACGGCCTGCAAATCCCGTGCTTTCAGGGCGAAAACGTCCCGCAGGCTGCCGTGGCGTTTGAGTATCTCTTTTGCAAGTATCTTGGTATCACGCCGGGGGATGCAGTGGAACAGAAGCAGTTCGAGAATTTCGTAGTCCTGCCAGCCGCGGATGCCGCCTTTAAGGTAGCGTTCCCGTACGCGCTTGCGGTGGCCTGTATAATGAGGGACGATAACTGTCGGAGGATTATTGCTCATCCGGTTTCACCGGCGCGCGCAATTGTTTTTTTCCCGCCTGATGCCGTTTGGTTTCAAGCATTTTTTCTTTAGCTCGCCTGGAACGCTTGCGTTTTTGGCGGCGTATTTTTTCTATGCGTTGTTGCTCCAGGCTTTGCCTGCCGTGCACAAGCGTTTCAACGCGTTCGGCCAGAATACGCCGGGCAAGAAAACGATTGACTGATTGTTGACGGTCGGTCTGGCATTTTACTTCTATGCCGGTGGGATTATGCTTTAAATATACGCAAGTGGCGACCTTGTTGACATTCTGGCCGCCTTTGCCTCCGGAGCGGACAAACTTCTCCGTGATGTCGCGCTCAAAAATGCCGAGCTTCTCCAGGCGGCTGCGAAGCTCCTGCTCTTTATCGGGGCGCACTCCGAAACAGGTCATTTTCCTTCAAGCCAGTTGAGTATCTTGTTTTCCAGTTTACCATCAAACATCTGGACGCCGTGGCGGTTGCCCTGGCCTGTAATAAATAGTGCTTTTTTGTTCTTTGCGATCGCCTGCGACAGCAGGGTGGAGCTTTGCCAGGCATAAGTATCGCCGGGGGCTGCGGCTATCAAAACGGCGCGGTCATTGCAGCCCTCGATAGCCCTGGATGTAACAATTCCCGCGTAGTTAAGCCCGGGTGAAAGCAGCACGGTGACAGGTATCTCTTTATCGCGGCCGGTTTCGATTATGCAGATGTTTGCTCCAAGGCTTGCGCCCATAAGCCCGATTCGTTTCTTTGATATTTTCTTCTCGTTTAAAAGAAATCCGATGGCCTGCTCAAGATCGGAGATCATGGCATTCCATTGCGAGCCCGGGCCGGGAGCGCCGAAATTTTCAAAAGAGATCTTTTGTCCGTTTCCGTCAACCGTACTCTCTCCGTGGCCGCGCGCATCGTATGACAAAAATCCGTAGCCGCGTTTTACAAGTTTTTGAATGAAGGGTTGCCATTCTTCCTGGTTGCTGCCAAGGCCATGCAGCAGTACAAAGGTTTTCATGCCCTGCGAGGCCGGCGGTATAAAAAGCCCCGATAACGGGATGCCGTCAAGTGCAGAAAACTGAACTTTTGCGCCGACGCGGCCGCCCCATTGCTTAGCCTGGGCCGGAAAAACGCAAAACATCAAAAAAATAAACGTAAAAAACAGTTTTACCATTTATTTTTTTTCCAGGATTGCATTTATCCGCGAAGCTATCTTTTCAAGCCCGGCCTTTACCGGGATATTGTTATGAATTATCAGGTCCATCTGCTGGCCGATGTATTTGTCGGAAGCCTCTCTCCATAACGGGTGAAACGGATCATAGAGAGTATATTGTACAGCCTGGTTGAGCATTTTCTTGTTCAGCGGAGCCTTGGGGCTTGCAGCCCAGTATTTGCCTTCGGCGATTTTGCGGTTTGCCGGCTGTGCCAGGCCTGTGTCTGCAAGCATTTCCTGGCCCGTTGTCCCGGCAAGGCATTTTATCACTTCCCATGCCTCTTTGGGGTACTTGCAGGTTTTAAGTATTGCGTAGCCAGAGCCGCCTGTTCCGAAACCGCGTTTCCCGCCGGGGCCTTTGGGGAACATCGCCACGTCCCACGCGAATTTGTTGCCGATAATCTTGCGCAGGTTGGGCGTTTCCCAGATGCCGGATTGGAACATGGCCAATTTTTCCATGGTGAACAACTGGTTTATGTTCATGCCCATGTTGGTCAGCGAATCGGGCTTCGGAGATACAAAATGTTTGTAAGAAAGGTCAACGAACATCTGTACGCCGTCAATCGCCGCCTGTTCGCTTAACAGGCATTTAGTCGGATTGTTGACATCGTCAACAACCCTGCCGCCGTACGAGTAAACGAAATTCTGCCAGGTCCAGCCCCAGAAACCGTAGTTCTTTATCTTTTTCTCGTTGAATCCTTCCTCATCCGGGTGCTTGTCGTTCTCGTCGAAAGTCAGCATTTTGGACGTTGCCAGGAACTGGTTCATGTCCCAATCGTCTTTAGGATAAGGCAGTTTGAATTTGTCGAAAAGGTTTTTATTGTAATATATGCAGGCAAAGGGTGCGGTATCGCGCGGTATGCAGAGTATTTTGCCGTCCCGCGAGAAGCGCGCCACCACTTCGGGGAAGAAATCCTTAATGTCGAAATTTTTGTCTTCGGCCAGGAAGGGCGCAAGGTCAAGGAGTGCATCCTTGTAGAAGAACGTTACGAAAATGTTGACTTCGCAGAAAATAATGTCGGGCGGGTTGCCGCCGGCGATTTCGGTGAGAACTTTATCGGTGTATGATCCCGAGGGTATATGCTCAAGCACTATTTTGACGTGCGGGTTCTTTTTCTCCCAATCGGTAACGGTTTTTGTAATTATTTCTTTTTCTTCCACCGCGCCCCAGAACGCGATACGAATCGGAACCGCATCCGGGTTGGCCGGCTGGCTTGAACTGTCCGCCTTTTTGCCGCAGCCCGCCATCGCCGTTACGGCGATTATTCCGACAAAAAGAATCAGTGAATGAAACCTGTTAAACATATTATTTAGTCTCCTTTATCCCTTTAATCCGGTTAAGGCTATGCCTTGCGTAATGAAGCGCTGATTGAGTATGAAAATAAGGAGCGCCGGCGCAAGCACGATAACGGATGCTGCCATCAATAACGTCCAGTTGGTAGTGTATATGTCCTGGAAATACGATAGTCCTATAGGGAGCGTTTTCATTTTTTCAGACGAGGTTACGATGAGCGGCCAGAAAAAACTTTGCCAGTTGCCAAGGAACGTAAAAGTTCCAAGCGTAGCAAGCGCAGGCTTAGACAGCGGCAGGATAATCTGCCAGTATATGCGCCAGAGGCTGCAACCGTCAATCTTTGCGGCGTCCTCAAGATCGGACGGCAGCGTCATGAAAAACTGGCGCAGCATGAACGTGCCGTAGGCCGAGAAAATGCCGGGCAGTATCAATGCCTTGTAGGTATCCAGCCAGTTAAGCGTTTTGAGCAGAATAAACACCGGGATAAGCGTTACCATTCCCGGTATCATCATGGTTGCAAGATAACCGAAAAATATTTTGTCCCTGCCCGGGAAGCGCAGGCGCGAAAAAGCATAGGCGGCCATCGAGCTTGTAACAACCTGGCCCGCGGTTACCGCTATCGCAACTATGGTGCTGTTAACGTAGAATCGGCCGAACGGTATAGCGTACCAGGCCTCAAGGTAATTTCTCCATATAATCGGTTTTGGCCACAGGTTGATGGATGAGGTGAAAATCAGGGTAGGGTCCTTCAGCGAAGTGGAAAGCATCCACAGGAAAGGAAAAATCATCGAAAGGCCGAACAGCGACAATATAAGGTATATCAGGGTCTTGTTTATGATATCGCTTATTATTTTCATCTGGTGCAGGGTCATCAGGTTCTCCTACATGTATTGATATTGTACTTTTTTGCCGCCGAACTTCCAGTTAAACAACGTTACCATGAAGATTATGACGAAAAGAAACCAG
>MGVN01000066.1:4991-11201 GCA_001800515.1 Elusimicrobia bacterium RIFOXYB2_FULL_49_7 | reverse complement strand
AATATGAAGAAGGTGGTGGGTGAAAGCATGGGGACGGTAATATGCACGAATTTCTGCCATGCGTTGGCGCCGTCAATCTCCGAGGCTTCGTAAAGATGCTGCGGTATACCCTGAAGCGCCGCAAGATATAAAAGCATGTTATAGCCGCCGACGCCCGACCACAATCCCATTATTATTAAACTGAATCTTGCCCATACCGGGTGGTTAAGCCACGCAGGCCCCTGTATTCCCATGTAGCCCAGCAGGGTATTGAGGAGGCCGTAATCGGGGTTATAAATCCAGCGCCATAAAAGCGCTATGGCGACGATGGAAGAAATAGACGGAAGGAAATAGATGGTGCGGAAGAAGGTTATGCCTCTAAGCGGCCGGTTCATGATAATAGCCATGAGAAGCGAGCCTATCATGCCAAGAGGTATGCCAAGCATGAAGAACGTGGTGTTGTAGAGATAGTACCAGAATTCAAAATCGTTCGGCACAACGTAGCGCCAAACAAAGAGGTAGTCGAATATCGAGCCGAAAGCGGCGCCGGGGCGCATGTGAAAACCGAAAAGGTCAAGAAAGTTTTTAAGCCCCACGAACTGCGGCGGGTTAAAAATATCCCAGGAAACAAAGCTTAAAAGAAAAGAAGCTATGACGGGAAGCGAGATAAAAAGAAGGAATCCCACGAAATTCGGCAGGATGAAACAGTAACCAATAAACGTTTCGCTGTTAAACAGCGCTCTTATCTTATTTTTCACCACACACCCTTTCTTTGCCAGCAAATTAAAGCTAGTATAGTAAATTATTCAGTTTTGGTCAAATAATTTCCCCCCCTGGCCGCGGTAAATGTTACGGCAGGACTGTTATTTCTATTTTGTTGCTTTTTAAAAAAGTGTTATTTGCATCCGCTATGAAATCAATGGTGTGTTTTCCCTGTTCAAGTTTCCAATATGCTATGAAGGGGTATTTAGCTGAAACTATCTCTTTGCCGTCAACACGCCATTTGAGTTGTTGGACGTTTTTCGTAACTTTCGGTTTCAAGGGTATTTCCTGGTACTCTCTGCGCAGTATGGGATCTATTTTATATATTTCACCGTTCCTCGGCAATTCCACGTAACATTCGCCAGAGCCTTCCTTGCGGCCTCCCGTGCCGGGCAATTGCGAAATCTCAAGCGGCGGCATTTCTACTCCGGCATTTAGCGCCCATTCATAGTACTCCGAAGGATATATTGTGTATAATTTTTCTTCCAGGCATTCCCCCGGGCAATCCGGGGAAGCCAGTAGATTGTTGCGTTTATCAATCCCGAGGGTGCGGTGAATAGAGCAATGTTTTGACGGAATATTTCCTTTCATGAATAGTTCGTTTATCGTCTCGTTGCAATGCCCGGCCGGGATTTCACCGGAAACTGCACAAATCTTGCGGCGTACCAAACCTTCGGGTTTCACGAAATTACGGTCCGGGTTTCTTATTTCAAGTGCAAGCATTATATCCCGAAATATTGGGCCTGCACCCGAAATTCCGGAAACGGCGTACATTGGTTTGCCGTCGAAATTGCCTACCCAGACGGCAACCGTGTATCTTGGGGTGTAGCCGACAGTCCAGTTATCCCTGAAATTTTTAGACGTTCCGGTTTTTGCGGCGCACTTAAATGGAAGGTTGATTGGTGAATATTCGCTGAATGCCGGCGCACGCGCATTATTGTCTGAAAGGATGTCGGTAATAATATATGCAGCCTTTTCGCTGAAAAATCGCCCCATACCCCTTTCCGGCTCGTCAGTAATCATTTTTAAATCGCTGAGCATTCCCCCGTTTGCAATGCCGCAGTATGCCCTGGCAAGTTCGAGAAGCGTTACTTCGCCGCAGCCAAGGCAGAGGCCGGGGCCGTAGAAACTCGCGTCTCTGTTAAGGCTCTTGAAACCCGCATCGTGTAGTTTTGCAAGCAACATATCGGCCCCGAACTTTTCGGAAAGATTGACCGTGGCAATATTGTACGAACATGCCAGGGCTGTTCTTGCGCGCACCATGCCGTGATATTCCTTGTCATAGTTTTTTGGCATGAAAACTCCGCCCCCGGGTATCTCAAAACTTGATTTTATGTCCGGCAAGACATCTGCCGTAGTCATTCCATTTTCAAATGCGAGGCCATAGACAAAGGGTTTTATCGAAGAGCCCGGCTGGCGCAATGCAATGGCTCCGTTGACCTGGCCATGGTGAACTTCGTCAAAAAAATCTGCGGAGCCGGCCAGTGCAAGTATTTCGCGGGTTTTGTTATCAATGACGGCCACCGAAGCATTATTTACGTTTGCCGCAGACAGCTTCGAAATATGATTGGCGACGATATATTCGATTTTTCTCTGGAGGTTAATATCGAGAGTCGTTTTCAATTCCCCTTCATAGTCCCCGTATCTGTCAACAATCATGTCGCAGAAATGCGGGGCAAGGAACGCATTCCTCCTGGGATATAATGTTAATTTTTCATGCAATGCAGACAAATATTGTTCCTTGCCGATTACCCCGGTCACGTAGAGCGACGTCAGAATTTTTTTCTGCCGCTTGAGGATAAAAGACAACTTTTTGTAAGGATTGTACAGTTTATTGGAAGCCGGCATGGCGCATAGGAAGGCTGATTCCGAAAGAGTTACGTCCTTTATTGATTTACCGAAATACAGGCGTGACGCGGCCTCTACGCCGTAGGCTCCGTTTCCGAACGGCACACGATTGATATATTCCTGCAGGATCATACCCTTCGTGTAGCGTATTTCAAAGCATACCGCCTGCACGGCTTCCTTGAATTTATTTGGAAACGTTCTGGAACGATTCCCGGTATTCCTCGCAAGCTGTTGGGTAATGGTTGAGCCGCCGGAAACAATTCTTCTTCTCTTTACATTAAGGATAACGCTGCGGGCTATAGCCAACGGGTCAATTCCACAATGACGATAATAACGTCTGTCCTCAGCGGCCAACAGCGCGTCGATAAAGTGTCCGGGAACAGCATTGAGGCTGACGGGGTATGCCGTGCCATATTGGCAGGAGTGTATTTCTTTTAACAAAATACCGTTACGGTCGCAAATCTTAAGCGATGACATTTTTATGTCATCTATCGGAGACAGGTGAATATAGGAAAAAACCGCGATGCCGCCGGCAGCAACTATCACCGCCGCTATTTTTGGAAGTTTCATTTGATGTTCACTTTTTTCTGGGCGGTTCTCCCGAAAACTTCGGGGGTATACATTTCCTCAGCTTTTGCAGGCGGCATTAAAAACTCACCCGCTGTCGTAGCCTGTACGAGGTATGAGTATGTATGTTCCCCGTGTTCCAGGTAATTGGCAAATAACAACACCCGGTCATCATATCTTTCGCTGTGATCAAAACCTCCCCACCAGCTGCTGTCATCTCCCTGCAATGCCTGATCGAATTGCCGGGTTTCTTCATTGCTTGCGGTGGACAAACTCATGTCAACAATTTCAAAACCGGCAGGCAAAGGATCATCAACGACGACGAACCGGCGATCCTGGCCGCTTTTTACTTTCAGGGTTACCTTGTACCTGCCCGAGAGTTGGTACGTGTTGCCTTCGATGTTGCCCTTAAACGGCTCTATTCTCTTTTCTACGGAAATTCCTTCATCCCTGGCTTTCAGCTCTCCCAGCGGGGAATAGACCATCCGCATCTCATAGTATAATCTGCCGGCGCCCGTCTTGCGGAAATCCACGGGTAACAAGGTGTCACGGGAATAACCGCTCACGGGAATTCTTGTCGTCTTTGAGTTTAAAGTTCTTCCTTTGAAAACATCGCTTAGTATTTCCTTGCCTTCAAGCGTAACTTTTGCGGTAAAGTCGGGATTCTCTTTTTCATATTTATTCACGTATTCGTTAAAGGCATAAAATACATACGTATTGTCCTGTGTATTTGACCATTTTCCGGATTTTCTTTGAGTTGCAAGCCATTTTACCATTTTCTCGGCGTTCGGCAGTTCGCCATTTACTTCAAGCAGTCCCTGCAAAATGGCGGCGGTTGTACGCACATTTGAACTCCATATCCATTCCATGCCATCTCCGGACGACTCTTCAAAGTGGACTTCTGTCGGCGAGTATTTTGCCGTGTTGCTAATTTCCCGGACAATAGTGTCAACCAGAGTCTGGCTCATTTTTTCATAATGGATTGCTTTGAGCAGATATATCTTTCCCAGCGATGATAATTGATCGCGCTTCGAATAGAGATCGTTAATGTATGGCTGTTCGTGATAGCCGTTTAGTGACAGAGCATACACGCAAAACGCTTTTGTTGTCAAAGTTGCATTTGTACCATAAGGCCATGCCCATATGTTTTTGTCATCCCTCAAATACGCCTTCAAATAATTACAAGCTTGAGCCAGCACATCCGGATTAACGGCATATCCCCGGGCTCTTGCATGGCTAAGCGCCCACACGACGTAACATGTCAAATAGGGAGAGGCTGTTATATTGTTTTCCTTCCAGAATCCGAATCCTCCTGAACTCGATTGGAATTCAGCCGTTTCTTTGATATAACTGTTGAGTATTTCCGCGCCGCCGTGTTTCTTCAAAGGCGCCAGGTCAAATGTATCTACAAATTTGCCTGCAAGAATCAGCGGCAGCACCTTTGATGTTTTCTGTTCAAGGCATCCATAGGGGTATTCAAACAGATATTCAAGCCCTCCCTTGACGCCCACAAGAGCGGTTGGCGCTATGGCAAGGTTTACGAAGCTTGCCTCATCATAGATATTAGAAGGTATCTTTATCGCCTCTTTTGCCGTGTCGACGGTTGAACTGTATGTTGCAACCGCTTCGGTTGGAGTAGGTGCTTTGACAGGAACAGACCATTGCAACCCGTCGGTTTCCAGGCCGAGCGCGGCTTTAAAAACAAAGTCCGCGCTTCCCGGTTTTTCGGCGCGGAAATTAAATGTAATTTCTTTGACTTCCCCTTTTTTCAGTTCCACTTCCTTTCTGTTTTGCCCTTCCAGCACGATTCCATTTACTTCAGCCTGGATCAACACTTTTCCGTCTGCCTGCGTGTTGTTATGGCATAAAACGCCGGCAATGAATTTATCGCCCGGCATCACAAATCTCGGCAGGCTCGGTTTCAGCATGAGAGGCTTGTTCACGGCAAAACGAGTGTCTCCGCAACCGAAAGAAGCATCTTTTGTGTGCGCTGTCGCCATGACTCTGAATGATGAGAGGTTGCCCGGCAGAGTAAAAGAAAACTCCGCATTGCCGCTGTTGTCGGTCAGTATTTTCGGATTCCAGTATGCGGTGGGAATGAATTTGGATCTCGGGTCAACATCGGCGATAAAACCGCCTCCGCCTCCCCGGTTCTCGCCTTTTTCGCCGTAGTTTCTTTGTCCTATTATGTGAATACGCGTTTCCGCGGTCTCAACGGAAAGAGGCCGCGAACCATAAAAATGAGGAAACGGGTCAGGGGTTGAGTAATTGATAAGATTAAGTATTCCGAGATCGCTTACGGCAACGTCCACTTCCGAAGGAACGCCTCTATTGCGGTTATCCAATACTTTCAAACTCACCTTTACGCTATGGCCGGGCCTGTACTCTTTTTTGTCTGTGGTAATATTGACCGCAAGGCGCTTGTCGCCGGGGTCCACCGGCATATTGGTATAGCCTATCTTGAATGAAGGTTTTCCCAGATCCTGCTTTTCTCCGTTCTCGTCGTCTTCCCCGGAGAAACTATTTTCGCTTGTTCGCCCCTGGTAAAGCATTACGCAAACGTAAGCGTTGGGCAAATAGTTTTTTTTGATCGGGACGGCAATAGTGTCGGCGCTTCCCTTTATTGTTGTAATCCATTGATCAATAATTCCTTCGCGTTCAACGGTAACGACGGCGTTGGCGTTTTCGTAAGGCGATTTAACGAGAATTTTGGCGGTTTCCCCGGGCTTGTACCCTGTTTTGTCGCACACAAGCTCGACCCTGTCGGTATCGTCTCTCTGCCATGCGCAATAATCGCGTCCGGTCACATAGAAATATTGCGATGAACCTGTCCTGTTTCCGCGGCTATCCGTGGCGCTGACTTTGAAATAGTAATATCCGGATTTCTCTGGTTTATAGTTCCATTCATAAGGCTCCGGTTTCGAAGATACGGTGAATGAAGATAATAAAATATCCATCCTTTCGGTTTGCCACTCCCATCTTCCGCCGGTGCCGCCCTGCCTGACCGAGCGCCATTCTCTCCTTACGAGGCTGCAATTAAGCGGCTTGTCCTGA
>MGVN01000066.1:0-4980 GCA_001800515.1 Elusimicrobia bacterium RIFOXYB2_FULL_49_7 | reverse complement strand
GTCCGGATCTACGACGACAATAGAGGTTTTAAAAGGATTGCCCTTCTCTATGAATGACGATTCCGATTTCAACCCGATATAAAACTCCGCGCCGTGAACTACGGTCGTTGCTCTTCCCGATAATCTTTGCCTGTCAGGCGCGGTTACCGATGCTTCGCTTGTAACGCTATAACTCCCATGCCTGCCTTTAGACTGAATCGGATACGAAAATGTAAACGCGCCTTCCCTGTCAAGTTTGCCCGATCCCGAAATAATTGTAAGGTCGCCGTAAGAATAACCTTCTTCGCTCCAATCATACGTTCCGAACGTATAATCGTCATAACCTTCAGGTGTAAACCAATAAGAATCGAGCCTTGCGGAATAGCCGATTTCGGCATCTGGCATTGCGGACCCGGTCAAATACCTCCCGTTTACCTTGACGGTAACCGTGTCGCCTGTAATATATTCATCCATGTCATTTTTCGTCATTACCTCGAATGTGGCTGGTTTGTATTCTTCAACCCTGAAATTCGAAGATAGCCTGATCTTCCTGTCGTTATATGAATAATATTCGTCCTCGCTGCCATTGTTATTTTCCTGCGCGTCTTTTTGCCAAACGTTCACCGAATAATAGCCCGTGGGAGAATTCTTGTCAATAGTGTACACGAAGTCGAACGAACCATAATCCGATAGCGTTACCGTTGATCTCAGCACTTCGGCAGAGCGCGAATCTTTAATGAATATTTTGTAATCTTTTATCCCGGGTATTTGCCATTTACCATTTTTTTTCTCCCGCACTATTCCTTTGAGATAAACCGGATCGCCCGGCCTGTAAATGCCTCTTTCGGAGAATATATGCCCCTGGTACTGCGGATAGCTCTGCTGCCAGTCGTAGCTTATGCCAAAGTTGTAGGGATATATCCCGGTTCCCCAGTCGGAATGAATAAACGAAACATCGCCATTCTTTTTTGCGATAACCCATACCCTTGGTTTTTTCCACCTTTCTTTGGGAACAATATTAAGTTCCTCCCAGCCGGGGGTTACCGTAAAACCGGAACCGTTTGTCTTTCCCGTCCAGAGAACTTTATTGCCGTCATCCCTCAGTTCGATGTCCGCCTCTTTTACCGGCATGCCAGTTTTAAGATAAGAAACATAAATCATGTTTCCGTCGGGCGAGAATTTACCCGTAATCCCGAGACCCGTCACCTGCAAAAGAGCCTGTTGGTGCCGGTAGTCGTGCGGCAACAAACTGTTTTCGTAACTCAGTTGCACATATACGATACCGTTTCTGGAGTCTCCCAGCGCCTCTTTAAGTTCTATGGGCAGAAGCGTTCTTTCGTTCTTGTTTATCCCGGGATACCACGTTCTGTCGACGGTAAAACCACAGGTAGGAGTAACAAGAGCATAGGAGTTGCCGTAATTACCTCCGGCAAATGGAACAATGTATTCCGGCGGGATAAGAGTTTTCTGCAATCTTAATTTATCTATATTGATCAGTGTAACCGGATGCCGGAGTTTCGGCAAATACCTTTCAACGATTCCTATGCCGGTTGGCATTGTTATGCGCGGAGGATAATCGGCTACGGATATATTTACTTTGACATCCTTTCCAAGCTTCTGTCCGAACTTGTCTTCCAGCGCTCCGTTAATCGTTATCTGCCAGGTAGCGCCGGCTTTAAGTTTCATCCGTAGATGCGCCGAACAGTAAGCATTGTTTTCAAATGCACTGTAGGGACAGTATGAGAATAAGTCGTTGTTCCCATAGTAATCATCAATTATATCCGTCTTCGGTTCGATACCAAAATTCTTCTTCAGATCTGACAGCTTAACCGGATTAGTGAATTTCAAGATTAATTCGTTACACGGTTCAATTGATTCGCCTTCTACCGGCCCGGCATACGCAAAATCAGCAAATGTTTTAAAAGTGAATGATGCGGCCTTTGAAGTCCCCAGATTACCATCACTGCTTAATACCCCTTCTTCGATCTCAATTGTATATATGCAATTTTTATTCAATGGCTTTGTTGGAAGAAGCACAAGCATGTTCGCAAATTTTTCCGACACGTAGCTGCGATTGTTTTCGAAATCTTTTTTTACCGCATTGCGGGCAATATAATCAATATCATTTTTTTTGCCGTTATTTAACTCGTATATGCGTATCGCCGGTTTACCGGAACCATCCGGACGTACCTTTCTCGGGTCCATCGGCAAATTAAACAACAATATGATATTTCTATCCAGGCTCAGCCAACCCTCTTTTTCCCTCGGATCGCTGTAGACAAGTTTCGGCCTTTCAGTCTGAAACCGCCACGTGTAATCATTTCCCAACACATCGCCGCTAACCTGTGATTTTAATTTCCCGGTTATCGTTATTTCATATTCGGTGGCCGGAGCAAGAGGTTCCGAAGGAGTAAAAGAAAGGGTTGAGGTTCCCTGCCAACGATATTTACCCTCAACTTTCGGAGTAATGGCCAGGGGGCCTGTGCCGTCTCCTTCGGGCAACTGCTCCAGTGGGACCATAGGCTTATCAAAAGTTACCGTAATAGTATTTGAAGCGCTTTCATCTTCGGTTGCGCCGGCCGGGGTGGACGTAAGAATTTTGACTTCTCCGGCAACAAGATTGACACAACACAAAATTGCCGCACAGCATGGCAATAACATTTTTGCAACCCTTCCGGTTTTCATTTTAGCGCTCCTCATTCGTTAACCCGTTGACCGTTAAAAAATTCCAAAGGATTTAAATAACGCTCACGCAGGCTGTTTTCGTCATAACACAGTAGAGCATATGTAGCATAGAATCTATCAGGATGTATATCGCTGTGTTGTATATGTACAGGCCTGGCTTTCATAATTTCGAAATGAAAATGATCGAACTTCCAGCCATACTTGTTGAGTTCATTTGTATTGAAAAACCTGGCAATCGGCACCTGCGGATGGGCGATTTCTCCAAGCTTGCATTTTATATCCGCAACATGCTCATAGACAGTCCATAGCCCGTTATGTTCAATAATAACCTGGGCAAACGGCCCGTCGTCCCTAATGCTTATCACCTTCCCCATGCAGGCAGGCAGTACAGGTTCATTTTCATAGTTTTTGCCGGGCCTTTTTATATCTATTCCTGTGTGGAGGTGACTGGGAATGCCCGGCCTTGCTTTTCTTCTGATACCGTATGCGCCGATTTCAGTCAGCTTCAATTGGCCGGCATCCTTACGGTTGTGTATCCGTACCGGTGCAAACCAATCATCAGAATATGCCACCGATGAAATGAACAAAAGTAAGAAAAATAACAGTTTCATGTGGTGTTTCAGGATTCCGTAATAGTGTGCGGCTATATATGTTTTATGTCGTTTTATCAAGCCAGGTCAGGATTGGTTTGCGGGCGGCGGTTACTTCGTTTAGGCGGGTTACGGGGGTTGTTGAGGGAGCGTTTTTGAGGGTGTCGGGGTTTTCGGCGGCTTCGGCGAGGATTTTCTTTATTGTTGCGGCGAATGCGTCGAGGTCGGCTTTGGTTTCGGTTTCGGTGGGTTCCACCATCAGAGCCTCTTCCACTATGAGCGGAAAGTAGATGGTGGGCGCGTAGTAGCCGTAATCGAGAAGACGTTTTGCAATGTCGAGCGCGCGCACGCCTTTGGCGGCCATCGGTTTTGCGGAAAGCACGAACTCGTGCATGCAGCGACTGCCGGCCGGCGCGGGCAGGTCGTTTTTCAAAAGTTGTAAAAGATAGTTGGCATTTAATACCGCGTATTCACTTACCTTTTTTAAACCCTCTTTGCCCAGCGCGCGGATGTAGGCGTATGCTTTTACCAGCACTGGTATGTTGCCGTAAAAGGAGCGCACCCTGCCTATGGAATTCGGTTTGTTGTAATCAAAAAAGTAGCGGTAGCCGGATTGCGCGATATGAGGAATGGGCAAAAACTGCGCAAGCGCTTTTTTTACGCCGACCGGGCCCGCCCCCGGGCCTCCCCCGCCGTGCGGCGTAGAGAAAGTTTTGTGCGGATTTACGTGTATTATGTCGAAGCCGAAATCGCCGGGGCGCCCCTGTCCGAGGATGGCGTTAAGGTTGGCGCCGTCGTAGTAAAGAAGCGAGCCGTTCTTATGCGCGATTTCGGATATGGCGAGTATGTTATGTTCAAAAACGCCGAGCGTGTTTGGAACCGTCAGCATTATGGCGGCCACGTCCGGCGCCATTACCTTGCGCACCTTTTCAGGGTCCAGCGAGCCGTCCGGCTCAGATGTAAGCGGCACTATCTCGAAACCTGCCAGCGCCGCCGATGCGGGGTTTGTGCCGTGCGCCGAATCGGGAACTATTATTTTTTTGCGGTCCTGTTTTATCGAGCGGAAATATGCGCGGATGATCAACAGTCCCGTGAACTCGCCGTGTGCGCCGGCCGCCGGCTGAAGCGTGAACGCGTCCATGCCCGTAATCTCGCAGAGCGATTTTTCAAGCGAGGCCAGTATTTCAAGCAGCCCCTGCATCGTTTCCTCGGGTTGGTATGGATGAAGGCAGGCCAGGCCCGGTAACTGGCTTATGCGTTCGTTTACCGGCGGATTATATTTCATCGTGCAGGAACCCAGCGGGTAAAACTGTGTAGCCAGGCAGTAGTTTCTTTGCGATAACCGCGTGAAATGACGGCGAAGTTGCGGCTCGCCGATTTCCGGCAGTTACGGCGGTTCGCCGCGACGGTATTCCCGGGGCAGCATCTGGTCCTGCGGCTGAACAGGCACGTCTATTTCAGGCAGCGAAAAGCCCGCCTGGCCTTCGTGTGATAATTCGTTTAAAAGATTTTCCATTGTGTTATCCATTTTATTCCGCAAGCAGCGTAACCAGGCTGTCTATTTCGGCTTTCGTGCGCGTTTCCGTAACGCAGAAAAGCAGGCAGTCCGACAGCTCCGGGTAAAAACGCCGCAACGCAAGCGGCCCGATTATTTTGTTTGCCAGCAGTTTCTTTTCCAGTTGCCCTATGTCTTTTGTCGTTTGAAGCACAAACTCATTAAAAAATT
>MGVN01000065.1:14714-18978 GCA_001800515.1 Elusimicrobia bacterium RIFOXYB2_FULL_49_7 | reverse complement strand
AGAAACCGGAGATCGAATCCGGGCGGCTGCTGAAAAAATGCGCAAAGAAATCGAAGAAACTCGGACGGCAGGAGGAAAACAATGATTCATACACCGATTAAAATATTCAGCGGCAATGCCAACCGGGTATTGTCCAAGGAAATCGCGGAAAAAGCACGGGTACCGCTCGGCAAAATGGATATCATCCGCTTTTCAAACGAAAACATCAAGGTCACCATCAATGAAAGCGTACGCGGCGCGGATGTCTTCGTCATTCAGCCCTCCTGCGCCCCGGTCAGCGAAGGTATCATCGAACTTCTCATCATCATTGATGCGCTTAAAGATGCCTCGGCCGCCCGGGTCACGGCCGTGCTTCCTTATTTTCCCTACGTTCGTTCCGATAAAAAGGACGAACCCCGTATCTCGATTACGGCCAGGTTAATGGCCGACCTGCTCAATACCGCAGGCGCGGATCGGGTATTGACCATGAACCTCCATTCCCCGCAAACACAGGGTTTTTTCCGAATCCGCTGCGACCATTTGGATGCCGGGCCCCTCCTGGTCGATTACTTTAAACAAAACGTCAATCTGAAGAACGCCGTGGTCGTAGCCCCGGACGCAGGTTCAATGAAACGGGTAGTCAAATACGCGCAGCGTATGGAACTGCCGGTCGCCATCCTCGACAAACGGCGGAAGGATGACTCCGAATCCGCGAAAATCTACCATATCATCGGTGAAGTCAAGGGAAAGGATACCATCATTTTCGATGACGAAATTTCAACGGGCGGTACCATGTGCGAAGTCATCCATGCGCTCAAGGATGAAGGTGCTCGAGACATCCGAATAGGTGTTGTTCACGGCATCCTGTGCGGACCGGCCATCGACCGTCTTAAAAAGACCCCGGTTAAGGAGATTGTCACCACCAATACCGTGATGATTCCGAAACGTAAAATACTGAAAAATATGACCGTACTATCGGTTGCAGAACCGTTGTCCGAAGCCATCCGACGAATCCATAACAATGAATCCATCGGCGAAATCTTCAAACATCCCTTGAAATAAATCCGTTGATATATCGATACAGGTAAGATAACGGAGCAGTTCACTCCGGATTGAAATTATTACTCAATACCATGACGATGGCAATAAACGCCATTAAGGTCAAACCTATTCGAAGCTGAGAAACGGGATCATGTTCCCGTTTTATCAACTCAGTCCCTTTGGGCTGGAGCGAAACGGAATCCGCCTTCATGACTGCCGCACCGCGGGTATCGGTCGAGGGTGTTTCCGGGGACGGAACGGCCTCCGCCAACAGTGTCGTCTGCATCATCATCACAAAACAAAGCAAAAGGGCAACCGGGCTAAGACGATGCAAGGGTTTTCTCCAATAAGGGATTGACCACAGCCGGATTGGCCTTGCCTCGGGTCGCCTTCATGATTTCACCCACAAAGAAACCCAAAATCTTTGTTTTGCCGGCCTTGTACTGATCCACCTGGGACGGATTCTTTTCCAGAATCGCGCGGATAATCGAAAGCAGTTCCCCTTCATCCGTCACCACCGACAAATTCTGTTTTTCAATGATGGATATCGGCGAGTCGCCGCTTTGTGCCATGTGCTCAAAAACGGTTTTTGCTATCTTTCCGGTAATGGTCCCCTTTTCAATCAGATTAACCAGTTCAGAAAGCGCTTCCGGAACAATTCGGATTTGGCTCAGGCCACCCGATTCCTTAGAGAGACGAAGGACTTCTCCCATCATCCAGTTTGAAAGCGTTTTAATGTGTGCGGTGCTCTTAGCCGCTCTCTCAAAGAAATCAGCCACCTTCCGCTCTTCGGTTAAAACCGTCGCATCATATTCGGGAAGACCCCATTCCGATTGATAGCGTTGAATGCGCTCCTCAGGCAAAGCAGGAAGCGATTTTCGGATTTCCGCTACCCATTCAGGCTCCACAATCACATCCATCAGGTCGGGTTCCGGGAAATAACGGTAATCATTCGCCTCTTCCTTATCCCGCATGGGCCGCGCAATCCCCTTATCCGCATCCCAGAGCAAGGTCTGCTGAATAACACGCCCCCCACTCTCAACCAGTTGAATCTGCCGATCAATTTCATGCTTAATGGCCTTTTCAACATTATGGAAGGAATTCATGTTCTTGAGTTCCGTCTTGGTTCCAAGTGTTGTCTGTCCCACAGGACGAATGGAAACATTGGCATCGCAACGCAGACTTCCTTCTTCCATATTACCATCGCATACCTCAAGGTATTGCAGGATTTGTTTCAATTGAGTGAGATACAAAAAAGCTTCTTCTGCAGTATGGATGACCGGGTCAGTGACAATTTCAATGAGCGGGGTACCGCAACGGTTGAAATCCACATAGGTTTCATCATCGCTTCGATCATGGATGGATTTTCCGGCATCCTCTTCCAGATGGATTCGGGTGAGTTGAATACGTCTGGGCTTGCCGTCAGCGGGTAGGATATCAAGATAACCTTTTTCACACAAGGGGCGTTCATATTGGCTCACCTGATATCCTTTGGGCAGGTCCGGATAAAAGTAGTTCTTCCGGGCAAAAACGCTCCGTTGTTTCACGTCACAATGGGTAGCAATGGCCATGCGAAGGGCCAGTTCGACCACTTTTTTATTCAACACCGGCAAGGTGCCCGGCATACCGGCACAAATAGGGCAGACTTGGGAATTGGCACCCGCACCGAACCGGTTGGGGCAGGCGCAGAATATTTTAGACTCGGTCAACAGTTGTGCATGGACTTCGAGTCCAATGACAGCTTCAAATTTCATCAATATGTACCTTTCCGACTCATAAAATACAATAATTTTATCGGAGAAAATTATACTATTTTATCCGTATGCAAAAAGAAAGCGGCCCCTTGGTCTGGGCTAAGCAGATACGTGCCCCCTTTTTAATCCTATCGATTGCTTTGGTCTGCATCGGATGCGCAGCAGCGTATCAAAGCGGCGGCAAAGTGATTCTCCGAGACATTCTGTTACTTCTTGTTGGCGTGGTATTGACCCACATCTCGGTCAATCTATTCAATGAATTATCTGATTATAACACCAAGATAGATGAGAACACGGTTAAGACCCCTTTCAGCGGCGGCAGCGGCATGATGCAATCCAAAGCAACCTCACCGAAATCCGTTGAAATGGCAGCCTACCTTTCTCTGGGAATGGCCGGATTAATCGGCTTATATTTTACGATTGAACAAGGATGGCCTATTCTTTTATGGATGGGTATTGGGGGTCTTTCCATCCGATTTTACACCTCCCACCTTTCAAAACTGCTCATCGGTGAATGGGTCAGCGGATTATCTCTGGGTTCCTTGGTGGTGATGGGTTGTTTTTATGTTTTAACGGGGCATTTGACAAAATCGATTGTTCTGATTTCTATTCCCGCAGGATTATTGACCTCTCTGCTTCTTTTTCTCAATGAATTCCCGGATGCAGAAGCGGATAAAAAAGGCGGTCGCGTCCATCTGGTCATCTTTTTCGGAAAACGCATCAGTGCCCGATTATATGGGATGGGACTCATCGCCGTTTATTCCGCCATCCTATTCACACCATTCCTATCGGATGCCCCAAAAACACTCTGGCTTGCACTATTAACCCTGCCACTGGCGGCCAATGCCGCACGCATTACCCTGGTCCATCATAGCGACCTTTCCAAACTATTACCCGCCATGGGCCTGAATGTGGGGGTCGTTATTTTGACCGATTTTCTGATCGCCTTGGGATTTTGGATTGCCTGATATGAAAGTCAAACTGATTGCAGCCCTGCTGTATAATACCAATGATGCCCTGGATAAGGCCTCTCAAAAACTGACCAAGGCCTTTGGCCCCATTGACTTTCAGAGCTTGCCCCTTCTCTTTGAGGTGACGACTTACTACGATGCTGAAATGGGTGCGGGCCTACAGCGCATCTTACTTTCTTTTACGCAACTTATTTCTCCTGCCGATCTTCCGAGCATCAAACATCGAACCATTGAGATTGAAAAATCATTGGCCGATGAAGCGGGCCACCGTTCCGTGAACATTGATTCCGGTTATCTGGATTTTGACAAGGTGGTTCTGGGGAGCACCAAGCAAGGCGCCTACAAGCTTCTGATGCAGGAGGACATCTGGGCGGACATGACCCTGCATTATGAAAAGGGCCATTACCATCCCTTTCCCTGGACCTTCGCGGACTTTAAAGACGGCCGCTACGACCGCTATCTTATGCGCATTCGAGAGTTATATAAGAAGAATCCGGATAAATGATAGGGCAATCATAA
>MGVN01000065.1:14050-14678 GCA_001800515.1 Elusimicrobia bacterium RIFOXYB2_FULL_49_7 | reverse complement strand
GAAAAGCAGAACGATAATCACCAGCGCGGGCCGGCTGTTCCAAATCGGATAAACATGCCGTTCGATGACGCGGCTTTCAAACAAAGACGGGGCATCAATCCGGTCGGCCAACGATTTTTCGCTATATTCAATCACGCACCCATTGCTTTCATCCGCCAATTTCCGCAGCAACGATTCATTAGTCGAGCCGTATTCATTCCGAAATGAGATGGAAAAAGCTTCACTGGCATAATCCGCGCCTGCACCTTCTCCGCTATTTTCAGCACGAACCACATAAACCCCTTTTCCCGGATTGGAAAACTCCACCGGACAAAGGCCGGAGGTATCCACGACGGCCTTTTTAGTACTCACGATCCGTCCTCGTGCATCCATCAACTTAACGGAAAGGGTGCGTTTCCGCACAGTTGATGCGGATTTCAGTGAAAAAGAAATGGAATCATTTGCCGGATATTCCGCTTTAAGGCCCGA
The DNA here is from genome assembly GCA_001800515.1 of Elusimicrobia bacterium RIFOXYB2_FULL_49_7. The sequence goes on along the minus strand of MGVN01000065.1, from coordinate 14,210 downwards.
AAAAGAAAGCGTACTGACAGCCGGATCCTTTACCAGCCAGCGCACCAAACGGCGGACCAATTCCTGATGAGTCCGATTTCCCAGCCCCGCTCCTACTCCCGGAAAATGGAGCATCCAAAAACCATCTCCGCTGACTGCCGCGCTTCGTCCCTTGCCCACC
>MGVN01000065.1:11434-14020 GCA_001800515.1 Elusimicrobia bacterium RIFOXYB2_FULL_49_7 | reverse complement strand
TCGGTGGCTAAAAGCGTCTGCGTTCCGGACAAAGCTGCGCCAAGCGCATTCAGCCCCTCCATCGAAAAGCGCCCCGCATCGCTCATTCCATCTGTTATCGGATGGTATTTGCCGGATAACGTCTGCTGAAGCCGAAAAGTCTTTCCAGCGGCCTCACGATTTCGATTATCCAGACGGTAGGGCAAAATCCCTTCCAACGCAGTCCCCTGGTAGCCGCCTTCCGAAAAGGAAAGGTCACCGCCCAACATGAGAAAGCCTCCCCCGTTCTCAACGAATTTCCGTAGATTCTCCATGAGTGCAGGACTAAAAAAGGTGCGATAACTGAAGTTCTGAAAGATAACCAGATCAAAGGTATGCAGTTCACGATCAAAGAGCTGCTGATAAGGAAACTCGATCAGAGAAAGCTCATCGTTTCCGACATTAACGTAATCAGATACATTGCGCAGAATGTAAAAAGCAACCATATCAATGGCCGGATCATTCTTCAACGTCTGCCGTAAAAAACGACCGTCCCAGGAGGGACGTCCGCAAATATGCATCACCCGGATGCGATCCCGAATCACTTTGACCGCAAAATCACTCCGGTTGTCCGCAACTTCTCCTTCAAAATCAAAAAGCGGTACCCCCACCGAATAAACGGCATACCCCACCTTTTCAGGCGTCAGATCCAGGGTGACCGTATAATCCCCTTTTCCCTTTCGCACGGCCACGCTGCCATGGGCAGCCACCTCATCACCGAGTTTTATTTTTACCGGCACGGTCATGGCACGCGGCACCTCGCAGCTAAGGGTCACCCGAACGGAAAAAAGATTCTTAACATACGCGAATTCATCGGCTTCCACCTTTATCAAGGCGATATTCTGCTTTTCCCGCTTATTCTCCATACTCAGAAGGGGATAAAAACGGGTGGCAGACTGAGCCGCCCCCTTTTCGAAAAGCGGTAAATCCAAAGCCGCTCTTGATGAAAAACGATCCCGAAAAACACCGTCGGACAGGAGAATCACGCCCGCCGGTTCATTGTCCTTCCATTTGTCCAATGCCTCCTGAAGCCGAGTCGCCTCCCGGAACGACGTCAGCGTTGTCACCGGCAAACCGGCGACACTATCCAACAGCGTGTCAGCGGAAAAAAGCAGCGCCCGGACATGGTACTTTTCCGACAAACGCCCAAGATCGCTTCGTTGGGATTCTAAAAAGGCCAATCCCTGCGCCAAGCGCCCGGATTTCATGGAGGGTGAACCGTCGAGTAATACCAATAGGGATCGCTTTCGTTTTTCTATCCGTTTATGCACCCCAATAGGCTGGAGAAGCAGAATTAATACGGATAACAGCGCAACACTTCTGAGAATCATGAGCTTCAAGCGAAGTCCGCGATCTTCAATCACTTGAAGCGAGCGACGACCGCTCCGAAATGATAAAAGTGCGAATACCAGCGCAGGCAGCACCAACCACCAGGCGGTCAGCTGCCATTCCAAGGAAAAGAGGCTTTGATTCACGGCGTCCATGGCAAACTCCTAAAACGCCCCCGCTTAAGCAGGGTTTGGACATGCACCGCATCTTTTTTATAATTAACGGTGAGTGCATACATCACCAAATTAGTGCCGAGTTTAAAGGCCTCATGACGTTGCGCTTCTCCACCTGGAATGACGTCGTATCGGTATTCTCCGTTCTTTTCATTTTTTTCCCAGGCCCCGGCCGCATCATTGAGCGAATAGATAACCGGCGTAACATCATTCATTGTTATGCCTTCCAAATAGGGCGCCGTATTGAGCCGGCCGCCGAAATAACTTTTTCGATTTAAATAAAAGGAACGATAAAGGGTATGATCCCCGGGCAAAATCGAAAGGGGTTTATCCGGGAAAAGCACTTGCAGTTCACGCCGCACGCATCGGTCGAATTCCCCTCCTTTTTCACCGCTGCTGTTGTCGATAAAAAGAAAACCGCCGGATTCCAGATAAAGACGCAGCCTACGCCGTTCCGCTTCACTGAAAGGAGAAAAGGCGCGATCACCGGTCATCATGAGAAAGGGGTAATAAAAAAGGTCTTCATCCGACAAGCGAAGCGTTTTGGCACGTACCGGCAGATCGACGCTCGTACTGGACATGATCTGCAGAGCCAATCCTCCGATGGAATGGAGACGGGTATCCCAACGGCCGTCGTATTGCAGGACGGCAATAACGAATTTATCGTTCCCATAATGGGCCGGAAAAAGCAGCGCAACCAACAAAAGCGGGAGTAAAAAGCGTTTAGCCATCTTGATGTCCTGTTTCCTGATTTTGTTTCGGCAAACCCGAAGCACAAAGCAGCGATTCCAGCAAAGCAAAAAGAAGGGCGGCACAAAAAAAGTACGGCCAAAGCGGTTTCGGCCGCAGAATAACACCCGACAGGTGGTCTCGGGCCGACAGCATGACCCAGGGCGTACCCGACAAGAGACGGTTTAGAGCCAAACTGTCCATAAGTGCGGGATCGCTTTCCACGGGATCCACATTAACAGCGTAATATTCCTCCTGTCCGTGCGGGAGACGTACCTGATAAAAACCGGGTTCATCGGTACCGAAAAAAGAAACGACATCCGCTTCCGGAAGCAAA
>MGVN01000065.1:0-11380 GCA_001800515.1 Elusimicrobia bacterium RIFOXYB2_FULL_49_7 | reverse complement strand
CATAGTGGATAAATACAAAAAAGCCTGCCCTTTTCCTATTTTTGCGGACAATAAAAGCGGTTCACCGGAGGAAAGAGAAAGAAGGGTCTTTGATTGATTGTTCGGAGAAGGTTCCAGCAGGAAAAGATCGGTAAAAAGATAGTCCTGCGGATCCGTAATGCGATTTAAAAGACGTGTCGCGGGATGATCCAATCCACCGACGGATAAAATGGCCGGATCCGCCTGCTCATGACCGAAACCCCGCTTCCGGTCCCGCAGGGAGCGTCCGAAAAAAGAGGAAAGACGGGTATTGAAATCCTCAATGGAAATATGATCACCTAAGGAGATGAAAAGGCCATTCCCGCTACGGACAAACTTTTCTATCGTTTTCATCTGGGACACCGAAGGAACCAGATTGCAGAGGAAAAGAAGTTTGCGGTCGGAAAGCGCCTGGTCATCAAGTTGTAAGGGAGTGATAATACGAACCTCCTGTGGACCCATGGAAGGATCCGTGAGTACCCTTTCCAGGAAATAACTCTCAGCACGCGTATAATGCGCCCCGGGATCCCCATCCACCAGAAGACAGCGAAGCGGCGCAGGCGGGGCATAGACAAAATAGAATCGATCATCGCACCGCAAGGAATCTTGGGGCAAACGGAAAAAAGCGGGCAAAGGTCGGCCTTCCGGATCCAAGGTAAAGGATTTAATGATACGTTCCCCGGATTGCCCGGATAAAAAGAAATTCAAGGGGTTCTTTTCTCCCAAGAAAAGCGATAAGGGATAACGATCGAGCGAACGGCCGGCCCCATTCAAGACCTCGGCATCAAACCGGAGATCATACCGGTTGTCCGAACGTCTGCTTTGCATCAGGCCGGTCAGACCCACATTCCGGGCGCCTTCGGAGGGATTTGCCTGGCAAAGAATGAAGCGTATGTTCATCCCTTGGAAAAAAGAGTCCGGCACGCCGGAAAACGCGCTCTTTGTAAAATCTGACACGATCACCGCGCGGGTGATTCGGTTGTCCTGCAGTAAAAGCCGCTTCAATTCCCGAAGTCGCGTCAGCATGTCGCCATGCGCAAAGGTGAGATGAATCTCCTTCCGCCATTCGCCGAGAAGACCGGACGCCGGATCGCGTTCCACCGCTTTTATTTCTCCGATAAGGGGTATCAGAATCAAACGGTCGGGCTGTTCCTGCTCCAGATAGCGTTCTAAAAAAGCCTCTCCTGCGGAAAAAGCGGAAAGGGAATCGGGATGGTAAGCCATGGAAGCGGAATTATCAAAAAGCACCGCCAGAGGCTCCCCGCCCCTATTTCCCATGAATTGGCGGTCGGCCCCGGAATAAAAAAGCGGCAGGGCTCCTCCCAACACCAGCGAGGCCAGCATAAGCAGTCGAAGCAGGAGCAATAGCAGGGACTTCAGCCGGAAACGGCGCGCGGTGGTCACTTTGTTTCGAAACAAAAACTCAACGGCCGCAAACCGGTGGGTCACGGCGCGGCGACGATTGATAAGATGGATGAGAATGGGAACCGCAAGGAGCGACAGCCAGGCCAGATTCCCGCCCGCCAGAAAGTGCATATTGTTATAAAGATAGTTATTTGGAATAGGGGAAAATAATTATATTAGAAACCATCCCCGTATGAAACCAATACAAAACGCTCTTTCCCTACTCGGCAGTCGCACCACCCGTTATCCGGACCATCCGGACAAGGCGATATTGGAAACCATTCCTTTTTCCAAAAACGGCAATCGGTTCAACGTGACCCTTTCCACGGATGAATTCACCTCCCTTTGCCCGGTCACCCAACAGCCGGATTTCGGAGAAATCATCATCGACTACGTTCCAGACAAGCGATTGGTGGAAAGCAAAAGCCTTAAACTCTACCTCTTCAGCTTCCGCAATGTGGGACTATTTCAGGAAAGTATCGTCAACCGTATCCTCACGGATTTGAAAAAAGCGCTCTCCCCCTGTTCCATCCGGGTCACCGGTCGGTTCAAACCGCGCGGAGGCATTACCCTTACCCCTGTTGCGGAATGGTCAAAACGGTCCGGTCGCTGACGTCTTTCCTTATTCTCTCCCTGGCGATCCTATCTCCGGCATCGGATAAAGGGCTGGACCAACCGGATACCCTGTTAGCGCATCTTTCGCTCCGTGAAAAAATCGGGCAAACCTTTTTCGTCTACCACTCCCCGGAAACATTTCTCAAGCAAAACCATATCGGCGGCGTGCTCATCATGCAAAACATGATTGATTCTGCGGGCTCCATTCGCAAGGAACTGGCCGGCATTCAAAAACGGGCTAAAATCCCCCTGTTTGTAGGCATTGACCAGGAAGGAGGGAAAATCAATCGGCTTGCCAATTTACACCGGTTTGCTAAAACCCCATCCGGGTTTCAACTCGCCTCCTTTTCACCGGAACGCATTACCCGATACGCCCGCATTACCACGGATACCTTGAATGCCCTGGCGATCAATATGAACCTTGCTCCCTGTGTGGATCCGGCCTTTAATTTTCTGGGTGACAGTACCTTTATGTTCGGACGCCAACGTGCACTCGGCTCCACCCCGGATCGCATCACGATGCGGGCCGAAGCCTTTTTATCCGGGATTCAACAGGCGCACGGACTCTGCATCCTAAAGCATTTTCCCGGCTACGACACCCCCCATAACAGTGATCTGGAACCCACCTTATCCGATGCGACCGAACACCATCTGGAGCAATACCTTACCCCGTTTCGCGCGCTCATTCCGGGTACAAGCGGCGTGATGATGAACAATATCATTTATCGTAAAATCGACACCTTGCCCGCCGTTCTTTCTCCTAAATTGGTTCAACTCGCCCGTGCCTTGTCATCCGAAAAGATTATTATGACCGATGATCTCTGGGCCGTGTCGCTTCGCACTTACATTCATCCGAAACACCTTATTAAAAAAGAATACCCGGATTCTCTTTTTAAAAAAATCGTCAAGCTCGCTTTTTTAGCCGGGAATGATGTTTTTCTCATCACTTTTCCGCAAAAAGTAGCGCTGATGTTTGAAGCCATTCAAGAGGAGATTGCCCGCGACCCCTCTCTTGAAACACAGTTGAATGCATCCATCATGCGTATTTTGAAACTAAAAAGAAGCTATTTCATGTCTCTATAAGAAAGGAAGCAATATGTCCACATTTTTCCTGCTCATGACGCTGGTATGCACTGCCGTCATCAACGCAACCACCGTTAAGGTGGAAAACCATCCGCTCGATCATGTCATCCTCCTGACCGCTTCCCAAGCGGATAAAATAGTGGCCCCCATGAAACAAGATTCGGTTCTGGGACAAGCCTGTCTCCTCACCCCCAAGGGCACGGAAACGCGCAAAGGGACGGACCAGGATTCCGACAACGGCGGGAAAGCCGTTTTCAGCCTGAATGTCACTGTGGAAGACGATTACACGCTGTATGCGGATGTGTATTGGAACGGCGGAGACGGCAACTCTTTCTGGGTCAAAGTCGACAATCTGGCCTACGAGAAATTCGGAAATGACGGGCCGGAAAAACGATGGATACCCATTAAAGGGCCGGTCTATCATCTGACCGCCGGCATACACGCATTGACTTTTCGGGAACGGGAATGGGGCGCTGCGGTCAGTCGGATCATGCTTTCTCCTCTGCCGGATTATGTGGCCAGCGGTGTTGCCTTCGGTTCTTCCGTTACTTTGGGCGACACTCTGGGGTTTCAGGATAACCGTTTCCAAACAAAAAAAGCGCGCCTTTTTGTTATGCCAAGCTATGCCCTGACACGCGATTCCATTATGTCGTTTAAGGCTTTTTATGCGGATACGGATAGAAACGGACTCCTCGCGTCCAGTCGAAAAGAAAAACTGACCGTCACGGGTCCGGATCATAAAGTGCTTTACAGCGGATTCTTCCGGGTTTCCGATGAACTGCAGCTCACCCTTCTCCAGCCCACGGCCGGGAAATATACCCTACGCGCGGGCAACCAGACCGGAGAATGGCATCTTTTGGAGGCTCGGTTTGACAAACTGACCGATGGGATTAATGCCTTAAAAGACAAGGAGCCACGCTCAATCGAAGAATCCTTTTGGCTGCCCACACTGGAACTCTGCCTGGACAATATCCTACGCGGTTATCGGGTACGTCATCAATCGGATATCTGTCAACTCGATTTGGAATATGTTCTGTCTGAATTCGCACGCGCAGAAGCCATTTTCGCGGCGTTAAAACAAGGACGTTCTGCCTCTCTTTTCAAGCCCGGCATCATGGAATTGGCCCATTTTTCAGCCGTAGACAGCACGCTATGCCCTTATACTCTTTATCTGCCGAAAGCCTATTTCTCCTCTAAACAAAAGATGCCGCTCCTGATCTACCTTCATGGGACCCATGGCACACAATGGGAAATGGAACGAATGGCCGATGCCTTGAAACGACCGCTCTCGGATCTGACCCTTCCCATGCTCTCCCCTTTCGGACGGGGCAATGCGGGTTATGTCAACGCAGTGGAAGAGGATGTTTTGCAACTTATTTCCCTTATGACAAAACGCTTCCGTTTTGACACCACGCGCATCCTTCTCTCCGGATTTTCCCTGGGCGGCATGGGCACTCTTTATTTGGGCTCGCGTCATGCATCCACCTTTGCCGGGCTCGTTCCCGTGGCCGGCGCCTTTCCGTGGGAGTGGCGATCCGATTTTCCATGGAAACCAAGCGGCCCGATTCTGCCCCAAGAATGGAAGGGAAAAATCCTCCTCCTGCACGGACTCGAGGACGATGCGGTTGCAACCGCTCTCATGCTTAATGTCCAATCCGCGTTAATCAAAGCCCGCATTCCGTATGAAGTCAAGACCTATCCGGGTGGTCATGAAGCACCGTCCAAGTTAATCGATTTTTACAACAACTTCTTTTTAGACCGGGAATAAAAAAAGGGGCAAGAAAACTTGCCCCTTTTTAAGAATGCGGAGAGACCGGGATTCGAACCCGGGAAACCCATCACTGGGTTTAACGGTTTTCGAGACCGCCCCTATCAACCACTCTGGCATCTCTCCGTTTATCGGCTAAAGAACCTTCAGACACTTTATCCCGAAGGTTCCTGAAGAATTTTCGTATCAACTCCAGACTCTCCTCTCCCTTCAGTCCTGCCTGGGCCGACACATTTCGAATATACGGATTGTCGGTCAGCAGATCATAACGGCTCCCACAGGAACCGAAACGGGGGTCTTTGGCACCATAGAAAATGGAAGCAATCCGTGCATTTAAAATAGCCCCCACACACATCACGCAAGGTTCAAGGGTGACATAAATGGAAGCCTGCTCCATACGCCAACTTTGCAAATGCTCTGCCGCGCTTCCTAATGCCAGAATCTCAGCATGAGCGGTCGGGTCGTTCAATCCTTCGGTCCTGTTAAAAGCGCGGGCAATAATACGATTATCCGCTACAATCACGGCTCCTACCGGGATTTCATCGGCCAAATAAGCCTTTTCCGCTTCCCTAAAGGCCTCATTCATGAATCTCAAGTGGTTGTCCATCGTGTAATTCTGGATGTTATCAGAGGTGATTGTGATGAAAAAAGCGTGCCCAAAGGGAGTCGAACCCCTAGCCTTCTGGTCCGTAGCCAGATACTCTATCCAATTGAGCTATGGGCACGTTGGGGTATAAGATAATCAGCTACGGCAGTAACTGTCAATAGCCACTTTATCCTTTACCATATTAGAGTGATTATGTATATTAATGCCAATATGGCTGAACAAATAACATCCAACCTTTCTTTACACCGCGGAAATAACTTCTATCGTATCAAGATGTCCGGTGAAGCGGACATTGATTTTGTCAACGCCTTCAGCCGCATTGTCCAGGAAGTCGAAGCTCATCCGGAAATGACCTGTCTTGTACTCGACATGGAAGAAGTCAGTTATATTGACAGCGCCACCTTATCGGTCTTTATTCGTCTGATAAAAATTTATAATACCGATAAAAATAAGGTCTTATTGTATAAACCACAGATGGCCGTAGAAGAGGTATTACAATGTACCAATCTCCTCTCACTGGTCACACTTTGTCGTACTCAAGCCGAATTGGATGAAGCCCTTTTGGAAACCGGCAAAAAAACAAGCCGACCGAAAAAACGGGCTGCCAAAACTAAAAAAAAGAAACCGGTTTCAAAAAAGAAAAAGCCGGTGCGTAAAAAACGGTAACACTATTCCTTCTCTCCAAACACAATCGCTTCAAATACGCTGAATTCCATATTCGGATCCTGCCACGCATTCTCAGGTAACCCTGCTTTGGCACACAAGTGCTGCAAGGTAGTCTCTTTATCCCACTTCTGTTCGACAGCCACCTGAGGCAAGAAAACCGCCTGCCTGCCGCGCAGTTTGATAAATATCCCATGTTGTCCAACTTGAAATTCGTGGTATGATGGAATCTCAACAGGTGGTGTCAGTACGGATATTTCGATATCAATCTGGGCCAGCTCATTTTGAACCACCGGATAAAAACGGTTATCGTGAAGAGCGGCGGCTTTGGCCATTTCCAGGATGGTTTCTGAAAGGGGTTTGACGGGCAGGATATAACCGATACACCCGCGTAGTTCTCCGTTTTTATGGAGCGACACAAAGGCGCCGCACTCTTCCTGAAACTTATCCGGGAGCTTGCCGAAATCAGGCAACGGCTTTTGGGTGACAGAAGATTCCATTGATGCACGCGCCAGGGTGAGCAGCCGTTTTCTTTCTTTTTGATCAAGTGTCATTGTCACTCCTTGAGATACCATCACTATCGACGCATAACATACCGTATGCGAGAAATCACCGGTCTCATCCGATGAGGTATAATATTTCAGCAACCGACCTGCGGCCTTACCCTGAAGCGTGGCCAGCATCACTCCAATGCCATTTTCCCCGCAAATGGTTGCCCCAGTCTCTTCCATATACTGAATAAAACCGACAAAATCATCGGCACAGATCTTCTGGATGGCGCCCTTGTCCAGTTTTTCCAGATTCTTTCTGATATCCTTTGTAAAAGGCACATAGTCGAACGACCGGCCGTAATGGGTAAAGTCCGAACTGACCACCAACACCGTCTTCCCATCCATGAGTCCGGATAACGCCTTTCCAGCCTCGCCATAATCCCCGTCCTCCAGCCGGCCCACCACACACGGCACAATCATTGCATTGGGAAGGGCTTGTTTGATAAAAGGAAGCTGATTTTCCATGGAGTGTTCCGGTGAAAAGGCATCGGACTTATCCAGAAAAGGCTTTTGTTTCAGCAGTGTTTCGCAAGCAGCCGTATCAATTTTCAATTCACCTAAGGGAGTGGAATAACGATCATATCCGGATAGAATGCTGATGCCGCGAAACCGGGCATAATGGCTGGCACCAAGCACCACCACGCGTTCAATGGGTTTCCCCATCAAACAATGAAACGCCTCCCCGGCTCCGAGTCCGGAATAAGCATAACCGGCATGGGGTGCGATAATGGCTAATGGATGGGTAGATGTGGCAGTTGCTTGTTGCAAAAAGCCGTCAACAACCGCTTTCAGTTCTGACGCCTGGGCCGGAAACCAGCGACCCGCACCCTGACAAGAAAATGTTTTCTTCATAAGAAAGCTTTCCTTAGAAAAGAGCGGAAACGCGGCAACAACGCACAAAAGACAGAGAACCCACCGTCGATTCACACTTTTTCCATTTTAATGGTCTGGGTCGGATAGGCAAAAACTATCCCTTTTTCCTCAAAGGCCGTCTTGATGGCAAAATTCACCTTCTCACTCGCCTCAATCGCGGCCCAATAGTCCTGAGTGGCCACCCAGTAAAGGAGAAGAATGTCAAGCGAGAAGCTGCCGAATTCCTTAAAATGAACACGATAATCCGGTTGAACCAAAGGGGTATTCTGGAGAATGGTCTTAACGGTCTCAATGACCAATCGAAGTTGCTCACTCGATGTCTCATAGGTAACTTGAAGCGTAGATAGAAAACGGATATTGGGACGCTCACTGATATTCTCAATCGGCATATTGGTCAGATTCTTGTTGGGCACAGACACCAGGAAGCCTTCGAGTGTACGGATTCGGGTGGAACGTAAACCTATCTTTTCAACCGTCCCTTGGTAACCACTGGCCCGGATAAACTGCTTATATTTGAAAGGTTTGTCCGCCAGCAATGTAATGGAACCAAAGATATTGGCCAACGTGTCCTGGGCCGCCAGTGCTACAGCCAGACCACCGATGCCGAGTCCGGCGATAAGCCCGGAGACATTATAACCCATATTACCGGCAATCACCACCGCAGAAATAATCACCAATAGGAACCGGAGTATCTTGCTCACTGCATAAACGAATTGTTCGTCAAAGTCAATCTCCGGATCGTTTGCCAAGGACAATAAATAGAAGGTCACAATGTCGATGAGACGCCAGACAAAAAAGGCGATATTCAAACCGATTAAAAGATGAAGCACCAGCGTAAAATACCGCTCGGCTTTTCCGTGAAGCGGGATAATCTGAAAAACGATATAATAGACAAGAATATAAAGAATATTTCGTAAAACCGGGATCAGCACTTCGACCAACCGATCATCATACTCACTCTTCGTCTGTTGAGCCAATTGGCGCGCTTTTTTACCAAATAGAAACAGAATAAACCGGTTCATCGGCCAGAGGAGAAGAATCATGGCCCCGGCGCCCAGAAAACGCCAAAACTCAATATGCATCCATTCGTGAAATAACCATTCTTTCATATTTATTTTCTCCTCATTTACTTTTTAATATACTTATTTACGCTCGCGATTACCCAACGCGATGGCAATATTCCGAAGCAGCGTCCGCTGACCGGTCCGGAATAGTGCGGAATGGCGAAAACGTCGCTTAAATCCGGTTAAAATCTCTTTTTGAAGCGTTAATAAATCAGCTTCAGCCAACCACAATTGATACTCCCATTCTTCCAAGCTGACTGCCGCATGAGCTTGGTTGAAGGGGCAAACGGCTTCACATCGACCGCATCCAAAGCAACACGCTTCCATTGCACTTTCTATGGCAGGGGGAATCGTCCCCCTGTTTTCAATGGTATGATAGGATAGACATTTCCGGCCGTCCAAACCGTTGGCGGATAAAGCGCCTGTCGGACAAGCGTCGATGCAGGCGCAGCAAGAGCCGCAGATATTCTCTGAGTGATAATCGTTTGGAGCAAAATGATGGGTGGTCAGAATGCCGCCCAGAAAAAAACGTGAGCCAAATTCAGGATTTATCAAAAGCGTATTGCGCCCCAATTGCCCGAGTCCGGCCTTAAAGCCATAATACTTTTCCAACACAGGTTTTGTGTCCACAAAACAAAGCGTCTTAGCCTCCGGTATCAATTCCTGCACTTTTTTTTCAATCCGGATAAGTTTTTCCCGTACCACCAGGTGATAATCCCGAAAATGAGCATACACAGAAATATGCGGAGAGACAACCGGAGGTTTGGGATAAGGGAAAAGAGCCATGATGACGCTTTTTTGGCCGGGCAGCAATTCTTTCTGCGCCAATCGCATTGCCACATTCTTTTCCATAAACGTCATATCAGCATGACACCCGTTGGAGAGCCAATCCGTCAGGCTTTTCGAAATGAGACCGGTATCAGTTGTACAGAAACCGATTGCCGGAATTCCAATACTTTCGGCAAATTGTTGAAGATCGGTTTTCAGATTGCTCTTCATTGTCAATTCTAATATAAAATTATGTATTTTAAAAATTCGACTTAACTTCAGGAAATGATGATGGAACCACTTTGGGGGATTGATCTGGGCGGAACTAAAATTGAAGGGGTTGTACTGGACTCTCTTGAAAAAGAGCCTATTCTTCGAACTCGTATTGATACGGAAGCGCATAAAGGGTATGCCCACATACTGGATCAAATAGAAAAACTATGCGCCATTTTAACGGATAAGACGGGTTGTCGCCCCGGCAAAATAGGCCTCGGCACGCCTGGGACAGAAGACCCGAAACTCGGGCGCATGAAAAACTGCAATACTACGGCCTTAAACGGCATGCCGTTAAGAAAAGATTTACTCGCCCGCTTGAAGATGGATGTGCGCATGGCCAATGACGCCAACTGTTTCGCCTTGGCCGAAGCACTCATGGGTGCAGGCAAAGGCGCGGAAACAGTCTTTGGGGTCATCATGGGCACAGGTGTGGGCGGTGGCGTGGTCATCAAGGGCAGGATACTGAACGGACTTCAGGGTATTGCCGGTGAATGGGGCCATAATGAATTGATCCCAGGGGGGACGGATTGTTACTGCGGTCGCAAGGGATGCGTGGAAACCGTTATTTCCGGAAAGGGATTAGAGAATTATTATGAATCCCATGCCGGAACACGATTGTATCTAAAAGAAATTGTCAAACAAGCACGCCTTGGAACCAATCCCCATGCTGCCGCTACATTAAAAAGACTGATCACCTATTTTGGCAAGGCGATTGCCAATGTCATTAATATTCTGGATCCTCACGCCATTGTTTTAGGCGGTGGGGTAACCAATATTGAGGAGCTCTACACAGACGGCGTAGCAGAGATTAGGAAACACATTTTCAACAACCGGGTCGATACGCCTATTTTAAGACACAAGCTGGGCGATAGTGCGGGTGTTTTCGGTGCAGCCATGCTGGCGCTGGATTCCCCTGTATGAGCAAATTTCTTTTAGGCCTGAATCCGGAACAGAAGAAAGCGGTCACCCACACCACCGGCCCGCTTCTGGTGCTGGCCGGAGCGGGCAGCGGAAAAACCCGGGTGGTCACCCACCGAATCGGCTATCTTCTGGAACAGAAAGCGTGCCGGCCGGAGAACATTCTCGCCATCACCTTCACCAACAAAGCAGCCGGAGAAATGAAGGCCAGGCTGACAAAACTGATCGGGTCCAAAGGCGATGCCATGACCGTGTGTACCAGCCACAGCTTGGGCAACCGGATATTGCGGGAATTTTACGAAGCAGCCGATATTCCGAGGAATTTCAAGATTCTTCCGGAACAGGACCGGCTTGCCATCCTGAAGGCTAAACTCCGTGAAGCAACAAAGCGGCATGAAACCATTGATTTGATGTGGCTGGCCTCCCGTATCAGTCTGGCCAAGAACGCGGGAACATCACCTGCCGACTATCCGGAAGAGGCGGATAAAGGGCCGCTCATTAGAAAAGTCTACACGCTCTACGAAAAAACACTCGTCAAATTCGTCAGTCTCGATTTCGACGATCTGCTGCTCCGGCCTCTGCATCTAATCCGGCAGGACAATGCGGTTCTGAAAAAACTACAGGAACGGTTCACCTTTTTATCCGTTGATGAATATCAGGATACCAATCGAATCCAGTTTGAAACCATCCGACGGTTGGCCGCACCTCGAAACAATATCTGTGCCGTGGGCGATGATGATCAGGGCATATACAGTTGGCGCGGTGCGGATAT
>MGVN01000064.1:2988-14384 GCA_001800515.1 Elusimicrobia bacterium RIFOXYB2_FULL_49_7 | reverse complement strand
GGGCGGGCAACCTGTAAAAGCAAAAACGGGATCCTTCTTAATGCCTGTAAAGAGCGGTGAAACATGGAAAGTCACATTGACTGAAGAATCTGCAAGCGATAACGATCCTTCCGTCAGCGTTTGGTGGATACCGCTTGGACAATAAATAGTGAGTAACGTATTATAAGAAACGGCAGTGTTCAGTAATCTGAGGGCGCGCATAGCTTATGAAAAGAGAACAAATAGGGTTACTATTGGTAAAAGAGGGGAAGTTGAGCGAAGATATGCTGATCCACGCTCTCTCAGAGCAGAAGCAGAGCAAGGAGCGGCTGGGGCATATTCTTGTTAAGAATGGATACGTAAAGGAAAAGGATATCCTGCAGGCGCTCTCTCATCAGTACAATATACCTGTTGAGGGCCTGTCTGGTCAGAGGATTGATGAGAGTATATCCAGTAAAATACCTGCCAAGTTTGCCTACCAGTATAAGATAGTTCCTTTGCGGAAAGAAAACAATCAATTGATCGTAGCTGTTACTGATCCGCTTGATCTTCATGCACTTGATGACTTGCGGCTTCTTCTGGAATGCGAGATTAAGGCTGTCCTGTGCCCCGAGAAGGAAATCCTTAAGGCCTTGAAGGGAATTTATGGTGTTGGCGCAGAGACGATGGAGCAAATGGCTGGTAACGAAAAGGACGAAGTAATCAGTGATTTCTCGCAGTTATCGGTGAAAGAAGAAGAGAATGTCGAAGATGCTTCTATTATTAAGTTTGTAAATCAGGTGATCCGCGAAGCGTACCAGGACAGAGCGACTGATATACATATAGAACCTTATGAAGACGACCTTTATGTACGCTATAGGGTGGATGGAATACTGCATGATGTGCCTACACCTGCCTCAATAAAAAGATTCCAAGCTGCAATTATATCACGCATTAAGATCATGGCTGATATGAATATCGCAGAGAAACGCCTGCCCCAGGATGGAAGGATCCAATTTAAGATGGATAATGAAACAGTGGATTTGCGTGTATCCACTCTACCTATACTCCATGGCGAGAGTGTAGACCTGAGAATACTACCCAGAAGCCAGATGCATTTGGGGTTGGATCAGCTCGGGCTGCCTCCGGCTTATGTGCAGATAATTGAATCCTTGATCAGAAAACCACATGGTATAATGCTTGTCACCGGTCCTACGGGACATGGAAAAACTACCACCCTTTATGCCTGCCTCAGCAAGATCAATACCCCGGATAAAAAGATCATTACTGTAGAAGACCCGGTTGAGTACCAGCTTAAAAGGATTAACCAGGTGCCAGTGCATCATAAGATAGGGCTTACGTTCGCAAATGGGCTCCGTTCCATACTGCGACAGGACCCGGATGTTATCATGGTCGGCGAAATCCGCGATCAGGAAACTGCGGAGATAGCTATCAGAGCATCACTCACCGGACATCTTGTATTCAGCACCCTTCATACGAACGATGCTGCCGGAGCGATAACACGTTTGATAGATATGGGTATAGAGCCCTATTTAGTGGCATCATCCATTGAAGCTATCCTTGCTCAACGGTTGGTCAGGCTGTTATGCCCCAAGTGCAAGGTGGAATACAGGCCTGATAGAAGCATATTGGAAAAGGAAAGGTTTGATTTGGGAGGGGATTTAAAAATATTCAGATCCGGTTCCGGATGCGAAGAATGCCGCCATACTGGTTACAAAGGGCGTACCGGGATTTATGAATTTCTTACTCTAGATGAATCAGTACGCAAGCTGGTTTTAGAAAAAACTTCTTCGGGGATCATAAAGAAGGAAGCGCTTGGCAAAGGGATGACAACTTTGCGGCAGGATGGATGGCAAAAAGTGAAGTCAGGGCTTACGACAATCGATGAAGTGCTGAGAGTAACGACGGTGATAAGTGAACAGTGACCGGTGTTCAGAACAGGACTAAAGGATGGGGGTGTTGTGGAATATGTGAAGAGTTATAGGGAACTGACGGTTTACAGGCTTGCTCGTGAATTAATGAATGAACTATTCGAGGCATCAAAGAAGTTTCCCAGGGAGGAAATGTTTTCCTTGACTGATCAGATGCGACGCTCATCACGGTCCGTAGGAGCGCAGCTTGCTGAGGCTTGGGCGAAACGTCGTTATGAGAAGCACTTTGTCAGTAAGCTTTCTGATGCTGATGGTGAACAACAGGAAACACAGCATTGGATCGAAACAGCCATCGACTGCAAATATATATCAGAAGATAAAGCCCGCGATATTCTGAAACGCTACGAATCTTTAGGAAAGATGATCAACTCGATGATAAACAAAGCCCCTGTCTTCTGCTCCAAACCCACCGATCACTAATTCGGCATCCCCGTGCGGCTTACCGATTACCAATCACTGATCACCGATTACTGCAGTAATCGATCCAAATAGTCGCCACTTCAATTTGAGCTCGTACTACGTCGGGATCGCCGGTCTCTCCATGCATACTCAGTTTTCTGATCTGAACAGGTACCTCTGAAGAACCTGCCTTGTGAAGCAACCTTGAAAAGGCCACCACGGAACATTCTACTTCCATCTGCAAAGCTATTTCCTCTCCATTATCAGCATTTGTTTTCATCTGTAGAGGCAGGACACTTTTGATTTGTGTGATTCCTGCTTCTCTCGTTATGGTTTCCATATACATTTGAAACGCTATTTGCTGCTCCTGCGGCGTATTCTTCCAGTACTTTAATGAAAGTATTTGCTGAGCCTTCCGGTGAATCTCATCTTTCCGGTTCAATATGTCCAGGTATTTCTTGTTTCTCAGGTCAAGGGAACTGGAAACACAAAGGGTATTCATGCGCGGTTCTATAAGATAAATATAGAACAGCGATAATACCGCAATGCTTATTGTTATTATGAGCAGGCGCTTTTCACTTTGTTTCATTGTACTCTCTTCTTAAACTGCATAACAATTCAAAATCAACCAAATCCTTTTCTCCTACCTTAATGGCATATGAACCTTTGTTCGTCACTTGCGTGAAATATTTTGACTTCCCGAGTTGAGAGATCGTTCTTGATGCCACCGCAAAAGAGCTTGCCCTGCCCCGTAGAGTCACTGTATTTTCGCTGTAATCATAACTGAATTGCCTGATATAAACACCTTCAGGCATGGTTTGGCTTATTTCCCGGAGGATATCAAGTGAAAGGGTATTGTTATTCTTGAACTGATCGATCGTCTCCAGGTACTTTTCCTGCCTGGCAAGCTCAATAATATCACGTTTGTTCAGTTCGATCGTTTTCATAAGTGCTCTATTGGCAGCGGATCTGTAGTAGTTATAGCCCAAAAAGGAGCCCAGCCCGAGCAATAGTACTACAACAGTGGTAGCGATAGTAAGAAATTGGCGCTTGTTCCTGCGCTTTTTGGCAACAACTTCCAAAATGTCTTTTGGTAGCAGGTTGATCTGCCGCTCGCGCGAAGCTACAAGGCCTGAAGGTACAAGGAGTTCTCCGCTCAAGCTATTACTCAATTCATACTTTATTAAGGTGATATTGAGTTCAGTCTGCAGGACACTGATGAAATCGGTATCCTTTCCAGAGCATGTGTAAAGAATCTTATCGATTTTCACAGAGGGATCTGCAGTACATGCCATGTTAAAGGTATTCTTTATCTCATTTTTTATTGTTGGAAGTATTTCTCTGGTATCGATCGCATTTGATAACGGAAAACCACGGCTTACAAGGATATCTCCCTGTGTCAGAATGACTATTTCCCAGCAATCATTATCGAACCGTAAGAATGCAATGGTTTCGCTATTGTTGAAGAGGTTGGCAATCGCCAGGGATGTCGTGCTTATTGAATCGGGGAACAATCCTGCAGAGCTCAATATAGCAAGCTGCTTTTCTACGGTTTCTCTTTTCGCTGCCACAAGACAAATCTCATTAGGTTCAGTATCGGTGAGGGGTTTTACGGGGTAGAAATCTATTACAGCAGAGTCAGTGGAAAAGGGGAGATATCTTTCTGCTTCGTAGTGAAGCATACTGCTTACTTCGGCATAGTTGCCTGGCGGGACTGTAATACGCTTTTGAAAAACCTGATGTCTGGGTAATACAGAAATAAAGGATGACTTGCTAATTCCATATTTAGATGATAGCTTGATAAGTTTCTCGGTAAGTTCATCAAGTGAAGTGAATGGCACAACCGCATGGCACAGGGGGGTGCTGTTTTCAGAGCTTGCATCAGCCTGAAGAAACCTTATGCTGTTGGCACATATCTCAAGTGAGGTAACGATCTTAGTCATGGAAACGCTGTTTTAAACCTCTTCCCAGTATTTTACCTGCACAATGCGGCCTTGCCTGTAAAGCATAGCTTCAACCATTTTACTATATTTCCCAAAGCTTGTTCTAATAGTAACCTTGAAATAGGATGATTTCACTGTTAAAAGACTCTGTATCTCTTTGTAGACATCTTTGCCGACCACTTCTTCTACTCTTTGGATCGTATCATAAGGCAGATCATCTTCTGTACCCTGTTCAAGGTCTTTCCCATTGCGATGAGCTATTATCCCCTGTGCAAGCAGATAGTTAACCTTAGGGAGCGTCATAAGTGTTTCAAGCGATGCTGTATTAATATTTACCTTGCCATCCGAATATATGGTAGCGACTTTCCGTAAGGAATCAATTACTTTGGTATCCTGAAATCCTTTTACAAAAACCAGTTCTTCGATGCTATCCAGCGGACCATTCTTGCATTGTACCGGTGGCATAAGAAGCTTATAGTAACCTTCCTCTGCGCCACCAGGAAGAGCATCAGTATTTTTGTCAGTCCAATCAATCAGCGAATCGACAAGTTCGTTTGAATTTATGGCACGTTCAAGAGGAGCCAGTTTTGCCAGGCGCTCCCGGGAGGCAGTGTTAAGGTTAAGTTTGCTCTCTTCATCTTCTACTGACAGAGATACCGTTACTTCCCCTATACTGAAATCATCTTTAAAAGAAGATTTCCAGCCCTCTTTGAGCGAATCATACACATTGTCATCTTTAATGAGTTCTGCTTTTACCTTTTCCATGCCAGCCATAGCAGCACTTATGAGCTGCACTTCTCTGGCAGAGTAGTAGGCTTGACGCTGCTCAAGGCGTACAAGATAGGCGCCAGTTATGGTGATACTGCTCAAGAGAACAGCGATCCAGAGAACGATTATCAGAGCTATCCCGCGGTGATCTCTCATTTACACATGACCGGCACTGTCGTAAGGATCGTTTGTTCTGTATTATCGTTGCCACGTAGTTTAACTTGTATTTCTACTGAAAGCGGGAGTCTGTTCGCCTGGTTGCTTATCTCATTGGAATCATCAAGCCCCCATGTTTCTTTCCATTCAATGCCATCGAAGTAGCGCAGGCCAAATGACGTTGCCAGGGGTGCAATTTCCTGTATCTTTGCGGCATCTGCTACAGGAAGTTCTCTGTATTCCTTTATAAGGCCCTCATGAGGAGTTTGAGGGTCAATGTCAATATAGTACGACACTTTTGCAAGCCCGCCTGATCTTGATTTGGCGTCAGTAAAGGGCAAATAGGTTACAAAATCAACTCTGTCCGAAACTGTTTCGCCTTCTTTTGCATGCTTGCCTACAAATACGATATCCTTGCTGGAAGAAGATATATAAGCACATCGCAGGTCGCGGGAGATCTGCCGCCAACCCTGACGCATGTTTTGATTCATGTTGCTTTTGCTGTCGATCTTTTTATATGTCTTCGATCCTATCTGATAGGATGCATAAACAGTAGTAATGACCATTACCAGGACTGTTATTCCTATCAGCAATTCAATAAGAGTAAAACCTTTAGAATGCGTAGTCATAATTTGTTCTTGTACTCGTATTTGCTGGTCATTAAGCGCAAGTCGCGTTCCTGCCCTCGCTCAACCCAGGAGACGATCATTTCATATTGAGATTCAGTATCTGAAATATCTGTTTTGCCTATTTTCCAGGAGAAGCGCTGGAAATCGCCATCAAAAGTGCCTTCGCTCATTCCGTTCTTGAACTCATTAAGTTCTGTCCTTGCCAGGAGTTGTTGTGTCAGGGCGGATGCGATTGTCAGGTTATGTGATGCTGAGGTTGAACGCACGTAGCTGGCAAGAGCCTGTATCGATACAACGAGCACAGTCCCCAGTATCACAAGAGACAACAATACTTCTAAGAGTATAAATCCCTTATTTGTGCGCATGGTTAGATACTGTTTATCTCTGTTCTTCCTGTGCTGCCCTTTAGCTGCAATATACAGGTATTCCCATGATCGTTCTTCAGTGTCATCGTGAAATCCTGGCATGTGCCATCAGGATAGAAGACAAGCTGGTAAGCAGAGAGGTTCTCTAAACGTATATTATCAGGCCATGAACGTGTCTTGTGCAGTGAATCCTTGAAAGGGGCAAAATCAGTTGAACCGAGAGAGCCCTTGTTAACTGATAGCCAATACTGACGATGCGGTATATCAAATTCTATGCAATAGTATTTGCCTTCATTGAGTGCGTAATCCCTGGCGTACTTCATTGTATAGGATATTTCGTTACAAAGTGATTCCAGCTGGGTTTGACGGGACATCCGGTTAATTACGGGCCAGCTTACGGCAAATAAAAGGGAGAGTATCACGCAGACCAGGCAGAGTTCAACGAGCGTTACACCTTTGGTGGAACGGATCGAAGCAAGTGGTGGATTTTCTCCGGCTGATGCCGGGGGAAATCTACTTACTTTCCCAGCTTGTAATATCATTGTCCCCGCCCTCAACACCATCTGCGCCATAGGATAGTAGATCGAAGTCCTTATTATGAAGTCCGGGGCATTTGTAAATATAGGGTTTGCCCCAGGGGTCATTTTTAATATCCTTTTTAAGGTACGGCCCTTTCCAGTTCTTGACGTTGGATGGAGAAACCCGGAGTGCATTCAACCCTTCTTCTGTTGCCGGATAACGGCCATTATCCAGTTCAAAAGTATCGAGGGCAACACAAAGGTTCTCTATCTGAAGCTTGGCTGCACTAATACGGGCTTCTTCGCCTCTGCCCACAAGGCGGGGAAGCACTACAGCAGCAAGTATCCCTATGATAGTTACCACAAGCATTATCTCAATAAGAGTGAATCCTTTGCGATCCTTAATTGAACTCATCTGTTCCTCCGTGCTAAAATTAGCGTAATCCGCTGCTTACCTGAAATACCGGCAAAAGCATCGATAACGCTATAAAACATACTACTATACCGGCAAAAAGAATAATAACAGGCTCAAGCAGCGATGTCATTGTTTTAATGGCATACTCGACTTCGCGTTCGTACATCTCAGCTACCCGGTTCAAGGATGATTCGAGATTGCCTGTCTCTTCGCCAATTGCGATCATTTCTGAGACAAGGGAGGGGAAAATACTGCTTTGGTTGATAGGTTTTGAAAGCCCCTGGCCTTCTTTCACGCTTATGTAAATACGTTCTATGTCAGAGGAGAACAATGGGTTGTCTATTGAGTTCCGCGCGATACTCAAGGCATCAAGGATGGGTACACCATTGGAAAGCAGGATACTGAGCATCCGGATAAAGCGGGAGATGATATCCTTTTTTATAAAGGTGCCTATTATAGGTAAATGAAGCAACATGTTTGCCAAATACCGCTTTCCGCTTTCTGTTGAGTACCATTTCCTTGCTGCCACAATGCTTATAATCGCTGCAGGTATGTATGCCCACCAGTAAAACCGCAATACATTACTTAATAAGAGCAGTATTCGCGTAGGAAGAGGCATGGACTGGCCCAGATCCTGGAACATCAGCTCAAATCGGGGAATTACGAAGCTGAGCAGGAAAATGACACTTGCCATCCCAACAAACAGCATCACGACAGGATAGGCGAGCGCTGACTGGATCCTATAATGAAGTTCTTCTTCCTTTTCATTGAAATCAGCAAGACGAGACAGGACAACATCGAGTACGCCGGCAGTTTCGCCTGCCTGCACCATCGCCCTATACATTACGGGAAATACTTTGGGATAGTCCTTGAGTGCCTGGGAAAGAGATCTGCCTTCCTGAATAGATGCTGCTATTTCTTGGGTGATCTTAGCAAGCCCCTTGTTCTCTGTCTGGTTTTGAAGAACCTTGAGCGAACGGGCAAGCGGAAGGCCGCCTTTCAGGGAATCGGCAAGGCGGCGGGTAAAAACAACGATATCCTTATGGCCTATCTTTTTGCGTTGAAAACCGGTGAGAGTGCGAGACTCGTTGTGGGGAAGGATAGTGATTGGGAAAAAGCCTGATGTCCGGAGCTTGTTAGCAACGGCCTTTATGCTTTCTGCTTCGATCACATTGGAAACATGTTCTCCGGAAACGTTCTTCGCAGTATAGGAGAATAGGGGCATGAGAGTCCTTCGCGCTTAAGATTACCCCTGCTGCATCCCGCCAAGGCGGGACGCAAGACGCTGGGGTTCGCGTAATTAAAGAAGCCTCTGGTCCTAATCCCCCTTGCGGGGACTTCAACCGGAGGAGCTTCACTTGTGCTTCTGATACTCTTCGCTTGTAATGTCACCAGTCATGATGCGAGGAGTTAAGAATACTACCAGTTCCGTTTTGATCTTTTCGGATGACGTTCTTCGAAAGGGAATCCCAAGTAGAGGAATACGGGAAATAAAGGGAATACCTTCCGTTTTCTTTATTTCTTTTTCTTCCATAAGCCCGGCAATGATAATGGTTATGCCGTCCTTCACCATGACTGTCGTTTCAGATTCTGATGTGCGTACGATCGGGATGGGATTATTCTGCGAGGTTTTCAGTATTCTGTCTACGGAGCTTACTTCAGGCCTGATCTTCATCGTTATGAAACCATCTTCCCCAATTGAAGGCGTCACGAAGAGCTTCATGCCTACATCAACGAAATTTACCGATTCCGCAACAATGGGGTTGGTAGTAGTGCTTCCGGGATTCGATACCTGGGTAGTAACATAAGCCTCTTTAGTTCCAACCAGTATTTTCGCCTCTTTGTTTTCAATCGCAGCTATGCGCGGCGAAGCGACAAGATTCGTCTTGCCAATAGTCTGCAGCATATCGAGAACAGCGGTGAAATTATCAATACTGAGCGTGCCGACATTTAGTTGAATGCCAGTCGGCCCGCCAACATTTATGGCCTGCGGCTGGGAAAGATTGCTCAGGTTCCCTACCACTTTTCCTGCAATAACATTGTTGTTTACTTTATTGAACACACTCTCCCAGCTTATACCCATGTTAATCGAGTCGTCATGCATGAGTTGGACGATTTTAGCCTCTATGAGGACTTCCCTGTGGCGCTTATCAAGTGAAGAAATAAGCTGAGAGATCTCGGCCATCTTCTTCGTTGCATCAGTGACGATCAATTGGTTGCTTCGTTCATCTATCTGTATATCGCTGATATTAGGGCTGAGGGTATTCTTAAGTTTGTCTGCGATTTCTTTTGCTTTGGTGTAATTGAGCGGAAAAACCTTGGTTTCGATCTTAACGTCCAGCGTTTCGATCATCTTCTTCAGGTCATTAATATTTTCAGGGGTATCAATAATGATCAGTGAGTTTGACGCGCTATCGGCTATGATCTGTCCGATCTTGCTTTTTACCGAGGTGATCGTTTTCGCGATATTGTCTGCCTTGCCAAAGACTAAGTTTACTATCTCAACGATCGTCCGGTCGTAGAACTTTCTGCCGTATATCCTTTCGTAATCCTGGGCTGTCATGACCTTTATCACCTTATCCTCATATACATACGCAAGGTCATTCATTTCCAGGATCATCTTCAATGCATCTACAGCATTAACATCCTTCAAGTAGATGGTAACATTGCCTTTGACATTATTGCCCGCAATGATATTGAGCTCGCTTTTCTGGGATATCATTTTCAATACTGAGAGGATATCCATCCCGCGCAAGTCCAGTGATATGCTGGAAGACCTGATCTGTTCTTCTTGCCTGGGGGCAGGTTTAACAGGCTCTTGAGACTGTGCCGGAGTTAAAGCAACCGGCGTTGGCGGGGGGGGAGTGCTTACTTGCTGTTGAATTGCTGGAGTATCTTGATGAAGGGGAGTTTGCGCTGCTGCCGGGGTGGTGGAGGCTGCTGGTGCGGATGACGCAGACATTGGGGGTTCGTTCTTGAGAGTTTCTGCCTGCGGTTGTGGAGACTGGTTGTTTGCTGTAGACGCCGCAGGTTCGGGCTGCAATTGAGAGGTTTGCTCACTTGAAATACACTTTGCCTTAATTCCTAATGAACGAAAGAGTTTCTCCCATTCCTGTAACTGCATGCCGGATTTTGGTTCAAGATGGAGTTTATTGAATATTTCCACCCATTCAGCAGTCTGAAGAGTTCCTCTTGTCTGGAGGTTGATCTTATCGAGTGTCTCACTGGAACGGGTAAACTTTTCAATGAGAGGTTGTTCTGCCTGAACGCCGACCTCTTGCAGCACTCTTGTCCAATCAGATGGCGAATAATCCTTAATAGCAGCATGAGCAGATACAACAAGAAAAGAGAATACAAGAATGAGAATCAATGTGCGCATAGGCCCTCGCGAGATAGTGATCAGTGTCAGTTAAGCGGCGGCAATGATATATAAAACCCGGGTATTGTAATGCTATTGCATGTGGAGGGTAACAGTGAATTTTCCCTGGTAGTCAGCAACTATTTCACTCTTGGAGTCGCTGATCGATATGATCTTGGCATCATCAAGCGTATCATTCTCATAAAGGAAATACGTTAAACCCTTTTTGTCCTGCACTACTGCCTGTCTCCTGCCGTTTTCAAAGACGATCCCATTTAAGGTATAGTTCTGTTCAAATTCTCTTTTTTTGTTATTGAGAGTGTTTTGTTCTTCTGCGGTCTTCTGGGCATCCTGCCTCTCAAGCTCAGCCTTTCTCAAGGCTTCCAGTTCTTCTTTTCTTGATCTTTCATCAGATCGTCCGCTTGAAGGTACAACCCAAAGCGGCCTAAAAACATTACGTTTCGAGATTATTGAGTATTGCGAAAAATCGTTTTTGGGTGAGCCGAATGCTATTGTGGGTGTAATGAGTATAGCCCCCATGTAGAATACCCAGAGATGTGGTGTTTTAAGCATGCAAAAATTATATCAATATATGACGATAAAGACAATAGAATTTTGCAGAATAATGGAAGCAGAATAATGCCAATATTATTGATGTATTAGTGCCATGGGTATTAGCTTGCTCTGTACAGCTGCCATGCCCACCCAATAGGTACATGTCATATGCCACAAATCTGCCACAATGTATGCTTAGCTCATCATATTATTGTCGATAAAATAAAAAAAGTCGGCGGTTTAGCAAACCGCCGCACTAATCCAACTATGCGACCTCTCCATTTATGATTTCTGCTTTATTTTCAACAACTTGTAATATACTACCAAAAATTCCCCTGTTTAGCAATACAATACTTGCACAGAAGCACGTTCTTTCCCGC
>MGVN01000064.1:0-2927 GCA_001800515.1 Elusimicrobia bacterium RIFOXYB2_FULL_49_7 | reverse complement strand
CATCTCACAACATGAATTGAGTAAAAATGGCCCAAAAACACTTCAAGCTTCCGTCGACCTGTCATACCCGAGTGGTTCTGTCGGGTATCTAGGGGTTTTCGATTTCCGACGTACTGGATCCTCGATTACACATTTCGAGGATGACAACACGGCGGAATTTTTATCATTTTTTCTGCAATTCATGTGCAAAGATGTGGGTAAGGATTAGATAGAGACATTCGGGTATGACAAAACAATAACAAGCCATATGCGTTTGCCCTGTTCTTTCCCGTGGTACGGATTTTAAAAATGTAGTATTTTGATATAATGGAAATAAGGTTGTCCTGCGTTTTCTGATGACAGGATGATGCGTAGTTCCGGGTTGGTTCCGCTCCTGCCTTATTTATTTTGGCGGAACTGAAGTATTTGTTCCCGGAAAAGGGGGGCTTGCCATGTCTCGAATATCTCGCCACGAAATTATTCAATCTCTCTTGGAATTGCACGGCCGCACGTTCGCCGAAGAACTGGGAATTATGGTGCAGGATAACAGGCCTGAAAGTTTTTTCAGGCTTCTGTGCGCTGTGCTTCTCTTTAGCACGCGTATCAGCGCGAAAACAGCGCTGCATGCCGCAAAGGCCATCGGAGACCGGGGGTGGACGTCTCCGGAAAAGATGCTTACTGCCACCTGGGAGGAACGGGTGAAAGCGCTCGACAGCGCGGGATACGTGCGTTACGATGAGCGCACTGCTACGAGGCTTGCGGAGATGGCGCACCTGGTGATCGACAAGTATGGCGGGGATGTGCGCACGCTGCGTGATAAGGCCGGCTGCAATCCGCAGAAAGAACGCGCTCTTGTTGCGGAGTTCAAAGGCATAGGCGATGTGGGCGCCAATATTTTTTTCAGGGAAGTGCAGGGAGTGTGGGAAGAAGACTACCCGTTCGCCGATGAGCGGGCGTTGAAAGCGGCGCGCAGGCTGGGATTGCCGGAAACGACTGATGAACTCGCGCGGCTGGTGCAGTTCAGTGAATTCCCGCGCCTGGTCGCCGCGCTGGTGCGCGTTGACCTCGAGGACGACTACGAGCGGGTAAAACAAAGCAGGCATGCTTCAGCGTACGCTTAGTGGACTGCAATGCTGCTGATCATTTTGGCGCAGGCAGTTCCATCCGTGTCGACAAACTGAGTTCAAGGAAGACCGGAAGGCGGTACTCCGGGAAGAGCGAGGCCATTTCCGCAAAGGCAGTGTCTTTGCTCGTGGCATTGCCGCACACATCAATAAAGGTTTTCAGATAGCGGAGCATTTCATCGAACAGTTCCGTGCCGCCGGGTTCTCCGTGGCCAGGGTAAACAGTAGTTACCCCTCTTATTTCCTTCAATGCCTGGATGTTCCGAATCCACCCTTCGGCATTATCTTCGGTCAACCATAAATGCACCTTGTTGTAAACCGCGTCGCCCGCAATAAGCGTTTTTTGCGAGGGAAGAAAGAGCGCTGCGTTTTGCGCGCTTTCACCGGGGCCAAGCTCTATAACGCGCAGCTCCTGACCTTCAAAAAGTATCGTGGTGCTTGGCAACACCGCCGGCACCACTGCGTTGTCCGAGAGATCGCTCTTAAATACCGGTTTGTACTGGTCTATGTATTGGCGGGAGGAAAAACGTATCTGGTCTGAAATGAGGCGCGTTGTCGTCGGTACTGCGGTGCCGAAGGACTGCAGAAGTGTTTCGAGCCCCATATAATGGTCCGGATGTCCGTGGGTAATGAATATCATGACAAGGTTCTTGTGACTGGCGCGTATTATATCTGCCACTTTGCGGGCATCGCTTTTGAGGAATTGTGCGTCGATGAGGAGCGCGTCGGTGGGGCCTTCAATGAGGAGGGAATTTGTGAAAAAACCTCGTTCAGGTGCGGTATAAACTGAGATATGAAATGGTTTCATTGTGTCCCCCCCAGGAGTAGCACTCCTCACACCTTTATTGTAGCAAATAAAATAATCTTATCCCAGCCTCGATGACCAGGCCGATACAATGCTATTTGGAGAGGAGAACCGTATGGGGCGCTGCGGTAAGTTTCGCCGCTTGCGTTGGGGTGATGAGTTTCGCTGAGAATATGTCCGAGTCAGGCTCAGTGCCCGAGGCGCTTGACTGATAATCGGCAGTCGAGTCGTCGTTTACCTTGACGTATATCCATGAATCCCTGACATCCTTGCGGCGTATGAGATAGGTCTTCCACTGCTCGATGCGTATCACTTTTTCTGCTTCAGGCAGGCCGGTGAATATTGCCTCGTCCTTGTTGCCTGGCTGGAGTTTGTCCTGAGCGCTGACAAGGGCGTCCATGCTTTCTACAAGTATCGCTTTCGCACTTTTTTTCCAGGACAGTTTTACCCTGTCCTGTTCCCTGCTGACCGCGATGCTGCCGTACTCGCTGGGTTTGACCGGTGCGCTTTGTGCGTTTGTCTTGCTCTGTGCGTTGCGTTCAGGCAAAGAGCTGCTCTGCGTTTTTGTGCCTGTTACCTTCGCGGCCCCTGGTGGCCCAATCCTTTTGACAGTGCCGGCAGGTGCAGGCGCCGGAACTGCGGGAGCGGACTTCGCAGCAAGGAGCTTGGCGAGCAGCTTGGTGTCTTCCTTTTTTGCTGCCGCAGCTTTTGTTTTGCCGCTGACGGTCTTGCCTTGTTTTGCGGGAGTGTCTTTCGCCAGCTTCGCGCGGATGTCCTGCTGCGAGGCGAGCGTTACGCCGCCGGTGAGATAGAAACGCTGGCCCATGAGCGGATAATTCTCTGACTGGAGCAGCGAAAGGCATTCGGTAGCCCTGTCGAACTTTGTGCGGTCAATCATCGGCAGAGATACCTTCGTGGTGAGGTCCTGTGCATCCCTGTACCATGCTTCAAAATCAAATTGTTTCTGCACTGGCACATCGAGCAGGAAATCAAGGGCGTGCGATTTCAGTTCTTTTAAT
>MGVN01000063.1 GCA_001800515.1 Elusimicrobia bacterium RIFOXYB2_FULL_49_7 | reverse complement strand
AGTCAGGCCATGCCGGGCATCCGTCTTTTGCGCGGTTTCGTTCACTGTTGTCTGAGTTTTCGCCGGATGTTACAGGCATTAGCAGCATGACCGCGGATTTTTTCTCGGCGCAGATACTGGCCGGCATTGTGCGCGAAACATTGCCAGCCTGCAAAGTGGTTGTCGGCGGCGTTCATGCGACGCTGGTGCCTGCCGAGGTGCTTGCCGACGAGCGCATAGATTACGTGGTTTGCGGCGAAGGCGAAGATACGTTTATAGAGCTGCTTGAGGCGATAAAAAACGGCGACGGCCGGCCGGATGTCGCAGGTGCCGGCTACCGATGCAATGGCAGTGCGGTAATCAATGAGCCGCGGCCGCTTATCGAAGATCTTGACCGCCTGCCTTTGCCGAGTTATAAAAATCTGGCTGACCGCGACATGCACCACCCGGCTGATCTCGGTGGTATTATAAGCAGCCGCGGATGCCCGTATCCTTGCACCTATTGCGCCAGCAATCGTTTGTGGACGAGGGTGGTGCGCTATCGTTCAACAGGCCACGTAATCAGGGAGGTTGAAAGCCTTCGTTCGATTGGCGTGCGCCTGCTTCGCATAAATGACGACGCATTCACCATAAAGCGCGCACGCGTAGAGGATTTTTGCAGGCATATGGCCGGTTTTTCCGACATGCGCTGGAGTTGTGACACAAGGGTGGAACTTATTGATGGCCGTCTTTTGCGGGACATGCGCCGCAGCGGCTGCTACCAGATAAACGTGGGTATAGAGACTGGTTCGCCGCGCATACAGGCGATGATAAAAAAGAACATAAATTTTGAGGCGGCGGGAAGAGTTTTTAAAAAGGCGCGCGCCCGCGGCATAAGAACTACCGCATACTTTATGGTCGGTTTCCCCGGGGAAACCGCCGATGAAATGAAGCTGACAATAAAAACCGCCCAGCGCCTGAAGGCGGATTACCCGCTGTTCAGCACCCTGACGCCTTACCCCGGGACCGAAATGTGGAATAATCTCATCGCCGGCGGAAAATTAAAAGGGCGGACGGATTATTCGGTTTTCTACCACCATTCAAAGGCGATGAATTTTTCGTCGTTGCCGTCGGCCGAGTTTGAAAAAATAACCGCAAGTATAAACTCGCTGACAAAAAGAATTTCATTTCTCCGCAAGCTGCTTTTTATTGTGATGCATCCGCTGTTGTTTTTTAAAGACAGGGAGATACTCGGCATGCAGTTGCTGGGCAGCGTGCGGCCTGCCGGGAAGTGCGCTGGCGGGTTCTTATGAATATAGCGGGTGTAAATGTTAACGTTAATGATACTTTCTGGATTACTATCAATGTGATAGTAAAATTAACTATCGGCATCGGGGGCAATGTCGCATTCGCCCGGCTTACAGGGGTCGAGTATTTTGGCAAGTATCAATACGCTTTATCATTAAGTTCGTTTGCAGCGCTTTTCATATTGCCCGGGTTGCAAAATGCGTTAGTCAACTCTGCCGTGCGCGGCTCGGAAGGTGATTTTGGCCTTGCTTTTCGTAAACGCAGCAAGCTGCTCCCGTGGTATATTCTATTTTTTGTCGGCGCAGGAATAATAACATATGTAAAAACGCATACGATAGAGATACCTGTGGCATTTGTGCTTATTGGCATACTCAGTGCGTTGATAGCGTTGTACAGTTTGTATTTTTCGTACTTTATGGGCAAACGTTATTACCGGGAATTGTTTTTTTGGGAAAGCGCCCTGGCTGCTGCTCCCTTAACGGCAGTTGTTGCATTGCTTGTCGGGAACAGGGTTTTATCTCTTGCTTACATCCCGGTATATCTTTTAGTCCTTGTCCCGCTGGCATGGCAATTGATAGTGAGTATGGGTGTCTGTTACCGTGTTCGTAAGTACATAAAATCGCAGGTTGTCAACGAGGGTTTTCTGACTTATGCAAAGCATTTTTCATACATGACGATTATCGGCGGCATTCAGGGCAACCTGGACAGTTTTATTGTAGGAACATTCATTTCTTATAATTCCCTCGCATATTATAGTATTGCAAAACGTTTTTTTGAGGCGACAAAAAGCCTGTGGGGTATGTCGCAGGTGTACCTTCAGCCCCGGCTTGTAGGTAAAAAAATCGGCAAAGCCGTGATTCATTTTAAAGAATTTCTGAGGGTATATTACGTATTAACGCCGTTATTGATAGTTGCATGGTTTTTGCTGCCGTCGGTAATTAATTTATTTTATGGCGCCGAATTTAAACCTTCGTCGGTATATGCGCAAATGTTTCTGCTGGGAATTTTCTTTTCCGTTCCATCCTATTATCTTGAATCATATTTCAGGGCGAAAGAGTATTTCAAGGACATGTATTACAGCCGGGTCATAAATTTCTTTTCACTGGGGCTTTTGATGGTGTTTATCTATTTCTTTAAAGTACACGGCGTCGTGCTTAACCGCGTAATAACGATATTGGCGGTAAGTATCGTGATGGCTTTATTGTTTATGAAAAGATACAAAGAGAACGATGACCATATAATACTTCCCATGGCAAGCGGGCAGGCATGAAGATCTGTATCTGGTATTCTTTGACCGACGGCCCATGGGGCGGCAGCAATAATTTTCTTGGTTCTTTATCGGGAGAGCTGTTGCGGCAGGGGCATGATGTCGTACACGTTCCCGCGCCGGATTGCGATGCAGTACTGGTTAATTCGTTTACCTGCGGATTTGACAGCAAGCTTTCCCCGGGCATGGTATTTGAAGTGAGGCAAAATGGCATCTCTTCATGGAAAGGAAAAGCCATACCTTCTCCGGTTCTGAAAATATTCTTCAACAAAAGAAAAGGGCCTGCGATTGTTCATCGGTGTGACGGCGTTACGGCGCTTTACGGAAGGCACGATAATTCGGACAAGCTGCAATTTGCAATTAATTCGTTTACCGACCGGACTGTTTTTCAAAGTGAATTCAGTAAAAAGAGTTTTGCCCGCTTCGGTATTGCACCCGTTCATAGTTCTACCATTTTTAATGGAGTTGATACCTCGCTATTTTATCCGGGCAGGGAAGCCGGAGGGTTGGATGGGGCATTGCGCGCAGTTGCCGTGTCATGGTCATCAAATCCGAAGAAAGGGTTTTCATATCTTTCCTCGCTGGCGCAAGTTAAGGGTATTAAACTTACATTTATCGGTAACTGGTGCAAAGATTACCCTGCGGAAAATATCAAGATCATTCAGCCTCTGAAAAAAGATGAAATGGCCCGTGCATTGCGTGAACAAAATGTTTTTGTTCACGCCGCCCAAAATGATCCGTGTTCAAATGCGCTTATCGAAGGGTTGGCCTCGGGCCTGCCGGTGATATATCATCCATCGGGCGGCAATGCGGAGTTAGCCGGCGCTTATGGAGTGCCTGTCGGCGAAGATGTGCGGGAAGACGTTGAAAATATCAGAGTTAACTATGCTTTATTGCGCGAAAAACTGGTTGCCGAAAGGGATATGTTTTCAATATCCCGCAAAGCAAAAGAATACCTGGAAGCGTTTTCTGTTGCGCGGGAGGCCGGTTTGCGATGAAAGAAATCAAGGTTGCATGGATTACCGACAGGGGGTTGCCGTCAAAATGGTACCAGAGGTATTTTTTCCCGTTGTCGGATTCAGGCATAATGAGGTACAAAAACATTGCCAGGGAAATGAAATCGCTTTCCCCGTTGATCAGGAATGAATTGTATCGCCAGGGTAAACGATATGATGTGCTTGTTGTGCTCAAAAGAATATCAGACGATATATGCCGGGTTGTCCGGGATGAGAAACAAAAAGGAACAAAGATAATATTCGACGCCAATGTTAATTACTATAAAGTATGGGGAGATTTTCCGGTCCCGCATACGCGCCCGACGCTTGAACAACAACAAAATGCCGTCTGGCTTACGCAAAATTCGGATAATGTCGTTGCAGATTCCAGTTATATAGCATCAATATGCAGGGAATATAACCCGAACGTGTTCCATATTCCCGACAATGTTGATCCCCTGGCGTTTAACGGGTTGCGTAAACACAGGCAGGCTGATATTGCGACGCTTGTCTGGAGCGGTATTTCTCAGAAGGCTTTCCATTTGTCGCTTATTGAAGAGACGCTTAAAGAGTTGAAAGATAAAATACGGCTCTTGCTTGTTTCAAACAACGATCGTTTCCCTGAAGTGGTTACGCGGTTGGGTGCCATGTTTGAAGTGGTTTACCATAAATTCAGCCTTAAAAAATATGCCGCGCTTCTTTTACAGGGCGATATTCTTATTTCGCCTAAAGTATTAAATAACAGTTATGAGATGGGGCACAGTGAATATAAAATTACTCTCGGGATGGCGCAGGGGCTTCCCGTGTTGGCGAGTCCGCAGCAATCCTACGTCGAGGCTTTGCAAAACAGCGGCGCAGGTATTATCTGTAAAGACAGTAACGAGTGGCGCAACGGATTTCTGGCATTAATCAATAATGCGGGCATGAGGCAGAATATGGGCGTCAATGGAAAGGAAATTGTGCGCGCCAGGTATTCTTCAAAAGTTGTGGCCGGACAATATGCCGAACTTATAAGCCAGATGGTGCAATAGAGAAAAACATGAGCATATCGCTAATGAAGCTTAGAAGGCTGATGGAACGGGTAACGTATTGTTTTATGGCTGTTTTCATGAAGCCTTCTACATATGACAAAACGCTGCCCCGCGTAATGTTCGGCTTCGGCCCGCGCCGCGGCAGCGCAGCTATTTTAAAGGCATCAAAACTCAAGGCATTGTTCGGCAACGCGGCCTGCGACAATAATATTCTTTATGTTTGCAGCGGGAATATACCATTGTGGTACTGCAATAAAGAAAAAAAACGTGGGGTGAAAATCATAGTAAATCAAAATGGAGTATATTATCCCGGCTGGTACGGCCGGGGGTATAAAGATGCAAATGAAAAGCATCTGCTGGGCCATTACCTGCTGGCCGATTATATAATATTTCAAAGTGAATTTTGCAAAGAGGCGGCGGAACGGTACCTTGCCAAAGCACACTGTGAAAACCAGATCCTGTATAACCCGGTCAATACGGCGCATTTCAAAAGTGAACCGCATAAGCAGTTCGATATAAAAGCGCCTGTTTTACTTTCTACCGGAAACTATTACAGCGAGGTCAAAATTATCAGGCTTCAGTTATTGCTTGACTCGTTTAAGGGTTTGCTGGAATTTGTTCCCGGCGCCAGGTTGATAATAGCCGGTAATATTGTGCCGCCCCTGTTGCGCAAAGTAAATGAAATTATCCGCTTGAAATCAATGGAGCGCAAAGTGGATATTCTGCCGCAATACAGGCACGAAGATGCCCCATCCATCTATCGGCAGGCAGATATTTACGTTAATACCCAGTTTAATGATTCATGTCCCAGCACGGTGCTTGAGGCTATGTCCTGCGGGCTGGCGGTAGTGCATTTAAATTGTGGCGGGACGCCCGAGCTGGTTGGCGACGCTGGAATCGGGGTCAATGTTGAAAAAAGTTTCGAATCATTTGCATATCCTTCAGCGAAATCCATGGTGGAGGCGATTATCAAGGCGATAGATAATTATCAGGTATTAAGCAACCGCGCCAGGGAGAGGTGCGTAACTTTATTTGACGAGGCGCTATGGAAGAAAAAGCACGAAGAAATTTTTATAAAGGCACTTAACGATTGATATGATGATATTACCGTCCCTGGGCATTAAACGTACGTTGTTGGCGCTTCCATTTGTCATTATTTCAAAAATAGTCGGCGCCAGGAATTCCTGTAAATTGTTGTTCCGGATTTTAAGAGTTACCGAGGGTATTATTGATTACGTATCAATGGTCAACGAACCTGAAAATTTGCACCCCAGGCACAGATTGATAAAGTATTACGAATATTTTTCGCGGCGCATTAAAGCTTCCGACCGGGTACTCGATATCGGATGCGGCAACGGATTCGTTGCCTGTCAGGTAGCCGTTGCAACCGGCGCAGTTGTTCTTGGAATAGATATAAACGCAGAAGGCATTAAATCGGCGCGGGAACATTACAGGTACGACAATCTTTCTTTTGCCGTCGGCGATGCCTGTAATATGAACATGGAGAATACTGAATTCAACGTGATAATCCTTTCAAACGTTCTTGAACACATAAAAGACAGGCACGAATTTCTTTGCCGGCTGAAAAATACTCTGCGGCCGGAACGCGTTTTAATTCGAGTGCCTGTCTACAATCGGCATTGGCATGTAAAGATGCAGGAAGAACTGGGAATTGATTCCAGGCTTGATGCCACCCATTACATAGAATATACAAAAGACACTTTTTTTAATGAAATATCGGAAGCAGGTTTTACCATAAGAGAGTGCGAATATCAATGGGGGGAAATATGGGCGGAGTTAAACGGTTGATTTCATAATTTTTCAGGAGAAATTTATTAAATGAATGTATTATTCATCGGTTCAAGTTCCGTAGGCCCCAGGTGGATTATGGATGCATTAAAATCAAAATGCCATAACGCCCACGGCATTTTTACAGGTTACGAGGGCATCTCGTTGGGCGAAAATGCCGTGCCTTTTTTTCCACCGGTAAAGGACAAATATTTAAAAGATAAAGGTGTCGGAATTGTGGGAATCACGGTTGATTCTCTAAACGTTGAAAATGCATTATTGATATCAAAAAATATAAAAAGTAACAATCCCGGGATTAAAATTATCTGGGGCGGAATTCATCCGTCAATTTCTCCGGAAGAATGCATAGGTTATCCCGAAATAGATTACATATGCATGGGAGAAGGCGAATATCCGATGCTGGAATTGTGTGAAGCCCTTGATAAAATAAAAATTAACGGAGGCCATAACGAAGACACGGTGATAAAAAATATATGGTCAAAAAAAGACGGCAGCATATTTAAAAACGAATTAAGAGATTACGTTGATATCAATACGGTTGAGTTTGACAGGAGCAACATATATTACAACGGTATATTTACCGGACGGGGTTGCGCCGGTAATTGCACGTTCTGTTGTTCGCCATATTTGAAAAAAACCATGGAGTCGAAAGGGCGCTATTTCAGGAAAAGAGAGTTGAAAAAAGTCATCAATGAAATTAAAAATATGATTAAGTCGAATAATCAGTATTTACTGAGTCAATTAATGCGCAAGGACAGTCTCGCCGGGAAAGCCAGGTTGTTGCTTGAAATTTATAAGTATAACACATCGCCTGTCAGAATCAAAGACGACAGCTTTTGCCTGGATAAAGAATGGCTTTATGAATTTAACAGTTCATTTTCGAAACATTTTAAGAGAAGAGGGTATATTTGCAGTGCCAGAGTAAATGATATAACTGAAAAAGTCGTCAAGTCTTTGAAGGAAGGCAATTGCAGGATGATAATTTTAGGTTTTGAATCGGGAGACGAACATTACAGAAATAAAATTCTCAACAAATATGTAAGCGATGCCGAAATATATAAAGCCGCAAAAATGTTAAGAGATGCCGGCATACCGATTCTTGGACAATGGATGATTGGCATGCCGGGAGAAACACCCGCCCAGGCGGTAAAAAGCTTAAAAATGTCTTTGGAAGTCGGAGATATACCGCAAGTGCATATAGCTACTCCTTTCCCAAAAACAAAAATGATGGATTATGCCATAGAGTTGGGTTTAATCCCGCCAGACTACAAGTTGTCGGTTTCCAGCATCTATCAGGATTATACAATGGTGCCTGCGGAAAGCTCCAGTATATTCAGATTAATTTATAATGCGTTCAAAATTAACAGCCAACCGCTGGCGTTAAAAAATAAAGAAACAATATTTGACAGGTTTTATAATGAAGTAAATAATAAAAAAATAGGAGAAATTCTTTTAAAAGACATACAAATATCCTGAGGAGTGCCGGCGCAGTACAAACATGGGTTACACGCTATGTCCAGTCATAAAATCTCGGTATTGGCAGGAAGTAACAGGTGAATTCAACGCAGTCGCCAGGTAATAACATCGTGCGCTTGATGATTATTCTTGCCGCATGGTTATGTTTTTTACCCGTTCCCATTATATTTCACTCATTCCATGCAGGCTCAATTTCCATATTGCTGGTGCTTATTTTTGGATTACACGGAGCATGGCAGTTGTCCAGGAAAACCGCAGGGCGATGGACGTATATATCGGTAATTATTATCAGTGTCGGTTTCAATTTGCTGGGGAGCATAATTTTTGACAAGGGTGAAATCATTCCATTGTTTACCCGTGTAAGCCATGCGCTGGGCCCCATGCTGATAATTTTATTATTTATCAAGGATTACAGCATGCTCCGTTTTGCCGTTATGACGGTAATGTCCATGCTTTTTGTCTCAACTTTTTTTGCCGTCGCCATTGACTTGATCGGCGATCCGTTTTATTCGATAAAATTTTATTTGATTTCAGTTTCCGAACATGACATACTCGATCAGGAATCATTTTTCAGTTATGCTTCCGGGCTTAGAGGCAGTGTGTATATGTTTGGTTATGACTTGATAGTATTATTCGGTATACTGGCAGGGTTTTTGTATAACCGGCAATTAAGCCAGGCTGGCAACAGAAGAATACAGTATATTCTTGTCGCAGTCGGCATGGCCGCAGTGTTTTTTACCATGCAGATAAATGGAGAAAGAATGCCCGTGCTGATAAGCGCCGCCATTCTGTGCCTGGCATTGGTTACGCAAAAAGGAGATAACGCCATCGCTAAAATAATGGCGGTTCTGTTCATAGGCACGACGCTGGTGGTCCTGGGTGGGGCATTGCTCAATTCGGACATTACCACCGGAGCTTTTGGCCGGTTGCGCTCTACGTCCGTCGAATCAAATGATCTCAGGATGGAGTTAATCGACATAGCGTTATATTCGTTAAAAAACGATCCATTTTCCCCATTGGATACTTATGAATCTCTGGCGCCCACGTATCTGGGTAATCCTCTTCCTCCTCACGTCCATTTTCTTACCGTGCTTATCAAGTATGGAATTGGCGTGCTTCCGGTCATTATCTTTATAATATACCGCCTGATACGGTCTTCCATATTCCAAATCAAATATATGTCGGACCAGACATCATGGATGATATATTACGCGTTACTCGGTTTTTTACTAAACGGCCTGGCGCATAATCCCGGCCCCTGGTGGGAAACGCCGTCGGGTGTATTCATCCTTGCGTTGTGGGGCAAAAGCATGGACTTGTTCAACGCGGAGAAATGCGATAACATGCCAGATGCCCGCAACGCCTGCGCCTGACACCGGATACCTGTATGCTTAAAGAATATTTGGCGGCAAAACAACATTCCAATCCTGAAGAATTATGGAAAGATAATTGGCGGAGCCACAAGCACATTGACCGGCACCGCAGTGTCGTGCGATCGGATGAATACAGTGTCTTGCGGCCATGCCTGGCCGGCTTGCGTTCCGGGGCGCGTATTCTTGATGCCGGCTGCGGCCTCGGCCAATGGACGCTATATCTTTCCAGCCGCGGATATTCAGTTACCGGAGTTGATATAGTGCGCGACACCGTAAAGACATTGCAGGAAAAATACGGGGAACAAATGTTCCTGTGTTGCGATATGCGGGCATTGCCTTATGAGGATAATACATTTGATGCATATATTTCCCTTGGTGTTATCGAACACTTTGAGGAAGGGCCTTCGGCATGTTTAGCGGAGGCGCTGCGTATTCTTAAACCCGGCGGGCTGCTTTTTGTCAGCGTGCCGTTCCATAATGCACGCCTTAAAATATTTCAACGTGATAATTCGCGCGGAACGGGCGGCATCTTCTATCAGTATCGGTTTGATGTCGAAGATTTCAGAAAGGTTTTAGGCGAGAACGGATGTAATATTAAAATATTGCAGCCTATTCACCAGTGGCACGGTTTTGTGAGATTTCTCGCGGCGCAGTTGAAGTTCAATGTTGAAGGCATGGGAGATATTATCCTTAAATCAACCAATAGCCAGTTATTACGAAAATCCTGGCTCGCACCTTTCTACCTGTTAAGTAAATTTGTTCCCCGGAGTCTTTTCTCCCATATGCTGATTGCGGTCGCTGAAAAATAGATGAATAAAAAGCTGGTTTCAGTTATTATGTCGGTTTATAACGACGAACGTTTTGTCGGGCAGGCTATTGAAAGCGTGCTGGGGCAGAGTTACGGCGATTTTGAATTTATCATCACTGATGACGGGTCAACCGATAACACCCTTCAGGTAATGGAGAAATACGCGTCCCGCGATAAACGCATAAAAATAATACACCAGGACAACGCCGGCCTGACCAGGTCTTTTAACAATATGATATCGAATTCAAGCGGCGCATATATCGCCCGCCAGGATTCCGATGATATTTCGGACCCGCTCCGTTTTGAAAAGCAGGTGGATTTTTTAAATAGTAATCCGGAAATCATGATGGTTGGCACAGGTTCCGCGCTGATAGATGAGTCCGGGGAAATCATTAAATACGAAATGCCTTTAACCGGTTACGAAAGAATCATAAAGCGGTTGGAAAACAAAAACGCATTTGTCCACGGCTCCGTTATGTTTAATAAAAAGATATTTTCCGATCATAATTTATATTACGAGGAATTTAAATATGCCGAGGATTATGACTTGTTCCTGCGGATTTCAGAGAAATACGCGGTTGATAATATTCCCGGGTATTTATACCATTACAGAATCAGGCCGAACGCAATATCGAACAAGCATCTTGCAGGGCAATTGCGCATGGGAGTTATAGTGGCAAGGTCTGCTCAATGGAGAAGGAAAAATAAGTTGCAGGTGTTGAATAAAGCGGTATATGAGCGTTTTGCCAGGGATACGGAAACATTATTATCGCGCCGTATACTTGCCTGTCGCGTTTCCCTTGCGCGCGGAAGAAACTATTTGCTGCTTGGCAAACGATGGGCGGCGGTTTATGAATTCTTAAAGGCATTTTTATACTTCCCATCCCCGAAAGCGGTGTACCATGCCTGCAGGGCGATGATCACGGGAAGAGCGGCATGAATATCATCCTTATACAACCCAACATTGCCATGAAGGATACCGCTCCCTATTTGAACCACGGGCTTGCCTGCATCGCGTCGGTATTGTCCGCCGGCGGATGTTCAGTAAGGCTTGTGCTTATTGACGATCTTTCCTGGCGGAGAAAAGCCTGTCTTGACGAAGTAAAAGAGTTCGGGCCGGACGCGGTATTTATAACCGCATATTCAAACCAGTGGAAACACATCGGCCAAATCGCGGCCGGAATAAAAAAAGTAAGCGCTGCAAAAATAATTTGCGGCGGCCCTCACGTTACGTTGTTTCCCGAGTCTCTGGCGGAAATTTCCGAAATAGATGCGGTTGTCG
>MGVN01000062.1:15458-18661 GCA_001800515.1 Elusimicrobia bacterium RIFOXYB2_FULL_49_7 | reverse complement strand
CTGCCGCGATTGAACGGCAAAAACCAGGTGCTCTCTTCGCGCAGGCGTGTAGCCATGTACACTTCCTGCGGGTCAATGGCGAAATGCACCAGCGCGCCGGTTTTATATTGGAACAGCGGCGTGCGAGGATCGCGCGTGGTTTTGTATTGGTGTATAGCGTCGCGCCAGGTCTGGCCGGTCCCCGGATTTTTTAATTCGCAGGTGACTACCGGAATGCCGTTAAGCGATAAAACCATGTCTATCGTATCGTTATTGCGCGGGTGGCACGGCACCTGCCGTGTTACGGTAAGAATGTTCTTTTTGTAGAGTTCAAGAATTTCTTCGTTCAGCCCGTGTGACGGTTTGAAATACGCAAGGCTGAACAATTTGCCGTAAAACTTAAAACCATGCCGCAGTACATACAACGTTCCCTTAGCCGCCCGCTCCTTAAGCAGGGCTTCAATGATCTTGTTACCCAGCTCGTCCCCGTGCAACTTTTCTAACTGTTCCCACAAATCCTTCTGCGTATCCCAGATAAACGCCGTCACCACTGCCGGAAATATGCCCTTCTCCCTATCCCAGCCGATGGCATCCCCCGCCTTCCAGCCGGAAGCTCCAAGCATAGTTTCCTGGATATACGTTTCAAACGCCTTTTCAGTTGTGGGTTTCATGGTTTTAGACCATTTACAATAGTATCTGGATTCGAATTATCAATATTCTGCGCCGTTATTTTTAGATGATTTTTTAAGTACTTAATCTTATTTCCCCATTCGACCTGTAAGATATCGCTCCATTTTCTAACATATATCTTCTTTCTTCCATCAAGTGCATTTAACGCCAAGCCACGATGTTTCTCCCCATGATTCTTAGCATTGTCAATCTTATTAGTCTTGATGTAATCATCGTATTTGTTACCAATTAAATAGAACTCCCAATAAATATTATCGGCATTGCAAATACTTTCCTTTGTTATTATGTCAGCATATTCCTCAATCTGATCAAATTGTTTCTTGCCTAATTCAATCGACGGTCTCTTTATTTCGACAATTACATTTCGCACGGTACTATTATCAT
The DNA here is from genome assembly GCA_001800515.1 of Elusimicrobia bacterium RIFOXYB2_FULL_49_7. Next base: position 17,608 of record MGVN01000062.1, on the reverse strand, counting down.
CGGGCAATGTTTTAGTTAATAAAAAATCAACCTCCTTTTTCGATTGAGTAATAATTTCAACATCATCGTGTTTGAGAATTTCCTTTGCATACTTATACAAGGTTGTTTTCAGTGCGCCTTCTGTATTGCTAAACAATCTGAATTGCTCACCAAACACCCAAAAGTTTTCATTTAATGCCTTTTGAAGGTGCACTACCTCCAATGTTTTCTTCTCTTGTGTAAACAACAGCTCCTGCAAAGACTCTATAACAAATAGCCGATTATCAATTTCCTTAATGGTCTTAACGACATTGGCAAGAGATGTTCTTTGCAATATTGAGAGTAAATCCTTCTTTTCACTTTCCGTCAGATCACTCAACTGTTCTAATACAATTTTAACCAGATTGTTATCTTGCGTCGAAAGTAGTCCTGCAAATGTGGCGCAAATAAATTTAATCTCTTTTTGATCTCTTCCCACAAATAATGACGGCTGTATTGTGTATATGGTTTTCAATAAATCGTCATAAGATCCTTCATCATATATTCCATACTCATGTAAATTGGGGAGCAATTTTTCCCTTTTGAGCTCCATGATGCGATTTGATGATTGATTTATTAGAAATGGTTTTCTGAGTTCGACTAGCTTTTGCTTAGCTATTACTACTATTTCGTGCTTAACACTTTGCCGCTCCTTCTCCCCAAAATCGAGCTCCTCCAAAAGCACATTATCATCATCTAATCTCGCATCAGCAAATAAATCTGATTTGATATAGACTGTGTGCCAAAAGCTATCTCTTTTCTTATTCATACCAGTCGTTTTTTTAAATATTTCTTCTCCTTTTTCATCGACAAAAAAGAACGACGACCATTCGCTTGGCTGATCATTCCATATCACAGCATTGAGACGGAAATTATCATTTAAGTGTCTTTGTATATTCAACTCGAAATCACTTTTCTTCATTTTGAGTTCATTTTTGATATTTGCTTGATAGTTTAAAGGAACATTATTAACAATAACTGAGAAAGAAGGATTTTCTTTCAGGAACCAGCAATACTCCCTTATAAGCATGTTTACAAGCAATTCATTATTGAAGAAAATGTTGTTAAATGCTTCTTTTGGCCCATGAATACATACTTTTGTCCCCTTGCTTGGGGCATCTATAGAATTCATCTTTTGCACTTTCGTGTCTTGTTCCAACAACAACTTTTGCCCTACACTGAAGACTTCTATATAGTCAGCGATCCAAATATAAACATATCTTCCACGACCATATTTCCCCCTTGGCAAAGTCTTATTATTAGTCTTCTCCTTCTGCTTGCTTGAACTAAGAAAAGTATTGGTATTCATCTGATTTTTGAAATCCCAACCATTCCCATTGTCTTGAATGCATATATTCTTTACATCGCCAATACCACTTTTAGGCACCTTAAAACTTAATCTCACTTCAGTCGCTTTTGCATCAAATGCATTCCATATGTATTCAAAGAGACATTCATACGGTTTATTGTTATATGAAGCCAATTCTGTCCGAAGTGAATCAAGCGTAAGTTTTAATTCTTCAGTAGTAGGCATTGGGTTTACTCCAGGCAATAAGTTTTATTTTGGCTTATTCGAAGCATTCGTTTTTCCTAAAACCATTGATGTAATCAGTGACTGGCGGTATTCTTTAAGCTTTTCGATGGCACTTTCGACTTTAGAAATAAGCTTTTCAATTTTTCTTGTTTCAATATCTAGAAAGGACACTATCTGTTCTTGTTCTGGCATAGATGGACAAGGGACAAGTAACGATTTAATTTTTTCTTGACTAATATTGGGCTGCCCACCACCCGAAGCAAGGAGAATTATCGAATCTTTAAATGCATACATCCAATAATAGACGAATTTTGTTGTGAAAATACTCCCGCCAAACATTGCACAACATGCCTGGTTTGTTGTTGCTTCTACACCAAGTATGCCCAGTCTTCCAATAGTAGCGCCATACATTGCAATCAGCAATGACCCTTTGGGAAATATTTTCAGCGCAGAGAAACTTTGGACAGCAGCATCGGTTATTTCCTTTTCAGTTTCACATATGATGTTTTCACGCAACTCACCTGTTGTAACCCATGGAATTGTCCCATCATACCATTCGATTTCATCAGTTGGCGGAGTTGTCCCACTTCCAATTACT
>MGVN01000062.1:12415-15424 GCA_001800515.1 Elusimicrobia bacterium RIFOXYB2_FULL_49_7 | reverse complement strand
GCTCCGGCACATCACCCAGCCAGGGGATGCCAGAGAGTTTTAGTTTTACTTTTGGGTTCAGGCCTTTTGTAACGGCGCGGGAGATGAGGGCGGTGCGTTTTTCTTTCAGGAGTTCGATGAACCGCTGCTTTTTGGCCATAAGCGTATCAATCTTTGCGGTTTCACGGTCAAGAAAATTACATATAGTGTGTTGTTCTTTGAGGGGCGGGATGGCTATTTTAAAATCACGGACAAAATCATCGGGAACGCGCTTTTGCCCGCCAGCGCCATACATGAAGCTTTCCCCTATTCTTCTGAATGGATGAGATGTTGTAAGTAAATACAGGTAGCGACTGTCCAAATAACTGCAAGGGCGTATTACCGTAAGCTCAGTTGTTCCAAAACCAATGCCATTGACCAGCCCTTTCATCAAAGCGCCTTTACCATTTTCAAAGCAGGGAGTTATTTTTGCAAAGGTCACATCATTCTCAGAAAAATAGGTGTAGCCGGTTTCAACATCTTCTATCGGTCTGGTTAACTCCAAATCCAGACTACCGTTCTCCCCAACAGCCTGCATGGGAAGAAACGAAACCTCTGCATCTTTTGGCAAGGACACTTCCTGTTTGCTGGGATTTATCCTAACTGAAAAGCGCAATCGCTTCACTTCCCAATGCTTCGGCACATTGCCGAGCCACTCAACGCCGGAAGGCTTATAGGTAGGATAGGGTGTATATGTACTCAATTAGTTACCTCTGACAGTAATTTCAGGATATCGCTTTCGAGAGTCTTTATCTCAGCTTCGATTGTTTCCAGTGGGCGAGGCGGCTCATATACATAGAAATGGCGGTTAAAAGGTATCTCGTAGCCAACCTTTGTTTTTGATTCATCTATCCAGGCATCCGCCACATGCGGCAATACTTCGCGTTTGAAATAAGCAGGAATGCTTTCTTTAAGAGGCACACTTTCGCTGTCGCGCAAATCGGGGTCTGGCTCGGATTTGCCTTTTTTGTCTTTGACGATGTTCCCCTTTTCATCTTTAAGCGGGCTCTCAACGATGATTTTGTTATAGCCGAAATCGCTATTATCAAAAATCTTGCTGACAACTACCTTTTTTGATACTCCGCCTGCTGAAAGCTTGCGGGAATCATTATTCTTGAAGTTGCCGTATACTTCGATTATCTCGCTGATATGGTTCGGCTTGCCCTTCTGGCCGTCACCGATCTCGTTGCGTTTATCGCCAAGGTTTTTGCGCATCTTGATGTAGAATTCACGGGCATCTATAAGTTGAATTTTGCCTTTACGCCGGGATTCTTTGCGGTTCGTAAGAATCCAGATGTATGTTGAAATGCCCGTGTTGTAGAATAACTGTTTCGGAAGAGCGACAATCGCATCCAGCCAGTCGTTTTCAATGATCCAGCGGCGTATTTCGGATTCACCGCTACCGGCATCGCCGGTAAACAGCGGGGAGCCGTTGAAAACTATGGCTATACGGCTGCCGCCGTCTTTGGGATCACGTATTTTTGACAGCATGTGTTGTAAAAACAGAAGGGCCCCGTCATTTACACGAGGCAGACCGGCCCCAAAACGTCCGTCATACCCCATGGTTTCATGTTCCCGGTTAATAAACTTCTGCTGTTGTTTCCACTCAACCCCGAAAGGAGGATTGGCCAGCATGTAATCGAATGTCTCTTTCTTATATCCGTCTTTTTCAAAGACGCAACCCAGCTTTATGTTGTCGGCATCTTCATCCTTTATAAGCATGTCTGAACGGCAAATCGCCCATGCTTCATCGTTCCAGTCCTGTCCGTACAAGTGCGGGCTGGATTTCTTATTGTGGTCTTTAATAAACTGTTCTGCTACCGAAAGCATGCCACCGGTGCCGCAAGCGGGATCATAAATCTTTTTAACTACGTGGCTTTTCCCCAAATCGCTCTCAAACGTCAGCAGAAGGTTAACCATCAGCCCTATGACTTCACGTGGTGTAAAGTGTTCACCGGCTTCCTCATTCGCCTGTTCGGCGCCGATGCGGATCAGTTCTTCAAAGATGTAGCCCATCTGCAGGTTGTCGACTTTATCTGTTGAGAGGTCAAGTGCAGGGTCAGAAAACTTCTTAACTACCTCATACAGCAGATTCTTTTCCGTCATCTTTCGTATTTCATCTCCGAATTCAAACTTATTAATGATTTCACGAACATTAGGTGAGAAACCGTTGATATAGTGTTGAAGATGCCTGCCGATATGATTAGGGTCGTCAAGCAATTTCATGAAGCTCATCTGCGACGTGTTATAGAACGGCACACCGGTTATTTCTCTCAGTTTGGCAAGAACTACAGTATCGGGCTTTTCGTGTAAAGAGGCGTATGTTTTAAGCACTTTGTCTTTGGTCGGCGCCAGAATGCAGTCGAAACGGCGCAATACCGTCATCGGAAGTATGACCTTTCGGTACTCATTTCTTTTATACGGCCCGCGCAACAGATTGCAGATTGACCAGATAAAATTGACAAGACTTGCGTGCTTCTCAGAAGTCATCGATTAATCCTCGTTTCCTTTAATCTTAGTCGTACAAATGGAAAATGGGGTCAGGTCTTTACATTTAGCATCAAGTATGATGAGCGTTAATTGTCCTGCTCACCGTTACATAATGCAAGCCCAGAGACCTTGCTATCTCCGCCTGTTTGTATCCGTGTTCAACGCCACGCTTCTAATGCTTTATCAAGGTCTTTTGTGTATCCGCAGTGCGCTGTGTAAATAGTTTTGTAGCTATTAAGTTTTGCGACTTTCTTTATGGATTCAGCATTAATTGTCATGTCTTCAGTAAATATTTTTAACATCGGGCGTACCTGGTCATTAACAATAGTACACAAGTCGCCGACAAATAGTGCGTCACCAACCTGAAAGCACATTGAGCCCTGTGTGTGTCCTGGTGCGGCACTACGCCCGTTTAACAATCTCCCAACGTCCACCCTTGTCTGGGCCGACGCGGCGAAGAAGTTTTGCTTTCTGCAGTGCTGCCAAATGATACTTAACTCC
>MGVN01000062.1:6999-12403 GCA_001800515.1 Elusimicrobia bacterium RIFOXYB2_FULL_49_7 | reverse complement strand
ACCCACTTCCAGTGCGATTTCTCTTCTGGGTAGTTTTCTGGGCAGTTTCCTGGGTAGTTTTCCATTCCTTACACAGAAATCCGCTGCGCTGTCCCTGTCAAGCAGCCTCATATTTCCATCACGTTGCATAATAGCCGCCTGTTTTTGAGCTGCCTTTGTACCTGACTTTGCCTTCTGATTTCGCTTTTTTCAGCCACCGCTCTAGTGTTTTTAGCGGAATCCCCAATGCTTTTGCAATGAAGGGAGCGCGTTTTCCCGGGTTCTTATTGATGTATTCAATAGCTGAAGATACACCCTCATTTACACCCTCATTTACACCCTCACCTAATCCCTCATCCAGTACCGGCTTTGCAGACTTCACGGGCCGCTCAAACTCAATGAAGAAAAATTCGTCGCTTGAAATCCTGGGGAATGGGAGGCCGGCTTTTGCCATGCTTTCCCTGATCCGCTTGAAGCCGGAACCCATGCGCTCCACTCTGTGCATGCGGGCAAAAACGTCCGCTATCAGTTCATTACGCCTGACCGACAGGTTGCCTAATTTGTCTTTGCTCATGCCGTCCGGGAAACCTCCGGGGTTTTTGATAATCACACGATCTTCCTGAACCTCGATCATTATACTCGTGCCGCGCACACTGTAATCACGATGGATGAGGGCATTTGCAACCGCCTCGCGCAAAGCTTCCAGCGGAATTTCGTAGTAATCTTTCCGGTCCAGTCCTTTGATTTCCGTCCTGACGCTCAAATGCCTCTTTAAGAAAATCATGGCTTCCTGATACTGCGTCCACAGGTCGCCCTGCACGTCCTTCCGGTCAATGATGTCCACTCTATTCGTGCCTTTGAATGAAACAAGAATGGTTTCGCACTGGAGTATATGGCGGCGGGGTTCGCGGGCGAAGAAAAGCACGCCGGCATTCTTTATGCTGCCTTCAACGGCAAGGTCAAGGCTCACAAGAACGTCCTGAGGATTTATCCTCCCGGCGTGTATCCCCGCTTCCTTGAAAAACGTCGCTATCTTTTCTTTCGAAATATCTTTCCAGGCAATGCCGGGGCACAACCGTTCTTCGTATGAAACCGTATTGGCATTCCTGAACAAAAGGCCTACTTCTTTTTGAGTCATCTTCTGGGTTACCGCGTCAAGCCGGCGAAAGTACCCTGAAGAACAGCTATACGGCTTCTCCTCTCCTTCAGGAACTTCAATCACCACGGCATTATCAACCTGAGATATCTTTGAAATATCGATATGAGGCTCGCAGTTTCTGGCAAGCGAGGATATTTCCGCTTTCATCTGATTGGTGAGCTTTTCTCCGGTAATTTTCCCCGAATCATTGACCCCGAGAATAATGAAGCCGCCCTTACTGTTTGTCAGGGCAACGACGTCCCGGTCTATTTTGGAGGTGTACTTCTCCTTGAACTCTACCGTTAAGCCTTCGCCTTCAGCAATAAGAAGCTGCAAATCCTTGCGTTTCATAAAATCTTTCCCCAGTCTTCCTGGATCTTCTTTTCCAGCTTATGTGCCTGCCCGGGTTAAGCGAGTAGCCGTTTTTTCGTATTTCGTCAAGAGCCTAAAATGGGATCAGGCTTTTACATTTAACATCAAACTTTGTAGCCCTGTTCAGCGCCATGCTTCTAATGCTTTATTGAGGTCTTTTGTGTATCCGCAATGTGCTGTGTAGATGGTTTTATAGCTATTAAGCTTTGCGACTTTCTTTATGGATTCAGCATTAATTGTCATGTCTTCAGTAAATATTTTCAGCATCGGGCGTACCTGGTCATCCACAATAGTACACAGATCGCCGACAAATAGTGCGTCACCAACGCTATAGCACATTGAGCCCTGCGTGTGGCCTGGTGCAGCAATTGCATTGATCGTGATCCCATCGATAACTATGGAATCTCCATCCGATAAGGTAGTATATTCTGCTACCGGAAGCTTATTCATATGTGTCATTCCCAGAAAATGACGATAGGTTTTTTCCTTTAATAAGGGAACTTCATCTTTTGAGAGATAGACTTTTGCTGAAGGGAAAACTACTAATCCGTCAACATGGTCAGCATCTGAATGCGTTAAGAACACCGCCTTCACCTTGGAAGGATCTATGGAAAGAACTTGGAGCCCTTCAAGTAGCTTCTTGGGGTTATCTGCCGCATCAAACGCAACGTACCCATCATTATTTTTAACAAGATACAAATTGCCCATACCGCCTTTAATAACAGAAATGGAATCCGAAATTTGAGCAGTATCCAAAGGCTTCAGATCCCTCATCTGGTAAAAGAACCAACCAAAAAACCCGCCCACAACCAATACAAGACAGCCAACTACAATAGCAGTTACTTTCATCACCTTTTTAAACATGTACGAACTCCCTTTTCTAGTTTGAGCTTATTACTATTATTATACCGGCGAGAGCTGGTATACAGATAGATGAAGCTAATGTTGAGCTGGATTCCGGTTTTCACCGGAATGACGTCAAAGGCACGGAATGATATCGCTTATGGGGTCAGCTCTTCCCAAAAATCATAAAGAATGGCGTGAGCCTGATCAATGGTTTTTGCAGATAAGGAGAGAACGGTAAAATCGATATCAGTGGTCGCACGGGATATCCAGCCAAGGCGATACTCCAACGCGTAGCCGCCTTTCAGCAGCCACTGGGCTTTGGCCGTATTCTTCCGTGAAAACAGACGCGCAAGAAAACGATCAAATGCTACTTTTCGGCGAAGGCGATCAACGGGAACGTTGTGCTCGGCTCCTGCGTTTTTCAGGCGTTCTTCAAGTGCCATTCTGAAATCAACTGCTGATTTATAGGACGTCATTTCAGAATACCGGATTCCTTTTTATGCTTTCCATAACGAGACGGATGCGTTCTCGTGCGCGGGCAGGCATTGCCGCCTGCTGAACGGTTGCAGGAACGAGGATACCTTTTCTGAAGGCATCCCGGAGAGCTTGCTCAAGCTGCTCCAGAGGAAAACCGCTGTCCGCGACATCCAGAATTGTGGCAAGTGGAGTTGTAAGCCTGAATCCTTCCCGTTCTTCGACATCCGCAGGACGAAGATATTTTTTGTGAAGAATGCAGCATTCCGGAGATTTCTTACGGAATGACGGTGGAACCGTCAGGTGAATTTTGCCGGGCATGACATCGCTGAGTTCATGGACTGAAAGGGCGGTATCGTACGAAACAACTGCCTGCGGCGCACCATTGCGGTTAGAACTCCACAACGACCACCGTGCCAGATCTTCATGCGGCAGGAATGGGTACTCTGAAAGCCGGAATATGCCGCGGCTTACTTCTTTCCAGTTCCCTTTTGTTTTATGGTATGACTGAACGCGATGTGAGTACCCTGCCTGAAGCGCCTGCTTAGAAGTAAAATACCCCAGCTGACGAGAGGCAATTTGGTAGAGCTGACTTCTTTTTTCTTGAACGTTTGGTTTCATAATTATTACCTTTTATGTAATAATTATGCATCACAAATCGTAGAATGTCAACATGTTTATTACAAAAAATGTAATATATATGCATAATGGAACTAACTCTGCACAAACTGTCAAACAACCTGTTGGACAATTATCCCTATAGTCAATTGCGAAACAGGCTGTTTCGCAACGATATCTTCAAGTGAATATCATTGCTGCCCAATTAGTCGTCATACCGGCGGAAGCCGGTATCCAGACATATGCAGCTAACCTCGGGCTGGATTCCGGTTTTCACCGGAATGACGTCGAGGGCTATTGCAAATCCCAGGAAGCTGTTCAGGCTGCTATGCTGTCCTATTTTATGGCCTGCTTAATCTTAAAACGAAACAGCATAGCTTCTCGATTGCGGCATATCTCTGCATGTGCCGTAATAATGCCCGCGAGCGGTGTCAAATGTGGCTGTGCCGCTGCAATACCATGACCAACCTGCTGCCATGGACAGATCGCATTTATAGTCGCTTCCGCTGATATAGAATTTCGCGGCAGCTGCAGACGCGTTCATGGAAACTGACCGTGCGACAGCGGTGTTTGCCGCCATTTCGAACGCGGGAGTTGACGGGTCTCCGCCAGTAACGGTATGCGTGTATTGGATGAACAAGTTATGATCATAGTAGCTTAACGTTCCTGAAATACTGTTAAGCCTGCCTGCCGCGGCATTGTCAAGAGTAATGAGGTATTCAGCCGTATAAAGTGTTTCAATCCCCGTGATCCTTACTTTAATGTATTCATGCGCAGAGGAAGGAGGGACCTGTGTTACTCTATCCGTTGCATAAAACTTCATCTTAACAGAAGAAGCAAAACCTGCGTAGGTGGGCGAGAAATCGTACCAGCCGTCATCATCCGGCCCGCCGGAGGGCGCCGGCAGCGCGGAAAGGCAAATATCCGCCGCGTAAGACACGCTTCTTGCCGCATTTGCCAGGTTGCCGATGATGCTAGTACCATTGTCCGTTAAAGCTAAACCTGTAACTGTTCCTACTTCTGTTCCATTGGTGTCCGTTACGGTGACGGTAACACCCGTTCCTGAACCATTTGTCTGATAGGCCTGCGTGCCCAGTAGTTTTTCTTTTGTTTTATTATCGCATCCTGAAATGATGAATAAGCACAGCACCGCAAGGACTGTGAAGTATCTTTTCATTGTCTTGTTCCTTTTATAAACTTATAAGATATGTGAAACCGGCTATTATCCTGTAATCGTAATCGCGGTGTTTTTCTTCACCCAACCCGAAATCGACGCCCAGCTTTGTTTTTATACTGCCCTTATTGTACCTTAGGCCAACAATAAGGTTGGCATGCTCGCCTGCTGTATCCTTTTGAATGATCCCTGCCAGCTTGTGTTCAGTTACGTTCTTGTAAAACACTTCGCCAAGCCATAAAAGATTCTCATTGCTCCGGCAAGGTAGCTCAATTCCCGCGCCGATCAGCAGCTCATTGCCGATATCTGTTTTGACGTTAAGCTCATCTTCATATTCGCCGGATATCCTGTAGGATAAGTTCGTGTTCAGCCTTAACGAGCCGAGCTTTCTTCCGGCGGCAAAAAGCGGAGTAATGTTCCAACCCTGCCTAAACCCTGAATTAAACTCGCTGCTTGTTTTACCCGCGGGTATCGTTACCTCTGCGGCGCCTGACATATCCCAGCCGGAGCATTGAAAGCTGTATTTTCCAGCCAGACTCGGGTCTGCGAGGCCTGCATCGGTGATGCTTATTGCCGCGGCGCCCGCGGGCTCGGTTTTTGCGAATAAGCAAGAGTACGGTATCGAAACATATGCTTCAATACTGTCAGTGAAAGCATATCTGAAGTAAAAGGGAACGGTAACAGCAGCATTGTGGTGTGTCAAAACAATCGTTCCGGCGTTGTTAATGAACTCCGTTTTGTCCGTTTGGTACACAACATTGCCAATACCCGTTTCAATTGTTCCAGGCCCCAGCACATTGCCT
>MGVN01000062.1:6197-6972 GCA_001800515.1 Elusimicrobia bacterium RIFOXYB2_FULL_49_7 | reverse complement strand
AACTCACTACCGACAGCCCCGCCATTACAGCACCTAACAAAACACTACGTTTCATCTCTCCTCCGCATAAAATGGGGTGTCGAAAGCTGGTATCCAGATAGATGCAGCTAATATTGGAGCTGGATTCCGGTTTTCACCGGAATGACGTCAAAGGCGCGGCATAAAATGGGGTCAGGTCTTTACATTTAGCTTTTTTGACATCGCCCTCTCAAGGCGAAGATCTTCGGTTGAATCGCGATGGCCGGATTGGCAGAAGCAGTCTTACTGCTTCTTTTCAAGCTCCGTTTCAAGTTGTTCGGCTGACGGCAATGCTTTGCGAAGCTTTGCGGGAATCGCCCGGGACAGCTTGTATTCCGAAACACCCATAGGTTTTGCCATGTTTCGCAGGGCGTATTCCGCAATGATCTGGTCTTTATTCTTGCAGAGGATGATGCCGATGCTCGGGTTGTCATCCTTACTTTTTACCTGGCTGTCAACCGCAGAGAGATAGAAATTGAGCTTACCGGCAAACTCCGGCTGAAATGCTGTTGCTTTCAGTTCTATTACAATGTAGCAGTGCAGTTTAAGATGGTAGAAAAGCAAATCTATGAAGAAGTCGCTTTTTCCAACACGCAAGGGAAATTGTCTGCCTACATAAGCAAAACCGGCACCCAACTCAAGAAGAAACTTAGTAATATGTTCGACAAGCGCGTCCTCAAGTTCCTTTTCTTTATGCTCTTTCGTAAGCGTTAAGAAGTCGAAGATATAGGGGTCTTTCAAGGTTTGTTCGGCAAGA
>MGVN01000062.1:2052-6151 GCA_001800515.1 Elusimicrobia bacterium RIFOXYB2_FULL_49_7 | reverse complement strand
TTTTATCGTATTCTGCACATAGAACATCGCTTCTTTTACATTCTTACAATTAGTAACGATCTCCCTGTTATGCCCCCATGGAATCCGAAAAATCTCTTTAAGAGGTGTGTTATTCGATTGTCCCACAGCTTGTGGGACAATTGCACTACTCTGACTGTAGAACAAATACCACTTTTTCATATACATTAGATTGGTACGCGAGAAGCCCTTCATATCGGGAAATTCCGACATCAGGTCTTTGCTCAATTGATCAATGAGCCCATCACCCCAGGTGCTGTCGGCTTGTTTGGCAACAATATCAGCGCCAAGATGCCAGTAAAAAACCAAGAAGTTCCGAGTTCACGCACACAGCTGCTTTTATCTGCGTTTGCTGAACTTTTAATTTAATATCTGCGAGCCAGCGTCTGTATTCCTTGTCTGTAGATAAAGAGCGATTCATTTTATTGTCTCTCATTGTGAATTTCTGTTGCGCTTGATGGCTTGGTCTACTATCATTTCTACGAGTTCTTCGTAGGAGATGCCGGCTTTTTCGGCTGAGGCGGCGAAATCTTCGCCTTTGGCTAGTTCGGGGTTGGCATTTGCCTCAATGATGTACACTTCGTTGTTCGGGGTGAGTCTGAGATCGAACCTTGCGTAGCCGTCGATGTTGAGGACGCGGTATGCCTTGGTGCAGGTGTCGATGATGTTCTCTTCCACGCCGTCAGGCAGGGGGTCTGCGCACTCGTTCCGTATGCCCCACTTGGCCCTGTAGCTGTCGTTCCATTTGGCGCGGTAGGTGGCTATTTTGTGTTCCTGGTCCGGCATTTTGTCGAATTTTAGTTCCCAGACAGGCAGAACCTTGAGGTGCTTGCCCTGGCCGATGACACCGACGTACAACTCTCTGCCTTCTATGTATTCTTCCACTAACGCGTCTTTGTTGAGGTGCTTGTGCACGAACTCTACGCGCTCTTTGCATTGTTCCTGATTCGCGGCAAAGGAACGCTGGCAGATGCCTGTTGAGGCTTCTTCCTGCAGGGGTTTGACAAAGAACGGGGCATTAAAGAGCACGGGGAATTTGACAGTTTCGCCCACATGGTACACGCAGAACCGCGGGACAAGTATATTGTGGTACACGAGAATCTTTTTTGTCATTGCCTTGTTGTTGCAGACCATAAGCCCCACAGGCCCTGTGCCGGTGTAGGGAACGTTGAGCAGTTCAAGGAGCGCGGGCACGTTCTTGTCGTAGCGGTACTCGCCAAGGCAGCTTTCTGAAAGATTGAAGATAACATCCGGCTTCTGTGTCATGACCTCTTCGATGAGGGGATAGATCTCGCCGTCAAAGCCCAGGGGAGAGACAGAGTGGCCGCGCTCTTTTGCGGCGCGCAGGACAGAGATCTCCGTGCTCCACTGCGCGGTTTTCTCGAACTTTGCGAAATCTGTTTCAGCAGGAACAGTTTCTGAGCCGTCGTGCAGAAGAAGCATCTTCAGTTTTTTCATTCCGCAGTCTCCCTGAGAGCGAGGATTGGTAGTACTGAATATTGTTGCTGTTAAAACTAGCCGCCATACAGATAGATGCAGTTAATATTGGAGCTGGATTCCGGTTTTCACCGGAATGACGTCAAGGGCTGAATACGGCGAACTCCCCTTGGTTCCCTCTTTATCAAAGAGGGGAGGACTGCATTGTTACTTCTTGCGTTTGAATCTGCCGGAATAGACGTAATTCATTATGAGCGCTGTGATGTAGGCTGTTGTTTTCATGACTGCGTGCGTGTCGTCTTCTGCGGAAACAAGGGCTAGTTGTTTGCACCGCGCGATAAGGTTCTTTAATACCTGGTTTACAATATATTTGCGCTCGCCTGTGCAATAGGACACCTGGCTGAGAATATCCTTTTTGTACTTTGACAGCACCTTGTACGCATTCGGCTTGGATGTCTGATTATTGTGCCGGAATATCCTGATGAGATGGGCGTCGTGGAAATCGGGGGAATGTTCAGCGTAGAACTCGGTTTTTCTTTTATAGTGCGTGGCAAGGGTGGTTTTGAGGGTGGAGATATGCCAGTATTTCTGCCCTGTGGATTTACGCGGCGGCTTGACCGCCTCGCGCTTCATGAGCAGGTCTACGTATTCAAGTTTCTCCAGGGCGCGCCAGCCTTTGTATTTCTCCTGCCAGTTGGAGTCCGGCGAGAGCCATACGGCAAAGGTTTCGGCGAAATCCTCGTCCGGGTGGTACTGCGCGTACCAGTCGTCGAGATGTATGACAAAGCTTCTGCTGTAGGGCCTGTACTTGTAGCGGTCGGGGTATTCATCGTAGAAATGGCCGAAGAGTTTTTTGGATTGCTTTTGCGTGTAGCAGCGGTACGCGTAATTGACCGCATGTCCTGTTTCGTGGCGCAGGAGCTTCATGCATTCCTTTTTGTCGCCGCCTTCGACTTCGTGCATGATGCTTTGTTCCAGTTCCTTTAGACGCGGGTGCGCAAGGTAGAACGGTATTCCCACGACAGGCTCGTTATCGGGCGTGAGCCATTCATCCGCAAGGTAGCATTGGGGTTTGAACGCAATGCCTTTTGCGTCCAGTTCCCTGTACAGCTCGGCAACGCATTCTTCGAGCCAGGTGCCTTTTACCGATATCCCCAGGTCGCAGAACCTGAGTTTCAGGATCTCTTCATTTTTTAAGAGTGAAAGGTCCGGCTTCGTTGTTTTCATAGATGAATTGTACTCATTGTGGGAAAGGTAGATTTTTTATAGAATGAAAGCATAGGGCTCTGGTAATAAACCTTCCGTGTTCTTCCCGCCTGAATGCAGCTCCGCGTTCGCTTCCCCTCCACGAATATTTGAGAACCATGAGTACCGGGGGTGATCTATGCGTTTTGGAAAAAGAGTACCGGTGACAGTTGTGTTCTGCATTGTGAGCCTGCTGCCGCTTAATGGAATACACGCACATACGCTGCCGGGGCTGGTGACGGGCATACCGAATATTTCCCGCAGCGTGCCGCAGATCGAAACTATTGCCGACCGGATCGCTGCGATAACGAACTATGCCTCTGCTCACGAAGTGCCTGCGACCATAACGGCGTTATTCAACCCTGAGACAGTGAGACGGATCGCCTGTATGGGATAATTACTATTTTCGGAACTCTTTGCCGATGTCCCAGGCTTTGCCAAGGTTTTTGCCGATGCTCCAGTAGTTGTTATCAGGCATGGTAAGGACAAAGGGGAGCATCTTTGCTATGTCAGGGTTGTTGTTGGTGAGGTACCTGTCTTCCGTGTAAACGCCGATCACTTCGGCTATGTAGAGGTTGTCGAAGCCGAGCGGGACCGATTGAATGAGTTTGCATTCCATGGTGAGAGGGCATTCTTCTATCATGGGGGCATGCCGGAGTTCGCCTTTAAAGGTGGTGAAGAGCTTTGACTTGTCGGTTTGTTTGCCGGACACCAGGCCGCAGAAATCAGTTGCTTTTATCATGGATTCGCAGGGGATATTGACGCCGAATTCTTTATATTTTTCTATCCCTTTGTTGGTGTAGTGCGTGCCGAGCGCCACCGCAAGCAGGGGCGGTTTATAGTTGACCCGGTTGACCCATGCCGCGGCAAGAAAATTCGGTTTCCCGTCCATTTCCGAACTGATGATCGTCATGGGCATAGGATAGACAAAGCCGTTATTCCCGATCTTTTTCTTTTCCATGCTTCCCCTCCTGAGTACAGTTTTACATCAAAAACGTAAACTTCCCTGGATTCCGGCTTTCGCCGGAATGACGGATGGCTCTGGCATGCGCTCCAAAGCTTGCTTTATCAGCAGAGAGAGCGCATCAGTATCCAATCTGATCAATAGCCAAGCTTCCGTAATTGTTTCTCGCTGAAGCCGAAGTAGTGGGCTATTTCGTGGATCACGGTTATTGTTATCTGGCGTTTCATTTCTTCGGGGTTGGTGAAAGCTTCATCGAAGCTTTCTTTGTAGAGTTCGATGCGCGTCGGCTCGAACGAGAAGCCTTGTTCTTCCCCGAGGGGAATACCGAAGAATATGCCGAACACTATGCTCTTGCCGCGCGCGGGCTTGGGAACCCTGGCTCGCGGGATAAGCTGGATATTGTTTTTTACCACTATATCCCGAAACTCCTGCGGC
>MGVN01000062.1:1525-2044 GCA_001800515.1 Elusimicrobia bacterium RIFOXYB2_FULL_49_7 | reverse complement strand
GAACGACTCTCCGACCACTCTTTCAAACTCTTCAAAATTCATATGCTAATAGGTAAACGTTATACCGATGACAGCGTAATTGAGGAGAGCGAAGTTGTAGACTTCTTTGTTGTCTGCTCCGCCTTCGACAATGCGGTAGCCGGCTTTTAAAGTGGCGCGGCCGCTTAAAGCGTAGCGGGCGGCAAGAAGGATGTCTTCAGCCCTGCCCTGGGGCGCTGCGAGGGCGTCGCCTTCAAGGAGCAGGCCAGCTTTTGGTGTGGCGTTCCACTGTACGCGGAAATAGAGGAGAGGCACAAGGCCCACGTTCGTTTTCTCCGCGGAAAGGCCGCCGCCTTTTACTTTGATGGCTGCGTCGCGGATCTTTGCGGTGAAGCCGATTGCTGATTCAAGTTTGTCTGTCTGATGAACAAGGTAACGGTAGCTTAAACGGTAGGAATTGAAGGTATAGGAAGCGTCCACGTCGGTGTTGGCAGGAAAGAGGGTACCGCTGAAGTTGACCGGCGCTGCGAGCTTGCCGTC
>MGVN01000062.1:275-1512 GCA_001800515.1 Elusimicrobia bacterium RIFOXYB2_FULL_49_7 | reverse complement strand
AAAAGACAGCGTTTTTAATGTTGAGGTCGTTTGAAAGAGAGAACAGGGTGCCTGTGTCGCCCGGGATCTTTACGTCGTTGTAGCCGTTTGATACAATGCCTGTTTCCGTGTCGAATTGCCAGGCGGCATGGACGGGTGCGCCGCCTGCAAGAACTGCTGCTGCAATGAGAAGTCGTATTTTTTTGTGAGTCATATTCATGTGCCCCCTCTTTGGCATGATAGTGTCTGTGTGTGCCTCCCCTCTTTGGGAAAGAGGGGCCGGGGGAGTTCAGCAGCAAGTTCTTTTCTCACTCACCCTTCCCGCGCTTTACCAAACGAGAGGGTATTGATGCGTAGAATCAGAGAACTACTTTTTTCCCAGTGCGGTGCCGCATTTGGGGCATTTGAGCGCTGAAATACGGAAGCCCGGTTTTGCGGGAACCGCAGTCTGGCATTTCTGACAGATACCTGCGGGCGCGCCGCCTTTGCCATGGATGCTATCGACGTTCTCTGCCTTGGGTCCGCCGTGCGTGAAGCTCTTTGCTGCCCTGATGGGGTTCTGACCATTTCTTTGCATATCGTGATGCTCCTTTCAGTGTTCCGTAATGTTTAAAAAGAAAAACCACGCCGCTGAATGTTGCAGTAGCATGGCTTGCCGGAGACGGTTCTGTTTCTTTCCGTGTACGATAGTCTCATAATATTAAAATATTTTACAAGATTTATGTTCATATGACAAGGGCGAAAAAGAGCTGCAATTCCTGCTTTTAGATGCCGGTGAGCAGGTGCGCGACGTGGCTGCGGAGTTCTTTGAGGCCGTATTGTTTCGTGGAGCTGACCCAGGATATCTCTTCCTCGGTAACGCCGAGGGTGAGCGCTATCTCTCTGCGGCGGTCCGGCTGCTGGGACAGTTTCACCTTATCTGATTTATTGGCAACGATGTAGAATGGCAGTGAGTAGGACGTAAGCCACTGGCACATTTGAATGTCGAGTTTGGTGGGGCCGACATACGCGTCGATGAGAACGAATATCATGCGCAGCGATGACGGCCTGTTGGTGAGGTATGTTTCTATCATGGCGGGCCATTTTTTCTTCTCTTCAGCGGGGCCGCGGGCAAAGCCGTAGCCGGGAAGATCCACAAGCCAGTGGCCGCGCGAGATCTCGAACGCATTGATGGTGCGGGTTTTCCCCGGTGTCTGTGACGTGTGGGCAAGTTTTTTTTGTTCGCAGAGCGCGTTGAGGAGAGAGCTTTTTCCCACGT
>MGVN01000062.1:0-147 GCA_001800515.1 Elusimicrobia bacterium RIFOXYB2_FULL_49_7 | reverse complement strand
TTATTAGTTTAGAGTTCAATCAACACCATTGTCTTGCTTTTCTCTAAACTCTTAACTCTGAACTATGTTGCTCGGTGTATTTGACGATCGTATTCATCATGGCAACTGCGGCAGCAGGGTGGCGACCGGCGGCGGTTTCACCGGAAA
>MGVN01000061.1 GCA_001800515.1 Elusimicrobia bacterium RIFOXYB2_FULL_49_7 | reverse complement strand
CGGCGAATTCGCTCCGACACGGTTCTTTAGAGGCCATGGCGCGGCGCATACAAAGGAAGCAAGTGCCTTAACGTGATGCGTTCGGTAAAGAAGAGCAGCGAGACCGAAAGAGACGCTCAGAATATCAGTTGAGAGGGAATACAATGGAAGCAATCGCAGTCAGCAAATTTGCCCGTTACGCTCCGAGAAAAGTTAATCAGGTGTTGGAGATCATCAGGAACCTGCCGGTTGAAAAGGCGTTTGAAGCGCTTGCATTCACGAAAAAAGGGTCAATCCCTGTCGTGTTCAAGACGCTCAAGAGCGCTGTCGCAAACGCAGGAAAACTGAAAAGCATGCACGGCCTTAAGGTGAAGCAGTGCTGGACAGGACAAGGGCCGGTTCTGAAAAGAATGCGCCCGGGTCCGATGGGCCGCGGGATGGGATATAAGAGAAAAATGTGCCATCTTACTATCGTGGTCGGCGATATGAGTGCAGAAGAAATGAAGAAACTGACTCGGAAAAAGAAACAGGCGGAAACTGCACAGCCTGTTAAAGATACGGTAAAGGAATAAGCATTATGGGTCAAAAAATTCATCCAAAAAGTGTTCGTCTTGGCTACATCCGGGATTGGGATTCAAAATGGTTCAATCTGAAGGAAATGCCGAATTTTATCGAAGAAGACCATCGGATACGGCATTACCTTAAGAGTAAGCTCCGTTCGGCAGCGGTCGCAAAGATCGGCATAGAACGCGCCGGCAAATACCTCAGGATTAATATTTTCACCGCCCGCCCGGGCATCGTGATCGGCAAAGGCGGACAGGGGATCGAAAACCTTAAGACCGAACTTGAGGGAATGACGACCAGAAAAACGTTCGTCAACGTCATGGAGATCAAGAAGCCTGAGGTTGATGCGCAGCTCATTGCTGAAGGCATCGCGTTCCAGCTTGAAAAACAGGTTTCCTATCGCCGTGCGATGAAGCGCGCAATTGAGCGCGCCATGGCTTCAGGCGCACAGGGCGTCAAGATCATGATCAGTGGCAGGCTTGGCGGCGCGGAAATCGCGCGTCGTGAGTGGCTCAAAGAGGGAAGAATACCGCTCCAGACATTCCGCGCTGATATTGATTACGGTTTTATTGAAGCCAATACAACCATGGGAAAGATCGGCGTCAAGACATGGGTCTTCAAGAAAGAGCTGTTCAAGAAGACAGAGAAGGAAATGCTTGAGGAAGTGCGCCTCTTGGAGAAGGATAAGATCGAAGAGATCGCAAAGAATGCTCCTATTCCGAGCGCAGCGAGTGCAGAACCGATCCTCGACTTGGAAGAAACCGACAAGAAGTAAGATGATATACGAGGCTTTACTGTAAAAAAACCTGTTGATTTCTCTGATATAAGAATGCAGGGTAAAAGGGTACTACAATGTTAATGCCGAAAAGAGTAAAATACAGAAAAACCCACAGAGGACGCATGAAGGGCAAGGCCAAAGGCGGTACGGAAATATCCTTTGGACAGTACGGACTTATGGCACTTGAACCCGCATGGATCACCAGCCAGCAGATCGAGTCAGCGCGCGTTGCGTTGACGCGTTTTATTAAAAAGGGCGGAAAGATCTGGATCAGAATATTCCCTGACAAGCCCGTGACGAAGAAGCCGGCTGAAACACGCATGGGAAAAGGAAAAGGCGCACCGGATCATTGGGTAGCAGTTGTTAAGCCGGGCAGGATCATGTTCGAGCTTGAAGGTGTGCCCACAGAAACCGCAAAAAAAGCAATGAACCTTGCAGCTCATAAGCTGCCTATTCTAACGAAGTTCCTGCAGCGGGCAACGGCGTAAGTCCCCTGTACCACGATGAACGAGGATTGATATGAAAGCGAGACAATGGCAGGAAATGAAGCATTTGTCAGACAATGAGATGGAAGCAAAGCTGCGCGATGCGCAGGAGCAGCTGTTCCGCATGCGCTTCCGTCATTCTGCGACACGGTTGAAAAATCCCCTTGAATTGCGGGATCTTCGCCGTTCAATAGCGCGGATAAAAACGGTTCTTCATGAGAGAGCATCCGCTGCGGCAAAAAAAGAAAAAAAATAGAATGGCCATATGCACAAGGAGAAGATGATGGAAAGAAGTCAACGTAAAATCAGGACGGGAGTGGTCATAGGCGACAAAATGGATAAAACCCGCATAGTAGAGGTTGCCCGCGCTTTTCGTCATCCATTGTATAAAAAAGTTATGCGCCGTAAATCAAAGTTCTACGTGCATGATGAGAAGAACGTAGCGCATGTAGGCGATAAGGTGCGCATCCAGGAGACCAGACCGTTGTCAAAACTGAAACGGTGGCACTTGGTGGAAGTGGTATTGAAAGCCCAGTAACACGGACATAGTCCGAGTCTTTACGAACGAGTCCCCCACAAGATTTCTTCGAAATCGCAACCGGGGGGACTAAACAGAGGAACACAATGATTCAGGAACGCTCGATTCTTACAGTAGCTGATAACTCCGGTGCACGCAAGGTTCGTTGTTTCAGGGTGATGGGTGGCACGCGCCGCCGGTATGCATCACTGGGTGATATTATTGTCGCTTCGGTGCAGGATGCAATCCCCGAAGCCGCCATTAAGAAGGGTGAGGTTGTAAAAGCGGTGATCGTCAGGACCGTGAAGGAATA
>MGVN01000060.1:4127-6288 GCA_001800515.1 Elusimicrobia bacterium RIFOXYB2_FULL_49_7 | reverse complement strand
TGCGCGACGCGCCCGTATATAACAGCCCCAAACAGATAACGCAGGATTACGATCTTGACCTGTATGCTTATTATGGCAGGATATCTGAAATAGAAAAGGAAGCGGCAGGAGCGTTCTAGAAGATCACTCAGAGTGTCGCAGGGTTTACGATTTAATGAGAATATGCTTAAATAATGAATGGGAAAACCACTCGATGAAAGTGGTTTTCTTGTTTTCTGATTATTTTATGACAGTGGTTTGGCAAAAGATCCCAACATTAACTGATGGTGCTACCGCAAAGGAAATGTTCTTGAATCACAAGATATCCTCATTTGGCTCCTTTCTGAAACTTGATGAATACAGCTCCCTCTCAAAGGGATTTTTCTTTCTGTTAGCCGCGGCATTGTTTTTCGCCCTCTCAACGGTATTCCTGAAATTTGCGACAAGTGCGCCCTATTTTGTGTCTCCAGCTACTGCCATTGTGGTGCGTTTTCTGGTAGCTTTTATTATTTTTGGGGTATGGGTTATACAAAGACGGGAACCGCTGAGGCCGCACCGCTGGAGACTTGTCGTATACCGAGGTATTTTCAATATGCTCGCTGTCATATTCTTCTTTTACGGTATAAAGTATACGACCGTCACCAAATCAAATCTGCTCAATCTTACGTATCCTGCTTTTGTATTTATCATAGCTCCCCATCTGGCAGGTGAGAAATCGAAATGGTATCACTACATTTTTCTCTGCACAACGCTTCTCGGCGCCGCGCTTATCGCTCTTCCGCCTTCGGGAACGGGCTTCAGCGCTATTAATAAAGGAGATTTTTACTCGCTACTGTCAGGCATTGTAGCAGGATTTGCGATCACGATACTCAGGGAATCACGGAAGTTCGACAGCTCCTCTATTATACTGTTCCATCAAATGGGGCTTGGTACTGCGCTTTCCGCTCTCTTTCTGTTCCCTCAGCTGCATATGCCTCACGGCGGCGGACTGGTGTATGTCATGATAACCTCATTGCTCGCGGCCGCTGGGCAGCTGTTCCTGACCGTAGGGTATAAGTATATACCCGCGGCGCTCGGCTCTATAGTGCTCACTTCAGGGATATTCTTCTCTACGATACTCGGTATTACCGTTTTCAATGACCCTCTCACCGGTACTCTTCTGATCGGCGGCACGCTGATACTTTTTTCTCAGATTGGGGTAAGCGGCATACTGGAGAAAAAAACACCGATCAAAGAGGGCGCCTAATTGCTCTAAGCTTTCTCAATAATGATATAATAGCACTGACTGAATGCTTTAATGACTGAAGGAGGTTCTCGTGCTCCGATTTTTGCAGCAGGCATTAGGTTCGCTGGCGGCTATGCTCCTTATTGTTACTGTTACTTCTGTAAGTGCGGAAGCTCAGCAAAAGGAGAATGATACTATGAAGACTATTCTCAGCAGGAAAAGCGTACGCAATTATACCGGAAAACAACTCTCAAAGAAACAATTTGATGATCTTATAAGGGCAGGAATGGCTGCCCCTACGGCGGCAGACAAGCGTCCCTGGGCATTTATTGCCATTACGAGTAAAGAGACTCTGCTGAAACTGTCAGAAACCCTTGTCTATGGAAAAATGCTTAAAGGCGCCGGCGGCGCTATTGTAGTATGCGGAGTGCCGCAAAAGTCATTTTCAGGCGTTGAACAAGGCTATTGGATACAGGACTGTTCAGCTGCAACGGAGAATATACTCCTTGCCGCGGAATCCATGGGGCTTGGAGCCGTATGGCTGGGCATCTATCCTGTTCCTGAGCGCGTAGAGGCTTTGCGGAGCGCGCTTGGGATACCGAAAGACATCATTCCGCTTAACGTCATTTCTATAGGTTACCCGATAGGGATAGAGAAACCGAAAAACAAGTATGATCCCGAAAATATACATTGGGAGAGATGGTGACGCAGGATATATGCCTCAATTATTCGGGGAGAAACTATTCATGATGATCAGTAAGATCCTTTTAAAACCGGCTGTTCTGCTCGTTCTGGCTATGAGTGTCGTCCAGGCAATGGCGCAAACAGCATCTTTGCAGGAAAAGACGCAGCAGGGGGTAACGGTAAGCTCGTATACGGTCGTGGATGATTTCGAAGACGGCACGCCTCTGAACAATCTCGGCGGCCCGACCGGCGCGTGGAACATGAACAATGACG
>MGVN01000060.1:2672-4084 GCA_001800515.1 Elusimicrobia bacterium RIFOXYB2_FULL_49_7 | reverse complement strand
CGGACTGGAGAGCTCAAAAAAATGCCTGATGCTCAGTTACAGCGTTGACAGCGAGCTTCCCGCGCAGAACGGGTATTGGGCGAAACTGAACACTTTTGACGCCTCTTCCTATGACCATCTCGAATTTGACGTAAAAGGCGACAACGTCGGCTGTACTTCAAGCTTTCGCTTTGAAATAAAGAAGTTTAAAGACCTTTCGCAGAAAACGGACAAGCTGACCGGCATGATGCTGGTAAAAGATATCACTCCCCGATGGAAAAGAGTAAGTATCCCGCTTACCTATTTCAACGGCCTCTACGACAAAACCAGAAAAGACCTGTACAAACACCCTGAGGCCGCGTTGCAGGGCCTTGATGAATACATTATAGTGTTCCATAAAAAAGGGGTGTCCGCAAAGAAGGGAAAGTTGTATCTGGACAATATACGTTTCGTACGCAAGGGCAGCAACGGCCCGAGCGTTTTTGACAGGCCTCCTGCTGAGACAAAAGACAAAGCGTCTCTTGTTCTCGAAGATCCCTCATACAAAAAGAAATACCTCATAGCTGCGGCAGGTTCAAAAAACGGGTTTAAGAAAGTATCAGTCAAGGGGGCTTCACCTGAACAGATGATAGCCTTCCTTAAAGCCCATCCTCAAGCGCGCCTTTGGATGAAAAAGGGCGCTGCCGAGTACACGGGGTTTATCAATGAAAAGGGGGCCTTCGGTTTCATCGACAATGTCAATTATACGAACTATCTTGTCGCGCGATTAAAGGGTTTTCCAAAGACAAAAGTCATCAAAAAGGAGTTTCCTGAAGACGACACGGAGTTCCTGCGTACTATCGCGAAAGACACCTGGCTGTTCTTTGACCATATAGTCGATCAGGAGCACAGCCTTCCTCTTGACACCATCGCCCTGGGAAGCTCAACGCCCCGCGGCGAGGGCTGTACCGTCGGCGATTATACCAATGTCACTAATATCGGGATCTATCTCTGCAGCGTGGTGTCCGCATATGATCTCGGCTTCATTTCCCGCAGGGATGCAGTAAGCCGAATCACGAAAACACTCAAGACAGTGAAGAAGCTTGAAACCTCAAAGTGGGGTTTCCTCTACAATTACTACGATACCACATGGGCAACACGTACCGAGTATTTCATTTCCCTGGTGGATTCCGGTTGGCTTACAGCTGGGATCTATGTGGCGAAGAACGCTTTCCCCGAAGAACTCACGCAAGAGTGCTCAGCATTGCTTGCCAGAGAGAATTATCGTTTCTTCTACGACCCTGTCGAACAGCAGCTTTGGCATGGCTATTACGAAAATATGGGAGAGTACGCGAATTATCATTATGGGATGCTCTTCGCAGAGCCGCGGCTGGCAAGCTTCATCGCTGTGGGACGCGGTGAGATCGAAACAGAACACTGGTATCGCATGACGC
>MGVN01000060.1:0-2592 GCA_001800515.1 Elusimicrobia bacterium RIFOXYB2_FULL_49_7 | reverse complement strand
TTCTTATTGACGAAAAGAATGACCTCCCGTCTTCTTTCGGAAAGAACTGCGAAGCGCACGTGCGGATCGCGATCGACTATACGCTCAACGATCTGCGCTACCCTGTCTGGGGGATGAGCCCTTCAAGCGATCCCCGCGGCGGTTACTCCGAGTTCGGAGTGAAAGCTCTGGGAGTGTACGGTTATAAAGCGGGCGCGGTGACGCCGCACGCGTCATTTCTGGCATTGGAGTATGCTCCGAAGGAAGCAATTGAGAATCTGCGAAAAATGATACAGGGATGGGATGTGTACGGCGAATACGGGTTCTATGACGCGCTTGACCCGAACACAAAAGAGGTGGCGTATAAGTATCTGGCGCTGGACCAGGGAATGACCCTCATGGCGCTGAACAATTACCTCAATAAAGGAGCGCTGCGCAAACGTTTTCGTAATGAAACCTTCTATACTACAGCCCTTTCCGCCATTAAAGATGAGAATTTTTTCGAATAAACCGTGCGTTGACGCCCCCGGGGGAATGATGTAGAATATAAGTGAGGGGGAACTATGAGGTCATAAGCCAAAAAGCCATGTGCCGACAAGGGATATGGCTTATTTTATTGGGGGCTATGATGAGCAATATTGAAAGGCACATAGGTGATGAGTCGCCCTTGTGGAGCGTAAAAGACCAGAACGAAAAAATAATCCGCAGCAGGGACATGAAAGGCCATAAGAACATAATTCTTTCATTCCATCCGCTTGCCTGGACGCCGATCTGCGCGCGGCAGATGTCCGACCTTGAAAGCCATTATGATGAACTTTCCGCTCTTGATACCGTTGCACTGGGATTTAGTGCAGACAGTGTGCCCTGCAAAAAAGCATGGGGTGAGTATCTCGGCATAGTCAAGACCAGCCTTGCGTGTGATTTCTGGCCGCATGGGAAAATAGCGAAATTATTCGGAGTATTCAATGACCAGGACGGCACTAACGACCGTGCCGTTTTCGTTGTCAGCAAAGAGGGAATGATCGTTTTCAAAAAGAAGTATCCTCTTTCACAGGTCCCCGATATCGAAGAGATCATGGAAGCAGTGCGCTCGATAGAAAAAAAAGAGGTTGCTGCAGGCGTGTAGGATCAAAAAGGGGGAGCTATGCAGCAAAAATCCGGTGCAGCCGCTGAAGCTATGGAAATAGTGAAAACCGCGCCGGGCGAAGTGTCATTCAAAGTGCTGGTGAAAGCATTGAAGGCCGCGGGGCTTGATGCATTGCTGAACGGAGACGGGCCGTATACGGTGTTTGCCCCTAATGACAGGGCTTTTAGCACCATCGATGATCTTGCGCTTAAACGGCTTTTTGCCAATAAGGAAGAATTACAGGCCCTGATAAGCTATCACATAGTGCCGGGCAAATTCTCGCTCCGGGAGCTAAGGAATAGAACGTCGCTTGTCACGCTCCTTGGCAGGGATATTACGATCAAAAGAGGAGATGGTTTCATGGTTGACGATGCAAAGATCGTTCAACCGGATATAGAGTGTGATAACGGAGTCATCCATGTCATTGATCTCGTGCTTGCTCCCCGATAGAGCAGCGATATTAATGATCAAAAACTCATTGTTATCATAGGACAAATCAGATATACTTATTGCAGTATGGGGGAGAGTGATGATGCGCAAACAATAGAATAACCCCTATGCATACTTTTATCGACTTTTCGTTCATGACAGGCAACACGCCACATTGTTCTCATGCAATGTGGCTTTTTTTGTTCAAAGGGGCTGAGGAATGAGCATATTTGAAGCTGTCATGCTTATTTGTTTTGGAGCTGCCTGGCCGTTCTCGATCTATAAATCATACGCCTCCAGGCAGAATACCGGTAAAAGCATCGTTTTTCTTTACATTGTGCTTGTAGGCTATATGGCGGGAATAACACACAAAGTTTATTATGATCTCGATATGATCGTGGGCCTTTATATCCTCAACAGCCTTATGGTAGCGGCTGACATTGCGCTCTATTACAGGAACAATGCTCTTAAAACGTGAGAGAAAGTATCGGCTCGGTTCGCGCATTGCCATGGGATTACTCTTCTATGGCCTGTCACCAGTTTTGGCTCAGGCGGGTGCCTTGCCCGTCAGCTCGCCGCAGGAACTCGCCATGGGAAATGCGGGCGCCGGCATGGATACTCAGGACGTAGTTGCGCAAAACAATCCCGCATCTCTCCGCGTTGTTACAGGCAATCAACTCTCTGTTACCGAAGGGGTATGGCCCGGAGATCTGCGGATGAGATCTTTCTTTGTTCCTCTGCGTATCAACAAGGCATGTTCTCTCGGGATGCTTGCGGTGTCCGGTGAAGGCGCGCAGAACGGTGTTCCTTTCGCAGCACAAGAGCAGAGGATCATTGTTTCCTTCCTGCCGCGGATTCTTGAGAATACAGGGGTCGTCAGTATAGGAATGGGGCTTTCGATCCGTTCAGGCACCTTCAACTTTCAGCATTTCGGACAAGACTTACTGGGGGATATCGGCGCATTGTATTCTCTTGATGAAGATAACCGCACCCTTCTCGGTATAGCCGTAACTGGCATAGGCGCCGCTGAGGATACGCTCCCTGCGCCGTTTGCGGTA
>MGVN01000059.1:11737-11879 GCA_001800515.1 Elusimicrobia bacterium RIFOXYB2_FULL_49_7 | reverse complement strand
CTTTACAGGCATTAAGAAGGATCCCGTTTTTGCTTTTACAGGTTGCCCGCCCGGTGTTCTGTCCTGTACAACACATGATGCCCGCGCAGTGCTACCGATATAACCAATTGTCCAAGCATAGCAGGGAGAACTGCTATTAGCA
>MGVN01000059.1:3979-11713 GCA_001800515.1 Elusimicrobia bacterium RIFOXYB2_FULL_49_7 | reverse complement strand
TCACACGGCGCGGTTTCCTGTGTCCCGACAGATTTTTCCACTGCTGTTCCAAGCATTAATCCACTATAAGAAGACGCTTTCAAATTCCCGTTCACTTCCAACTTCGCCTGAGGGTTCGGTGTGCCTATGCCGACGTTGCCGGCAACGGGATTAAGTATGAGAGGGTAGTACCCTCCGCCGCCTGTTCTCTGATCCATACTCTGTATCCATGAACCATAAGGAGATGACAAATACGATCCGAATGCCAACCCTCCATAAGTAGTTGCACCAATAGAAAATATACCCTTATAGCTGTCGGAAGCTGATGGCTGGCTATCGCTGGGGGATCCATATATTTTAAATTTCGCGTTCGGCTCTGTCGTCCCAATGCCGACGTTGCCATTACTATCAATTACCATTCTGGTTCCAACAGCATCATCCAGAAAGGCCAATTTTCCTACCCCTTCACCGTTTGCTGAACCCGTCGCAAATATGCCGAACCTTCGGCCACCAGTATCCGTGTTGTTTAAAAGTATTCCGGTGCCCAATGTGCTGTTACTTTCAACTTTAAGTCCGTTGCTATAATTAAATGTGCCTTTTATCTCAAGTTTTGCTCCCGAATTCGTAGTACCAATACCGACATTACCATTATGGTCAATTGTTAATCTATCACGCCAAGATGTGTCATAAGTTTGAAAAGTGAATTTTCCAGAATACTGCAGAAAAACCATATCTGCATAATCACCGCCGAATAGATATGTTTTTGATCCTACAGTGTCTCCTTGTCTATATAAAGCATATCTATCTCCCGAACCATTCAGATAGACATTCCCAGTACGCAAAATCCCACCCACATTAAAATCCCCCATACTGCCGTGAGCATAACCTGCAGAACCGATGGGTTGACGGGGACTGAGGACATTATTATCACCGAAAGATACTTCTATCCAATACTGCTCATCAAAGGGAAGATTGTTCAATGCACCAGACTGACCATCACCAGACTTCCCAAGTTCTATATTGAATAGTCCATTCGCGCAATCCACACCATAGAACCCAAGATCCTTGACGTAATACCGAGATTCTGTAGAGCTTGCATGGCTCCAGAGTTGGAATCGAATATTCTGGGGCCCGCTGAGCAAGTTCCCCTGCGCATCCTTCAGTTTTCCCTGAAAGTGTATCGTTTTGTCTGCAGCTTCTACTAAAGGACATTTTGCCACAACCAGGGATACAAGCATCAGTGTACTCAGGATCTTCTTCAATTGCATGACCGATAACATGATTATCTCCTATGTTTCACAACAACTGGGCTATTTACTCTTTTCCAGCAAGACAATTCTTGATTCGATACTATTATACTTCTGCTTTAGTTCTTCTATCTTGGTTTCCAATGCTTTATTTTTCTTGCTCAACTCATCATTCTCAGTTTTAAGGGTCCGGATTGCTTCAACAGCGAGAGCATCAAACCCTCTCATATTAATACCTTTATAGCCGTCGTTATCTGTTGATACCCAATCAGGAAACACTCTTTCAACTTCCTGGGCTACAAACCCCATCTGAGTGCCTGAAAGGTTGTCATGCCGTGAAGGTTCTTTCCATTCGTAATTCACCCCACGCAACTCCAACAGTTTATCCAGAGCCTCTGATAAGGCCTTAATATTCCTTTTCAATCTTGCATCAGATGATCTAGTCCAATGCTCCGAAGTTGTGTTTACACAGCTTCCATGAACAAATAGATTACCAATTATTTCAAGTTTATTTGTTGGGTTTGTGGTTCCGATGCCGACGTTGCCGTTGCCTTTAATCAATACTGTATCGGCTCCCCCAGTCCCGAAGAATTGCAAACCGTCTCTATTTGTGTGATAGTAAAGTCCATGTCCCCCGTTGAGTGAGGTGTCCACATAATACTGTCCATAGGTACGAATATTGCCTGCAACATCTAGCTTTGTACCGGTTGCCCCAGCACCTGATCCGGCAGGATTTGTCGTACCAATGCCAACCTTGCCGTTACCCCTGATAGTCATAATGTCGGATGTTTGGTATCCTGAATTGTAAATATGCCCGAATATGATACCTGAGTCCGGGTTAAAATATCGCGACGAAATCATTGATGTAATGTTTGATGGGTCTCTCCATGTTAAAGACTTCTCGACACCCGGCCCTGAATACGTGCCTACAAGAGTCAACAACTCCTCATTAGTTGTAGTGTTGCCATTTACATGAAGCTTACCTTTAGGGCTTGTGGTTCCTATTCCCACATTGCCACCGTATTCATTTAATACTAATGAAGGAGCCCCTGAAACTGTCCTCGCAACATTAATAAAGGCATATTGTCCTGTTTGTTGGGTACCTATTGATAGAAATGTTTCTGCAGTACTACTGAGATAATGACCGCCGATTTGCAACTGTCCTTGATAATTATTCCCCGGATTGGATAATGAATATATATGCAGATTACTTGATGGGTTCATGGTTCCTATCCCAACGTTACCATTAGTATCAATAACAGCCTTGACACCATTGTAATACCAGGAAAAAGCATCATTGGGATTTGGAATACCCACATTTTTCCCTATTACCCATGTTCCACCATTGCCGTCCGTCGTATCTCTAAATCCTATACCCGCTTCAGAATTAGAAGCACCTCCAACTACTTGCATTAAACCCCAACCAGGGCTCGAATCCCTTGTCACCACTAACGGTCTATCGGGTACTGTCGTTCCTATTCCGACATAACCATTCTTATCAATAAGCATTCTTATGTTATTGTTCGGTAAGACTGTCGAACCCTGACCTGTGGCAAATGCTAGGTTTGGTCCATTATTGCTATTATCAGGCTGCCAAGCCCAAAATGTAGTACCCCAACCGTTATTGGCATTTCTATCAATACCCCAACTTATAGGACCATATCCATCGTCACATCTCATTATTGAATTGGTATTATATACACCTAAATGCAATTTCGCAGTTGGGGTCGTCCCAATCCCTAACTTCCCATTCACATTAAAATCTCCCAAACTAGCATGGGCATAGCCGGCGGAGCCGATAGGTTGGCGGGGAGAGAGGACATTGTTCTCACCGAAAGATACTTCAACATAATACTGCTCATCAAAAGACAGATTGTTTAATTCACCAGACTTCCCAAGTTCTACATTGAATAGCCCATTCGTGCAATCCACATCATAGAACCCAAGATCCTTGACGCTACGATCGCCATTCCATATTTGGAATCGTATTCTCTGGCTGCCACTGAGCAAGTTCCCCTGTGCATCCTTCAGTTTCCCTTGAAAATGTATCGTTTTGTCTGCTGCTTCTGCAAAAGGACATAGTGTTACGATCAGGGATACTAGGATCAGCATGCTCAGAATCTGCTTCGGCCAGGAAACTCTACACATTGTGAATACTCCTTAGGATATCAAAGAATTGTTAGTGCAGCTCAGAAGTTAATACTGCTGGTAATCCTGTAATATGCCCAGTTGTCCGTTTCAACAGCAACTGCAGAGAAATTACCACCTCGCGAGTCAAATGTCCCGTAACGAATTTTCCTTGTTGAAGTACTGGAAGGTGCAATAATAAGAAAAGTATGAAAAGTGCCTGCATTCCCTCTATCATCGAAAACTCCGGTTTTACTCTCACTCACGGCGTACATACAGGGGCTGTTCCCTATTGTGACAGAACCTGAAATCTTTGTATTCCCGTTAACCTCCAACTTCGCCTGAGGATCAGGAGTGCCGATACCGACGCTGCCATCCTTTTTGATCGTCATAAGAGAGTTCGCCACATGAACATTGTTTTGGTTATACCCGTACTTGAAATGCAACCCTCCGTTAGATTTTGCCGGGCCATCGTGACATATGCCCCATGTATCGTAGTTTGTCGTTCCTGAGCCGTTTACCATTACTATACCGTAATTAGGATAGGATGAACTGTTGTACTCAGATGTGATATGCAGAGAAGACAGTTTATTTCCGTCTTGAGGAGCTATGAAAATACCACATCTGCTGTCGTGGTAGGAGCCATAGCTAGGCGTTAACCCTGCCTGTGATGACTTAATCGCAAGTGTGGCGTTTGGAGACGCAGTCCCAATGCCTACACTACCTAGCGTTGTTACAGCTCCGTTAAGTTTCAAGGACCCCGTACCCTTGGGCGTTAGTGCTATATCCTGGTTCGGGTTCGAGCCATTTGCAGCAATTGTATTGTAACCGATGCTGATGCCCTGAGTTAGATTTGAATGCCTTATTCTAATACCCGCAGAGGCATTATCATCAATGATATCCAATCTGACATCAGGGGTTAAGAGATTACCTATCCCGATGTATCCGTTATTTCTGATCAGGATCCTGTTCGTTCCAAGAACATCAGACTGACCGGCCCCTCTTGTGTTAAAGGCAATATCGCCATACTGCGTGAAGGTCATCATTGCAGAGGGGTCTGCTGCTGAATCATTCAACCACACTCCAGGACTTGTTTTAACATTCATGCCTACCAGCAAATCGGCGCCGTTCCCACCGAGATAAAGCCGATTCTTGAGCGTCATATTGTCGGCAATGCACAATCCGTAATTGGAATTGCTTACAGTGGCATTGGACACGCTGACAGTCCCAATTCCCAACTTTCCATTAACATTGAAATCTCCCAAACTGCCGTGGGCATAGCCCGCGGAGCCGATAGGTTGGCGGGGAGAGAGGACATTGTTCTCACCGAAAGATACCTCAACATAATACTGCTCATTAAAAGACAGGTCGTTTAACTTACCATCTTTCCCAAGTTCTACATTGAATAGCCCATTCGTGCAATCCACATCATAATACCCAAGATCCTTGACGCTACGTTCGCCATTCCATATTTGGAATCGTATTCTCTGGCTGCCATTGAGTAAGTTCCCCTGCGCATCCTTCAACTTCCCTTGAAAATGGATTGTTTTGTCAGCTGCTTCAACAGGATAAAGACATGCCAATAATGAGAGCATCATAAATGCAATGCCGAGGAACCTTTTATACCATGAAGGATTACACACGATTTTCACTCCTTTCTTTATTCACCTAAAACATATCCAGTACGTTCGACTGCTTAAATCGGTCCACCTGCCCGCTATTTGTCCACCTTTTTATTGTCTAAATTGGCTATTTGCACTTTTAATGTATCAATCTGTTGCTGTTGTTCTTTCAATGCCTGGAGCAGGACTACAGATAGTTTTTCGTAGGCGACAGCTTTATAGCCGTTTTCATCAGTCCTTACAAGTTCAGGAAATTGCGCTTCAAGCTCCTGTGCACTTACACCAATTTGCTTATCATCGCAGTATTTCAAGCTCTCCTCTTCTGCATTCTTTCTTTCAACTAACAATGCAGGTATCTTTGCTGTGTCTGTAGTCGCACTTAAAACATCGCGTTCTATCTTTTTATCGTACTCTTCCAATGTTTTGACTCCAGCTTTCATTTTTTTCACTTCATCTTTATTAAGCTGATATTTGATCATGTTCAGATTCTTGACCTTATCTAAAACACCGGATACTGATGCGATTTCAATATTCTTCTTCAGCCTTTCATCGGAACTCGTCCAAGATCCACCATTTGCACGAATTTGGCCACCGACATCGAGCGTATAATACGAATGTGCGGCAGTGTTAAACCCTATGTTGCCGTTTGTACGCATGATCAGTAATGGGGTTCCATTACGTCTTATTTCAAAATGCCGAGCAGAAGGACTATAACCATCATCAGTATCAGGAGAATTCCAGTTTATAATTGCATTACTATTACCATAATCATAACCGATTTCAAGATATCTGCTCTCTAATCCCGGGCAATAAGTGTTCATAGCGACAAATCCATTTGACGCATGTGCCAAGGTAAGTGCCTTTGTGGGAGATGTGATCCCGACACCGACTCTACCTGCATTAATAGTTAAATATGGGCTCGCCCCGCTTCCCCATGATTGCACATCATGATTGGGATCCCTCTCCCACCATGTGAGTGTATTTGATCCTGGCGTGGAGTACGAGTCATCAATGCTTATACCGTCATGCAGTCTGGTTGTCCACCAATTCGAGTACGCACTATCGTCTCGATAAAGCCATACGCTGTGTTTGAGAGTGTTTCCGCCAGTTACCCCGCTGAATCTTTCCATTATCTGCGAATTACCCAAATTCCCACCTAACGCTGTTGATTCATGCACATGCAATCTTGCCTGTGGACTGCCTGTTCCGATACCCAGTGTACCACCACCTGTAATACTGCCGCTGATAGCGGCATTACCAACAACATCAAGTTTTTGTCCCGGGGTCATTGTTCCAATACCCACATTCCCAATGTCCCCCCGGCGCCTTCAGTCAATGTCAGCAAGGGACTTGCTGACTGCCCTGGATAGAATTTCATTGATTGAGAAGAATCCCATGCAGCAATGTCTTTATCAAAATCTATATGTCCTCCACAATTAGTCAGATTCACGCCATTATTCACAATTTTTATGCTGAGCATTGTTCCAGTTGTATTTATGCTGAATCCAGGCGCGGAATGCTGCCAAACAGATGTGTTTCCTCCTGCCTTATAGGTAGTAAATACATCATTTGAAGTACCTGTTCCCACACTTAATGTACCATTAACATTGAAATCCCCCAAACTGCCGTGGGCATAGCCGACAGAACCGATTGGCTGACGAGGAGAGAGGATATTATTATCACCAAATCTGATTTCCAGCCAATACTGACTGTCAAAAGGCAAACCGTTCAATTCGCCATATTTGCCCAGTTCTACATTAAAAAGGCCATTTGTGCAGCGGACAGTATAATTACTCATTGTTGCCTTAAGGCAGGAAGGATCTGTAGAGGTGCTGTTATCCCATAGTTTGAATGTTATTACCTGATCTCCATTGAGAAGATTATTTGACGCATCCTTCAGTTTCCCTTGGAAGTGAATTGTTTTGTCCGCAGCCCCCGCAAAAGAGCATTGAAAAACAATGAATACCCCCAAAACCACCATCTCCATAATCCTGATCGACAAGCGCCTCGCATTCATCTCACTTCTCCCTGATAGTTAGAGTTAATGTATGTCATTATTCGATTGATATAATGCTTCTATTCTTATATCATCCTTTCCGATGCGAACATATTTCTTCTTTGTATTGCAGGGCGATGGGGACGGAGTCAGGTAGTCAGGTAATGACCTTTGTTCCTGACAAGCTTTTCTCCCCGTGACACGGCTTCACTGACTGACTGTTTGGTTATTCCAAAGAATGCCGCCAGCTCAGTTCCGGGAAGTCCCAGTTCCTTTCTACCCCAATACACCACCAGGCTCCTTGCTTGTGATATATTGTTCTGTTTCCCTCGTTTGAATATATCTTCTTTCTTAATTCCCAATAGTTCGCTAGCGCGTTCAGCAAGTTTATCTATAGTCCATCCCTGTCGGCGCAGTTTTTTCTTACGTACCAGAGCTTCATCCGATATTCTCAAAATCGACTCCACGAATCCGCCGTCACCCAATACCCGCTCGTCGCTCCGCCAATACTCTTTCGTCTTCTTAAGCGCCTGCACTCCCTGCCACCCGCCAGCGCTTCGCCGCAAACCGCCGCCAGTAAGGTCGTCGCGTTTCCCCATTGATTGCCCCTCAGCGACATACTGCCGGCACCTCCCTTGCGCTTCCTCTTTTGTCCGGCCGAACAGCTCAAGCACTTCACCTGTTGATTGCCACGAAACGCGGTGTCTCCCTGCAAGTGTGGCATGGCCGCTCCAGAGATAACTGTCAAGTGCATCCATATCCG
>MGVN01000059.1:0-3964 GCA_001800515.1 Elusimicrobia bacterium RIFOXYB2_FULL_49_7 | reverse complement strand
GCAGAGGATTGAGATGGATATAGCGCACCAATTCCAACAAATATGCATCTTCCTGGCAAAGGATTGATTTGTACCGGTTCTGATAGAGGTAACCACTCCGCTTATGGCGCCGATTGAAATACACCGCATAGCCAGTTAAAAGCTTTCGCATCAGTTCACTAAGTGAGCTTTTCCCAGTGCGCACCAACAGATGAAAATGGTTGGGCATAAGCGCCCATGCGTAACATGTACTACCTGATTGACTTAAGCCATTTGATAACCGTTGCAGGAATTCTCTACGATCACTGTCATCGCAGAATATCGATCGGCGCTCTATTCCGCGCGTAATGACATGATATATTCCACCGGGGATTTCCAATCGTGCATGCCTTGGCATTTTACTCCCTCACTATTTGCACTCTCTCATCTCATTACCTGACTTCCTGACTCCGTCCCCCTCGCTTCTCTTTTAGCAGCCTCAACTATTTCACTGACTGTTTGGTGATTCTAATAAATGTCGCTCACTCAGTGCCAGGAACCCTAATAACTGTCTACTGTTCCCGAGTTCACGATGTAGTCCTACCTATTTGAACTTTACACTCCGTATTATATCGTCGAATAATTTATCATTCGACTCGTTCTTGCCTTCTACGTTCAGTGAGCTGCAAACAAACTTATAGCATTTCTTACCGTCGTAAATAATATACTGTGACTGCCTACTGTATCTGTCTTTCATTCTGTATGTCAAGCGTGACATCACACCCTTGAGGGTATCATTATAAACTATTTCCTTATTCTCCAATAATTCAACATCCAAAAACATCATACCCAAGACCTCCGCTACTTTCGCATTCTTTCCAATAATCTTATCTGCACTATATTCGTCTTCCACATCACTTACAATGATATTTTGTACAAATCCATCAAGTTTCGGCCCATAGACTACTTTATATTCATGTTTATCGTCTTTTTTAGCTTCCCACCCATTGGGTACAGTATATATTATCCCCTCCTCTTCAACTGATATTTTTTTCATAGTCTCTTTGCCCTTACTTTTGGCATTGCCAACCCCACAAGTGATAACTAAGGCTACAGTCACTAGAACAAGCA
Organism: Elusimicrobia bacterium RIFOXYB2_FULL_49_7; assembly: GCA_001800515.1. The sequence continues at coordinate 2,875 of MGVN01000059.1, read as the reverse complement.
TCTTTTCAGCTACTCTCATTTTCGTCTCCTTAACAACAGGTCTACAGTGCCAGAGTTCGCTATCTGAACTTCTCACCTACACCGTAATCACCACATTCCCTGTCTTTTTTTCGGTTTCTACGTATCTTGTTGCCTCGACGATTTGATCGAGGGGGTAACGTTTGTCGATTACTGCTTTGTAGTGGCCTGTTTCTATGATCTCTTTGAAGAAGAGTATGTCCTTCCTGTTTTCTTTCGGGAGCGGGAAGATCACTTTCCTGCTGCCGAAGAAGGATGTCCACAGGGTGAGGAAGACATTCTGCAGTAAGTAACCGAAGTCGGTGGCGGAGTAGGTGGCGTTTGGCTTCATGAGGTTTTTGCAGTGGAAGTACGAGGTTTTGCCTACTGCGTCGAAAACGAAGTCGTAGAGTTCTGTGTCTTTGGTAAAATCCGTTGTTGTGTAATCAACTACCCTGTCTGCTCCCAGGGACTTCACCGTTTCAACGTTTTTTGTGTTGCAGACCGCTGTCACGTATGCGCCGTAGTATTTAGCAAGCTGTACCGCTGCTGTACCGATGGAGCCGGACGCGCCGTAGATAAGGATCTTCTGATCCTTTTGGATATTGAACGCTCTCAGGTAATTCACTGCAAGCATCATGCCGTCGCAGACTGCCGCGGCTTCTTCGTACGACATGGTAACGGGTTTCAACGCGACTGCACCGTCTTCCGGCAGGCACAGGTACTCCGCGTGCGCGCCAAAACTGTCGCCGGTCTGGCCGAAAACCTGGTCGCCCTTTTTAAATGAGGTGACGTGTTTACCGGTTTCTTCGATCTCTCCTGCAAACTCATTGCCGAGTATCTGTCTTTTGGGCTTGAAAAGGCCGCTGAAGAATCGAACGATGAATGGCTCAGCCTTTCGGAAGCCGCTGTCAGTGCGGTTCACCGTTGCCGCGTGCACTTTTATGAGCACTTCATTGTCTTTCAGAACCGGCATTGGCACGTCCGCAAGGTGAAGGACTTCGGGCGGGCCGTAGTGTGTATGGATCATAGCTTTCATAGTTGAAAACTCCCTTTGCCTCTTCGGTTGGCATTTATCATGCAGGGTAAAAGGCAACCGCCCTGCAAACAGGGCGGTATTTTACATGTTCAATCAGCTTAAAAAAATAAAAACCACCCTGTCGCTATGACAGTGTGGTTATAATAAAGGTTCCAGTATATTTGAAGCAGGGGATTGGCGTTCGCGGCTGACCAGGGGCACACTTCCCTCCCAATAAAATATCCCCCACGCCCTGTGACAGCATAATTCTACCACTTCACAACTCTATTTGCAAATATTATTGGTCGACTCAGGCAGGCGCGGGCAAAAGAAAAAGAGCGCGGCACGCGGAAGTGCACAGGGCTCTTTTCAATTTTTGGATGTGGTTCAATACTTGTAGCTGCTCCCGCCGATGAATTCCCGCACCATGGAATTGCCCGGGATGCAGGAGTCGTCCTGGAGGTCCCCGAGTTCCTGCAGGAGGGTGTATACCCGTTTCGCGCGCATGAAGGCGTCGAGCTTCTTCGGGTCTTTCTCGTATTTCTTGATGATCTGAGGGAATTCCTTGTAGAGATGGCGCTTGTACAAAGGAAGCTCGTACGGCATGGCGCCGTTAAAAACGTAATCAACCTTGTTGATAAAGGGCACGATATACTGCATCTCGCTCCGCCGGACGTAATGCCAGTGGCCCACCGTGCGGTCAGGGTCGTACGAGCGGTGAAGGGAATCGCGCACCATTCTCCGCAGCATCCGCAGGTCAGCCCAGCGCATGAACTCGCCCTGAGCGTCGCGCAGCTGGCAGAGCGCCTCGATGTAGAACTTGAATTTCATTTCGTGGGGAACGCTTGCCGTCATGTCGGGATAGAGCCCGTGGAGGCTGTCGATAAGCAGTATCTCGTTTTCTTTGAGGTGGAACTCCCGCGCGCGGAGCGTGCGTTTGCCCGTTTTAAAGTTATACTCCGGCATCGAGACGGTTTTGCCCTGCAGCAGATCATAGAGATGCTCGTTGACAAGAGCGAGATCGAGCGCCTGGGGATTCTCGAAATCGTGATCGCCGTACTCGTCGACCGGATAATCTTCGAGATTCCTGAAATAGTTGTCCATGTTGAGGAGGGCGAACTGGATGCCTTTTTCCTTGAGCTGCTCTCCTATCTTGGTCGTGGTAGTCGTTTTCCCCGAGGAAGACGGCCCCGCGACAATGACGAGCCGCACGCGGTCTTTTCCCCGGGCAATGCGATCAGCGACCCTTTTTACTTCGTCATGGTATGCTTTTTCCGCTTCGCGCACAAGCTTCAGATAAGTGCCCTCGGCGATGCGGGCGTTGAGCTTTTCTATGGTATCGCAGCCGTGGTCGACGTTCCAGGTAAAGACGCGCCATAATGCCTTATAGGGGATATTGTCTTCTGCGATGATGCGGGAATTTTTTTCCTCCCGCATACGCGCGTGCTCGGCGCGGTAGAGGATATAGGCTTTCGCTGTCTTATAGTGGCTGGTCTCGACGAGGACTTTTTCGATGATATCCTGTATCTCTTCCACGCTCGGGATGGCCCCCGCGGGAAAAAGGCTGTTGATGATCGCTGTCGTCCTGTCGGCAAGTTCATGCGCGAGCGCCTGGTTCGATCCGCCCACTTCAACGGCAGCGCGAAAAATGGAATCAACGATCTTCTGCTTATTGAACGCGACGATGCGCCCGTCGCGCTTAATGACCTTGTCTATTTTCAGCTTCGTAATTTCATGCTCCGGAAAGAGCAGTTCTGAACTCATTGTTTCCTCTTCTTTGCCCGACTGCACTACCTGCGGCTGCGCCTTTTCTTCTTATAGGTGCCTGTTTGTATGCTTTCGATGTTCTTGCGGATCTGG
>MGVN01000058.1:58564-59061 GCA_001800515.1 Elusimicrobia bacterium RIFOXYB2_FULL_49_7 | reverse complement strand
GAAGAGTCTGATAATTGGAGGCCGTGCGGTGGGCGGCCACGAAACAGGCGTAAAAGTTGCGGGAAGCGAACTGGAAGCTTCGGGTGCGATATTGCTCCAGGACCACACCGAAGTCCGTGGTGCCGCATTCGTCAATGGCACGGGCCATGCTGTTGGGGCCGTGGTTATAAGCGGTGACGGCCAGAGGCCAGCTGCCCAACCGGTTGAAGTTGCTTTTCAGGAGTTTTGCGGCGGCATAAGTTGATTTAATGGGATCAAGCCGTTCATCAATGACATATCCGATTTTCATATAAAGCCGGCCCGTGCTGCGCATGAACTGCCAGATGCCTGCTGCCCCTACTTTGGAATAGGCCTTATAATTGAACGAGGACTCTACATGGGGCAGGTAGGCCAATTCTTCGGGCAGACCGTTTTCCCGAAAAACCTCTTGAATTCTATTGATATAGCGTCCGGATCGCTCCAAGCCCTGGATGAAGCGATCGCGTTGACCCAGTTGG
>MGVN01000058.1:57250-58520 GCA_001800515.1 Elusimicrobia bacterium RIFOXYB2_FULL_49_7 | reverse complement strand
TTCGCGTCCCCATGCGGCTGCGACATGGAGCATCAGGGAGTCGCGTTGGCTCGGATCCGTGGCCGGCAAGGCGCGAAGCGCCCGGCTTAATTCGTTAAGATGTTCCTTCATGGCCCGGGAACGGGCGCGTCCCGACAGGCCGTTGACCCGGACCGTATCATAAATGACCCGCAGGGAATCCGCATCATGGAGCAGCCCGCGATCACTTGGAATACGCTGATAGATGATTTCCCAGAAAGCCACATTGGACTTCAGGTTGTCCGGAACATAAAAGAGATCGTCATGGGGCGCGGCGAACGGAAGCGCCCACAGGGCGGTCAGAATAAGAAAAAGGATGCTAACGTCTCGCATGAAATTGTTGGGTCAATTCCTTTTCCGTGGGAAGTTTCTCTTTTGCATCCTCTTGGGTGTTTGTGGATTCCGTCTTTTTTTCATCCTCTTCGATGGAATCTTTGAATTGCTCGTAAAGTTCCGGCCGTGCCTTGACATAGGCCTTCCATTCCTTGAAGACCGGATCCTGATTCACGCAGCGCTGGCAGGGAATCAGCATGTTTTCCTCATTGATGCCGAGGTAGCCGCGATCATAGCAGTAATTGCAGCTTTTTTTCTTGCGGTGTTTTTGCACCATCTTTTTGGCTTCGGCCAGATGTTCTTCCGGAAGGCGGTTTTTGGGTTTGCTCATGGCGTTTTCTCCAGTCGGGCCAGCAGGGAGGCGATGGCAGCCACCGCGGCTGTTTCGGCCTTGAGCCGGCTTGGCCCCAGGTTCAGTATGGGTATGAATTGTGCTTGCGCAGATTGAATTTCCTCTCCGGAAAAGCCCCCTTCCGGGCCGATGAAAAGCGTAATACGCTCCGGCATGGGCGGGAATTTGCCCGGGAAAGCCAAGGGATCGCACTTTTCAAACAGGACTCGAAAATCTCCCTTAGTGTCGTTGAGAACTTCCAGGAAAGGTTGGGCGGGTAAAATCTCGGTCAAACGGGTACGACGACTTTGTTTCATGGAGACCAGCGCCTTGGTGCGAAGCCGGGACATCATGCTGTGCAAGGTGTCGCTTTTTACTGCCGTATGGTCGGACAGGACGGGAACAATCGCTGCGACCGGAAACTGGGCAACCTGTTCGACCAAGGTTTCAAAAGCGCTCTTTTTCAATAATCCGACACAAAGGGTAAGGTGCGGCGTTTCATCCGGTACGGAGAGTTTTTCGAGCGGAAGAAGTTCCAATCCGGCAGCCACGCTGTTTTCGGCGATTTCGCATTCAAAGAGTCCGCCC
>MGVN01000058.1:32492-57237 GCA_001800515.1 Elusimicrobia bacterium RIFOXYB2_FULL_49_7 | reverse complement strand
CACTTTAACGGCATGATGGCTCTCTTCCCTGTCCAGGGAAAAGGGAGTCATGCCTGCGTGGGGGGAGTAAAAATAATTTTCAGTATGTGTTGTCATATAAATTGAATAGGAGAAATTAAACAATAGTCAGGGGACTTTTCCAGGGGCATGGGTCTTTGCTGGACTTTATTAAATTTGGGACGGTTTGTTTTTTGTTAGCCAAGTTGATAAAATTACCTGTATATTTATCAACTAAACCGGCCAAGGCCGGAATAAGAGTCTGTAAGTCGCCAGACATCTACGTAAAAACCGTAGATGTTGGCGACACAGACTCTAACCTGCTAAAACAGAGGGATAAAATCTGTTTTGATTGATATCGCGTTGATGAAATAAGCTGGGAAAATCTATTTTCCTTAAAAAAGGTGAATCGTCATATGTCATTACAAGCCCCTAAAGGAACCCGGGATTTTTATCCTGAAGAGATGCACCTCGCCAACCATATCTTTTCGGTCTGGCGCGACACGGCCCGATTGTTCGGATTTGAAGAATATGAAGGGCCCATCTTTGAACACCTGGATCTCTTCACCCGAAAATCAGGAGACGAAATCGTTCGTCAACTTTACCATTTCAAGGATAAATCCCAGAGAGATCTGGCCCTTCGTCCGGAAATCACCCCTACCCTGGCCCGTTTCATGGTGCAAAAAGGACCGTCGCTGAAAAAACCGGTCAAATGGTTTTCCCTTCCCCGTCTTTTCCGCTATGAGCGGACGCAGCGCGGCCGATTGCGTGAGTTTTTCCAATTCAACCTCGATATCTTGGGCGAACCTTCCGTGACTGCGGACGCGGAACTCATGGCCGCTGTTTCCGCGATGCTCCGGGCCTTCGGTTTGTCCCATCAGGATTTTCAGATTCGGGTCAATTCCCGCCGGCTTATGGCCGACCTCCTGGAGAGCGGCGGCTTTTCCGAAGAAAAACGGAATAAGGCCTATGGCGTACTGGATAAGCGTGACAAGGTCTCTCCGGACGAACTGGCCAAGATGTATGCGGAAGCGGGAATTTCGGCAGCCGAACAGGCTTATATGGATTCCATTTTTACCTGTCAATCCTTTGATGAGATAAAAGCCCGTTTTGCAGGTAAGGCAAAAGAGGCTACCCTTCAGGAAATGGATCAGTTGTTTAAGCTGGTGGATTGGTACGGATTATCGGATTGTGTTCGCTTTGATGTGTCGGTCATTCGGGGGCTGGCGTATTATACGGGCGTGGTCTGGGAGGTTTTTGATGCGGGCCGCACCTTGCGTGCCATTGCGGGCGGCGGTCGGTATGATAATTTGGTGGAGCTCTTCGGCGGGGAGAAGACCCCGGCTGTGGGGTTTGGCATGGGAGATGTGGTATTGGCCGAACTGCTCCGGGAAAAAGGATTGTTGCCGGCCTACCGGAAGAATATCACGGCGTATGTCGTTAATTTCAATCGTGAAAGTCTTGAGCCGGCGGTGACACTGGCTGCACTTCTTAGAAAAGCGGGGGTATCCACCGAGTTTGCCCTAAAGGCTCAGAATATCAACAAGCAACTCGATGCTGCCAAAAACGCACAATGGGCTCTATTTGTTGGGGGCATCGAATGGGAGCAGGGAGAGGTTAAAATCAAGAATATGGAAAAAGGCGTAGAAATGACGGTGTTAAAAAATCGGGTGGTGGAGACGATATCCGGGAAATGAAAATAGAGAGGGTATATCGGGAATGGGTTTGAAACCACCTCGACATACCCCATCCATATAAAGACGCTGATTATCTTTTCTTAATCGCTTCAGACGGGCAGACGTCTACGCAGGAACCGCAGTCCGTGCATTTGGCGGCATCGATCTTGTAGATCGGATTGCCTTCGCTGATGGCACTTTCCGGGCATTCGGGTTCGCAAGCGCCGCAGGAGGCGCAATCTTCGGTGATGTAATGAGCCATAAAAACACTCCTTTTTAATTGTTAAAACGAACGACCTGTTTTCTTTGGTGAAAAATTACTCTTTTTTCGTCTTGGAAAACAACATAAAGCAGATGAAAGTCAGGGCATTGGTTTATTAATATTGTATATTATCGAATAAGTAGGAATTAGGCTGGGAGGGCAGGGTGCGTTTTTTTATCCTTATTATTTTTCTGCTGAGCATCAGTGGTTTCGCGAAAGAGCCTGTTCAAACTTATGAAACAGTGCTGTCCCAACTTATCGAAGAAGCGACAAGCAATAATCCTGATCTCAAAGCCGCGGATTATAAAGCCCGGGCCGCACACCAGGCTGCCCGCGCGGTCCGGACCTACGATCCGCCTCAATTCGCTGTGGAGTTCTTTCAATCACCCCTCAGTGCCTTTCCCAATCCGCTGAAAGACCAGATGGAAATAGACTATTCCTTTCAGCAAATGATCCCTTTTCCCGGGAAGTTGACCGCCCTGGGTGACGCAGAGGGGGCCAAGGCGGCCATGTCCGACGCCGAGCACAAGATGCGGAAGCTCTTGGTGCTGACCGGCATCCAATCGGATTTTGCTGAGTTGTATTTTCTTCGACGCAAACAGGACCTGAATATTGAAAATCTGGCGCTGATGCGTTTCCACGCCGATGTGGCGCGTGCCCGCTACGGAAGCGGCCAGGACATGGCCGCGGATGTATTGCGAGCCGAATCTGAAATTGCGGCATTGCAAACGGACAGTCTTCTCTTGGCACAACAGGAGAGTTCCGTCGAAGCCATGATTAACGCCGGGGCGGGCAGAACACAGGATTCGTCCATTCCGCGCCTGGGCTCCCTTTCCCCTGCCATTCTCCATTTTGATTATGTCACGCTTTGTACCCTTGCGGTCCGAAACCGACCTGAACTCTGGGCCATGCGTTCCAATATCGATATGCGGGACGCTGTGCGAGCGGTTGCCCAAAAGGAATTCCTGCCTGATTTCATGATCCGAGGGATGTACAAGGATAGGCAGCAAAGTCCGGAGGATTATTGGTCTCTTATGCTCGGTATCAATGTCCCCATCGCCTTTTGGTCCTATGGGAGATTTTCCTCGGGAAGCGAGGAGAAGCGGCTTTCTTCACTCGAAGCCAGAGCTGCTTTGGCCAATATGCGGAATATGGTTTTTGCGCAAATCCGGGATGCACAAGCCCGATTTAACGGTGCGCAGTCACGCATTTCCGTGCTCACCGAAAAGAGCATCCCTCTTGCCAAACAAGCCTTGGATGCGGCTCTGTCCGCTTATAAGAGCGGGACATCCACGTTTCTGATGGTCATTGACGATCAGAAAATGTATTTCATGGCCAAGATCGATCAGGAAATGGCGGTCATGGAGCGCTTCCAGGCTCTGTCCCGGTTGGAACAGGCGGTGGGAACGGATCCTATCCAGAGCCTATCCATGGCATTCCCGAAAGAGAAAGAGCGTCCGCAATGAGAAAAACAGTTCGTGTTATCCGTCGAATTCCGGTTGTTGTCCTTTTATGCTGTGTCGCAACAACGGTTATCCCCCTATTTTCTTCCTGCGGGCATAAAGACCACCAGACGGCAGAGGAAAAAAAGATCGTCTATCATTGCCCCATGCATCCGAATTATCTGTCGTCCAGTCCGGGCAAGTGTCCTATTTGCGGTATGGATTTGGTCCGGGTGGATAATCAGGAAGCGTCCCCCACCGTTGCATCAGACTCGTCCGGTACAGGGGTTCATATCAACCCCGACATGGTGCAGAAAATGGGGGTAAAAACCCAAAAAGCGGAACGCCGAAAACTGATGAAAACCGTGCGGGTGACTGCGAATATCGTTCCCGACGAACGGCGGGTTTATTCGGTCACCTCCCGTGTGAACGGTTACATTGAAAAACTGCATATCAATTATACGGGGCAAACGGTTAAAAAAGGGCAGCCCCTTTTCGATGTGTTCAGCCCGGATCTGGTCAGCGCGCAGAATGAATACATCAGTGCCTTGAGCAGAATGAAGGGGCCGGATTCTGCGGACCCCATTGCCAAAAGCGGACGGCAACGCTTGCTGAATCTGAATTTTCCGGAAAGCGAACTGCTTCTTCTTGAAAAGAGCCGCACCCCGAAGCGCGTTCTGTCCATCCTGTCGCCGGCCGACGGTCTGGTGGCGGAAAAAATGGTCGTGGAGGGCCAGGCCATTGAAATGGGGATGATGCTTTACAAAATAGTTGATTATTCGAGAATTTGGGCCTTGTGCGATGTGTATCAGCAGGACGCCCCCTTTGTGGTGCTCCATCAAAAGGCCGCACTGGATATCAGCTTTTTACCGGGCAAGCCGTTTTTTGGGGAGATTACCTATGTGGCGCCGGAATTGAACGCTGTGTCCCGTACGTTTACGGTCCGAATCGAACTTCTCAATACCCCGGATTTGGCCGTCAAGCCCGGCATGGTGGCCACGGCTTCCCTCTTTATTTCTCAGCGGCCTGAAATGGTGGTCGTGCCGGATGAAGCGGTCATTCATTCGGGTTTGCGAACCCTCATTATTTTGTCCCGAGGCAACGGTTATTTCGAACCCCGGGATGTGACGATAGGTCTTTCTGCCGAAGGATTGACCGAGGTTCTGACCGGCGTCAAGGCCGGCGATGATATTGTGGTCTCGTCGCAATTTCTCATTGATTCGGAAAGCAATCTCAAGGCGGCCATCATGAAATTGGCCCCGCCGGCCATGGCGGACAGTCACCGTACCGCGCCGTCAAAGGAAAGCTACACCTGCCCCATGCATCCTGAGGTGATCCGGGACAAACCCGGCTCATGCCCCCTCTGCGGCATGGACCTGGTGCGAAAAAAATAAGGACCGCCATGCTGAAAAAGATCATCGAAGGATCGATTCGTAACAAGGTGGTCGTTATTTTCCTGACGGTCATTGCCATTGCCGCCGGCACCCGGGCATTGCTGACCACGCCGATTGACGCCATCCCGGATTTAAGCGATGTCCAGGTGATTGTCTATACCGAATTCAAGGGTCAGTCACCCCGTATCGTCGAGGATCAGGTCACCTATCCGCTGACCACGTCATTGGTCTCAGTGCCCGGTTCCAAAGTCGTTCGAGGTTATTCGTTTTTCGGCTATTCGCTGGTGTACATCATTTTCGAGGATGGAACCGATCTCTACTGGGCCAGAAGCCGTGTCCTGGAATATCTGAATACCGCGCAAAAACGATTGCCCCCCGGCGTGATTCCCACCTTGGGACCCGATGCCACGGGGGTAGGGTGGGTGTATGAATATGCCCTGACCTCAAAAACCCGTTCTTTGGCCGAATTGCGCTCCTATCAGGATTGGTTTCTCAAATATGAGCTGTCCGGCGTGGAAGGGGTCAGTGAGGTCGCCAGTGTGGGCGGATACGTCAAACAGTATCAGGTGACGATTGATCCCTTGAAGTTGCAGGCGTATCAAATCCCGCTTTCCATGGTCGACATGGCGATTAAAAACAGCAATTCGGATGTGGGCGGTGAAGTTATTGAAATCGCGGAAGCGGAATTCATGATTCGGGGGCTCGGCTATCTCCGTTCCCTTCAGGATATCAAGGATATCCCGGTCATGACCGGCAGGGGAGACCGGCCACCTGTTTTTATAGGGGATATTGCGGATGTGGCTGTCGGCCCTGAGATGCGACGCGGTGTCGCCGAACTCAACGGGGAGGGTGAAGTGGCGGGCGGGGTGGTCATCATCCGTTCCGGCGAAAACGCCCTGAAGGTCATTGAGGGGGTGAAGAAACGGCTGGCCCTGGCCAAGCAGGGGCTGCCGCCGGATGTGGAAATAATTCCCGTGTATGATCGGTCGGATCTTATTTTACGGGCCATCTCCCATCTCCGCAACAAACTGATCGAAGAAATTCTGATTGTGGCCCTGATTTGCATCATTTTTCTGCTGCATGCCCGGAGTGCGTTGGTGGCGGTTTTTACACTGCCCACTGCCATCCTCATGTCATTCATCGTCATGCGCATGCAAGGTCTCTCAGCCAACATCATGTCCCTCGGCGGCATTGCCATTGCCATCGGTGCCATGGTGGATGCCGCTATCATCATGATCGAAAACGCGCATAAACATATCGAGCGCGAAAACGAAAAACCACCCGGAGAACGCCGCAATCACTGGCAGATTATTATGGAGGCCGCCCAAGAGGTGGGGCCAACGCTTTTCTGGTCTCTTTTAGTCATCACGGTCTCCTTTATTCCGGTTTTTACGCTGGAGGCGCAAGAAGGCCGTCTTTTCCGGCCATTGGCTTTTACGAAAACCTATTCCATGGCCGCATCGGCCATTTTAGCGATTACCATTGTTCCTATTTTAATGGGGTTCTTTGTTCGGGGAAAGATCCTGCCCGAGCATCGCAATCCGGTGAACCGTTTTCTCATCCGGTTTTACCATCCCATTGTGGAATGGGTCTTGCGTCGGCCGCGTCTGATCCTCACGGCAGCGGTCATCATCGTGTTGGCCACGGTCCTGCCGTTTAAGCGACTGGGGTCCGAATTCATGCCGCCTCTTTACGAGGGGGATTTGCTGTATATGCCCACCACGCTGCCGGGTATTTCCATTACCAAGGCCAAGGAAATCCTTCAGCAGACCGATAAAATCATCCGGACATTTCCGGAGGTCAAAAGCGTTTTCGGCAAAGCCGGCCGGGCTGAAACCGCTACGGATCCGGCCGGATTGGACATGCTGGAGACCACGATTCAGCTCAAACCGGAATCGGAATGGCGGCCGGGCATGACCCGGGAAAAACTGGTGGAGGAGCTGGATAAGGCCATTCGTTTTCCGGGCCTGACCAATGCCTGGACCATGCCCATCAAGACCCGTATCGACATGCTCTCCACGGGCATCAAAACCCCGGTGGGTATCAAGATATCGGGCCCGGACCTGGATACGTTGGAACGGCTCGGCAAGGAGATCGAACAGGTACTCCGAGACGTGCCCGGGACCGCCTCTGTGTTTGCAGAGCGGACCGTGGGCGGCAATTATCTTGACATCCGAATCCGTCGGCGGGAAGCGGCTCGGCTCGGGTTGACTCAAAATGATGTCCAGTCCGCCATAGAGACCGCACTCGGCGGAATGACCATCACCACGACCGTGGAAGGACTTGAACGCTATTCCGTCAATCTCCGTTACAGTCGGGAACTGCGCGACAATATGGATGCGCTCAAATCGGTCCTCATTTCCGCGCCGGACGGTCGGCTGGTGCCGCTGGGCCAGGTGGCGGATATGGCAACCTCCAAGGGACCCATGGTCATTCGAAGCGAGAATACACGGCCCAATGCCTGGGTCTTTGTCGATATCCGTCACATCGATATCGGCACCTATATCAAAGGAGCGCAGGCGGCCATTACCCGGTCCGTGGTATTGCCAACAGGCTATACGCTGATTTGGAGCGGCGAATTCGAATATATGCAGCGCATGCAGAAGCGGCTGATGGTCGTTATTCCATTGACCCTCCTGATTATTTTCCTGATCATTTTTCTCAGTACGCAATCGTTGGTCAAAACCGCCATCGTCTTTCTGGCGGTTCCGTTTTCTCTGGTCGGTGCGATCTGGTTTCTCTATATATTGGGCTATAACATGAGTCTGGCCGTCTGGGTCGGCATGATTGCCTTGGCCGGGTTGGACGCCGAGACCGGCGTGATCATGCTTCTCTATCTGGAGCAGGCTTTTAAAGAGGCGGAGGACAAGGGAGGCATGAAGACGCTTTCGGATTTGCGGCAGGCCATTGACCATGGCGCGGTAAAACGGGTTCGTCCCAAGATTATGACCGCTTCGGTGATTGTCGCCGGTCTGGTCCCTATTTTGTGGAGTCACGGTGCGGGCGCGGATGTCATGAAGCGAATCGCCGCCCCCATGGTGGGCGGCGTGATCACCTCTGTGCTTATGGAACTCCTCGTTTATCCGGCCATCTATTATTTGTGGAAAAAGAGACGGATGGATTCGATAAGGGATTAAAAGGCGATGAGTTGACTTTCGCCTGCTAAGTTTCTACTTTATCAAAACCGGATGAAATTCTATTTCAGCAGACTGATATTATCTTTTGTTCTTGTCGTTTTTGACTCCTTCTGTTTTTCTTGTATTCTTGATCCGGCTGAAACATCTGACATCAACAGCCCGTTTCATGAATTGCCGGAGTCCTGTGAATGCTCTTGTCATTCTGCGCCTCCCACTCAAGCGCAAATTCGACCCATTTCTGCAACGGGTCATCATGCCGGAAATATTGACTTGAATCCATGCCCGGCTATTTTTTCAATTTATTCCCAGTGCCCATCCTTTTCCTTAAAAAAAATAACCGGGAATGATTGTTTGTCTTTTCATCATCCCGCCTTTCCTAACGTGCTTCGTATTTGATCTTCTGTCCCATCTTGCAAATCGTCCGAATGGTCCGATAAAGATCGGTTAAGTCCGGCGATCCCGGATTAATTCGACATGGAGTATAGGATTTATCGTGTGAGGAGATGAGGATATGATGTTTGTTTCCAGACCGAAAAAGAAAGTTTTTTTGCTGTTGGCTTTGCATATCGTCTGTTCGGTTTATCCAAATGAACAGGAAACGGTGACTCTTCAGCAAGCCATCGCCCGTATTCTCGAGTATAACCGTGAGATAAAAGCAGCATACCAGGAAAGCGTAGCTGTCCAACATGATTTAAACCAGGCGGCAATGCTTCAGAATCCGTTGCTTGAAGTTGAAACCGAGAACCTGGCAGCAGGCTCAACTCGTCTGACCCTTTCCCAACCCGTGCGGCTCGGAGGAAAGCGAGAGGCCCGTATTCGGATGGCGCGGGCGGATTCTCTTAAAGCCGCCGCCGAATTCGCCTTCCGTCGGGCCAGAATCATGGCCGAAGCTCATCGGCGTTTTTACAACGCCCTGGGTCACCAAAAACAAATTGAACAGCTCGGCAGGCTCATTCTGTTTGCAGAGAGCACAAAAACAACGATCAAAAATCAAGTGGAGAACGGCCGTGCGGGCAAGAGCGATCTTCTACGCAGCATGAAGGATATCACGCTGCTCAACATTGAGCGCAACACCCTTGTCGGGGAGTATGAGAACCACCTTATTTCTCTTTGCGCCTTGTGGGGAGGCACACGGGATACACTGAAAAGCGTCTCAGGAGAAATCCGTGCCGCGGCGTTTTTTCCAATGCGAGACAGCCTGATGACCTATATCGATCGGAGCCCGTTATGGCAGGCCGCGTTAGCGGATATTGAGGCCGCAAAAGCACGGGCGGCGGTCCGTCATGCAGAAGGCGTTCCGGATATAACGGTCAAGGGCGGAATGGCTCGCGATGCCGATAAAAATGACAATTCCTTTTCCTTGGGCGCCTCTTTCAATCTCCCGTTGTTCGACCGAAATAGGGAGGCGATTAGGGCGGCCAGAAATAAAACGGAAGCTGCAGATGAAAAAGCGGGTGCAGTACGAAACGAACTTTATTCGGAATGGATGCGACATCTTGGAAATATTAAAAGACTTGAATTTAAGGCTGTTGCGTTAAAGGACACGGTCATTCTTCAGACCGCGGAGGTGCTTGCGGAATTGAAGCTTCTTTTTGAAGCCGGTCAATGCAGCTATAGGGAACTCGTTACGGCACAACAGGAACTGGTGGAAGCGTGGCGTGATTATCTTAACACGGAAACGGAAATTCGGTTGGCGTTGGCGGATATCCTGGAATTGACCGGACAAGCGCAATAAAGAAAAAGTCATTCATCATTACCTATAGGAGTCATGTCATGTTTGCAAGAACACTCAGCATAAGCCTGCTATTGATCAATAGTATTTCTCTTTCCGGTTGCCGAAAAACGGCAAATAAACAACCAGAAACAAGCTGCGCTATTGAGTCTAAACAAAATATGCTCGCAGAGCCGGATAAATGCGCGCTTCTCTCTCCTGCCCAGCGAAAGGCCACGCCTATCGTACTGGGAAGAGTCACCCGTGAACCCCTCGTGTCGGAACTGGAACTGCCCGGAGAGATTAAACCGGACCCGGAAAACCTTTTGCACTATGCGGCCCGATTCTCCGGTATGGCAAGACAATCCGCCAAGAATATCGGCGATGAAGTCAAAGCGGGCGACACGCTTGCCATCATTGAAAGCAATGAGAATCTCAGCCTGTATCCCATTCTGGCCGGCCGCTTTGGAACCGTTATTGACAAACATATCGTGCCCGGAGAATTCGTTGAAGCCGGCAAAGAGCTTTTTGTCATTGCCGACCTCTCTGCCATTACGATCCATCTTGCCATTGTGGGGCAGGATGCGGATGTCATTGTAAAAGGTGCCTCTGCGGAGGTCTCGGATTTAACCGGTAATAACCGTGCCAAAGGAATGTTGAATTACATCAGCCCTTTCCATCATGAAGAAACGCGAAGCTTGACAGGACGAATACTTTTGCCGAATCCCAAAGGGGTCTGGAAACCCGGGGCCCTGGTTCGAGTCCGGATTCAACATCAGGAATCGACCCCGACCCTGCAGGTCCCAAGTAACGCTATTCAGCTTGTGGATGGCCTTCCTCATGTCTTTATTCCGGAAACGGATGTGGAATTCATGGCCGTTCCGGTAGTCACAGGCCGGAAAGGGGTAAGCCGAACGGAAATCATCAAGGGGCTTTCAGCAGGGGATACCATCGTCCTGTCCGGGGCTTTTGAATTAAAGGCGCAAATGGCCATCCAGGCCATGGGCGAGGCAGGAGGGTGTTCTCATTGAAAAAGCTCATTCAAACCGGGTTGAATAATAAGATTCTCGCCTTTTTTATTGTGGCCTGCCTTATTCTTGGCGGTAGTTACGCCATTCGAACGCTCTCTCTGGACGCTTTCCCGGATGTCACGGGAGTCCAGGTGGAAGTGTTAAGCAGCAGTGCCAGCCTCTCTCCTTTGGAACTTGAAAGATTGGTTACCTACCCGGTGGAAATCTCCATGCGCGGGCTGGCTGGTTTAATTGGCATGCGTTCCATTACCAAATATGGACTTTCTGTGGTCACTCTTGTTTTTGATGATAAAACCGATATCTATTTTGCGCGACAACAGGTTTTTGAGCGATTATCCGGAATAGCCAAGGAATTGCCTGAAGGGGTGGACCAGCGTCTGGGACCTATTGCGTCGGCTATGGGAGAAATCTACCACTATACCCTCACTGCGCCTTCGGTTGCGTCTGAGGCGGAAAGAATAAAACAGTTGACTGAACTTCGAACTTTTCAGGATTGGGTGGTAGCGCCTGCGCTCATGGGAGTGGCGGGGGTGAATGAGATTAATGCCTTTGGCGGATATATCCAGGAATACCAGGTTGAAACAGACCCGTATCTCCTGATGCAGTATCAGGTTTCCATAAACGACCTGGTGAATGCCCTGAAAGACAATAATCTGAGCAGCGGAGCCGGATTTATTGTCATGGGCCAAGAGCAGCACATTGTTCGTGGAACCGGGAGCCTTCAATCCATTGATGATATTCGCGGAATTTTCATCACCTCTCGCCAAGGGGTGCCCATTCATGTGCGCGATGTGGCGACTGTGTCCTTAAGCCATGCACCAAGACAAGGCCTGGCCATGCGAGACGGCAAAGAGGAAGCCGTGGGTGGTATTGTGCTTATGTTACGGGGCCAAAACAGTATGGAAGTGGTGCAGGCCGTGGAAAAGAAGGTAGTGGATATCAATAATAGCACCCTGCTTCCCCATGGGGTAAAAATAACCCCTTATTATGTCCGTTCCGATATGGTCAAGACCAATATCCGGACTGTGGTGCGCACCCTGATTGAAGGAGCGGTGCTGGTTATCATTGTTCTTTATCTGCTTCTGGGTAACCTTCGAGGTGCCGTCTCGGTTCTTCTCGTACTTCCGCTCTCCCTGCTCCTGACATTCATCATCATGAAAATCTTCAATATGAGTGCTAATCTCATGTCCCTCGGCGGACTCGCCATTTCGCTGGGCATGATTATTGACGCTACCATCATCCAGGTTGAGAATGTGCAACGCCACCTGCTGAAAAACGAAAAGGGGGAGACCCGAATTGCCACCGTACTCAAAGCCGTGGTAGAGGTGCGCAAGCCGAGCATTTTTGGGGAACTGATTATTGCACTCACCTTTATTCCTATCCTGACGCTCCAGGGAATGGAAGGAAAGATGTTCGGTCCCCTTGCCTTAACCGTGGTCATTGCCCTGCTGGCATCGCTCTTTTTATCTATCTTGGTGGTTCCAACCCTCTGTCTGACCCTGCTTCAACCTTCAGAACATCAGGAAACAAAAATAGTGCGAATAGCCAAACAGGCTTATTTACCTTTACTGGCCTTTTGCACCGCGCGACCCAAACAGGTGACCGTCATATCCCTGGTTCTGCTTCTATCGGCCGGTTTTCTGGCCACCCAGTTTGGCCGGGAATTTATTCCGGTCATGGATGAAGGGGCCTTTGACATGGATATCGCGCTCATGCCCGGTATTTCACTGGAGCGATCAGCGGCCATTTCCAAAGAGGTGGAAAAGCGGCTCATGCGTTTTCCGGAACTGGTTTCCATTGTGGGCAAAACAGGACAGACCGGCATTGCCGTGGAGGCACGGGGTGTTGATAAGACCGGGTATGTGGGTATTTTAAAACCCAAATCCGAATGGACCAGTGCCAAAACAAAAGAGGAATTATTTGAAAAGATGCGAAGTGTTTTAGCCGATATTCCGGGCATGGTCTTCAGTTTCAGTCAGCCGGTGCAGTGCCGCATTGATGAATTGGTTTCCGGAACCCGTTCCCAGCTGATTGCCAAACTGTCCGGCCCGGATATGGCTATCTTGAAAACCAAAGCCGATGAAATCGCCTCTGTCATTTTTGCGGTCTCTGGTACAGCGGATCTATCGGTTGAAAAGACCCGCGGACAACCCTACATTTCCATTAATTTGAACAGGGATAAAATAGCGCGATATGGCTGCACGGTCCGATCCGTTCTCTCCCTGGTCGAAGCCGCTATTGGCGGAGAAACCGCCACCCGGATTCAGGAGGAAAACCGTTTTTTCAATGTCACGGTTCGACTGGCGGAACGCTTTCGGCATTCTCCGGAACAAATCGGCAGTTTGATGATAACCACGGGGAATGGCAGCCTGATTCCGCTTCGCGAAGTGGCGGATATTGTTGTTTCCGAAGGTCCGGTTCAAATCAGCCGCGAGGACGGCAGCCGGCGCATCGGCATTGAAGTCAATATCAGTGGTCGGGACATTGCCTCATTTGTGAAGGAGGCGGATAAACGGATTCATGACAATGTGACTCTGCCGTCCGGTTATCTGCTTTCCTGGGGTGGTCAATTCCAAAACCAGCAGGAGGCTATGAAACGTTTTTTGATCATTACCCCATTGACCATTGCTCTTATCTTGCTGCTTCTCTACATTACTTTCAATTCCATCCGCATGGCCCTTCTGGTACTCTCAACGCTTCCGTTTGCATTAATCGGCGGGGTGTTTGCCATAAAACTCTCGGGTCTCTATCTGTCGGTTCCCGCCTCCGTCGGGTTCATTGTGCTATTTGGTGTTTCCGTATTAAACAGTCTGGTTCTCATTTCCTATATTATCGAGTTACGGCGAGCCGGTCAAAGCAGCAGCCATGCCATTGCCCAGGCTTGCACCCTGCGGCTGCGACCCATCTTAATGACCGCAGCCATTACCATTTTCAGCCTGTTACCTATGCTCTATGCTACCGGCCCGGGTTCGGAAGTTCAAAAGCCTCTGGCCATGGTCATTGTGGGCGGTCTCTTTACCGCCACGCTCGCAACCTTGCTGGTGCTGCCCACCCTTTTTCGATGGTTTGAATCATCAAAGGCGGAAGAATAGTATATTGCCTATCTGTTCTGGATTTACCTGTCCGGGTGTGTTTTTATTTTCGGTGCCTGCCGGTGTGCGGTTCAGGCTGAAGAGCATGCTGAAGAAAGGAGAAGAGACCTTGTTTGATAAAGACATTTCCATTGTTCTTTCCGGAGAAGCGGGTCAAGGGTTGAATACCATTGAATCGCTCCTGATAACAATGTTGACAAGAAGCGGAAAACAGGCGTTCCTGTCCAAGGAGTTCATGTCAAGGGTCCGGGGTGGAAACAATACTACTGAAATACGCGTATCTTCCGAAAGCGTTTATGCCTTTGTGAATCGTATCGATCTGCTGATTGTGTTGAGTCGGAACGGTATGGAACGCCTGGAAAATCGGCTGAGCCCCGCCACACTCATTATCGGTGAAGCCGGAAACATCCCTCAAAAATACGCGGATATCGGCGGCCGTATCATTCCGATCGATTTTAGTGCGGCCTTGGCCGACTTGGGCGGCAGCCTATTCCTTAATAGTTACATTTTCGGCATGTTGGCCGGGCTTCTATCCTGCAATTCCGAAGTTGCAAAGTCACTGATTCAAGACCAGTTCCAGGCAAAAGGTGACGATATTGTCGGCAAAAACCTGTTGGCCTTTCAACGGGGGAGTGAGCTCTCCGGAAACATGGCAATCCCTATCTCCATCGAAACGAATGCATCTGTTGTTGACCGGATCGCCCTAAATGGAACAGAGGCTGTTGCCATCGGCGCCATTGCAGGCGGCTGCAATTTCATCGCTTCCTATCCCATGTCCCCCAGTACCGGCGTACTGGTCAACCTGGCCAAACGGTCTGAGGCGTATGATATCGCAGTGGAACAGGCGGAGGATGAAATCGCGGCTATCAATATGATGCTCGGCGCCTGGTATGCGGGCGCCCGGGCCATGGTTACCACCTCCGGCGGCGGATTCGCTCTGATGACCGAAGGAATGAGTCTGGCGGGCTGCATCGAATCCCCTGCTGTTATTCATTTGGCACAACGACCGGGACCGGCTACCGGATTGCCGACCCGGACGGAACAGGGTGATTTGAACCTTGCGTTGTATGCAGGGCACGGGGATTATCCTCGGGTCATTTATGCGCCCGGCCATTTAGCGGATGGGGTCATGCTCTCCCGAAAGGCCTTTGAGGTGGCCGACCAATATCAGGTCCCGGTTATTCTTCTGACCGATCAGTTTTTTCTGGACAGCATCGGTACGATTGATAAATCGATTTTTTCCGAATCAACCCTTGTCAATCATATCGTTGAAACCGCTCCGGATTACAACCGCTATGCCATGACGCCTTCCGGTATTTCTCCCCGAGGCATTCCGGGATACGGACACGGTTTGGTTTGCGTGGACAGTGACGAACATTCTGAAAACGGAAGAATCACCGAAGATTTCAATATTCGAACCGCCATGGTCGACAAGCGCATGCGGAAACTGGCGGAGTATGAAGATATTGAACCCGAACTCATCGGTCATCCGGATTATTCGATACTGATCATCGGCTGGGGTTCCACTTATGGGGTGATTTGCGAAGCCCTGAAACGGCTGCAACGAAGCGACATCGCTTTTGCCTATTTCAAACAGGTTTATCCCCTGCCGACCGGAACAAAAGAACTGATGGAACGGGCAAAAATAAGGATATCGGTTGAAAATAATGCAACCGGTCAATTTGCCGGTTTATTAAAAATGGAGACGCTGCTCGACATACAGTTCAACCTGCTGAAATATAATGGAATGCCCTTCTCTGTTGAAGAATTGACCACCCGGATTTCAGGAACCCTATCAATATGAAAACACGTTTTGATTATGCCGACATTCATGAAACCGCATGGTGTCCCGGATGCGGAAACATGTTGCTGCTGAAAATTCTGAAAGAGGCCCTTGAAGAATTGCAACTGGAACCGGGAAAAGTCGTCATTGCCTCCGGTATCGGCCAGGCCGCCAAAATGCCGCAATATCTAAAAATCAATTATTTCAATGGACTGCATGGGCGTGCGCTTCCGGTGGCCACGGCCATTAAAATGGTCGACCCGGAGCTGACGGTCATCGCCGAAGGCGGTGACGGCGATATGTATGGAGAAGGAGGGAACCATTTTTTACACACAGTACGTCGCAATCCTGACATTGTGCATTTGGTGCACAACAACATGGTATATGGACTGACGCAGGGACAGGCTTCTCCCACCAGCCCAAGAGGATTTGTCACACCGGTCCAGCTCGCGGGTGTCATCAACGAGCCCTTGAATCCCCTTACCGCGGCCATTTCTTTGGGAGCCACCTTTGTCGCCCGTGCGTTTGTCGGAAAACAGGAACAGACCAAAGAGATTATAAAAAAGGCGATTTTGCACAAAGGATATGCCTTGGTTGACATATTCGATCCCTGTGTTTCGTTCAATAAAATCAACACCTTCAAGTGGTATAATGAGAATACCTATGTCCTGGACTCCTCTTTTGATGCTGCTGACAAAATGAAGGGTTATCATAAGGCGGCCGAAGAAAACCCCTATCCCCTGGGAATACTTTATAAACAAAACAACCCTGCACCGACGTTTGAGGCACAGATGGCCGTTTATAAAAAGGATAAAACACCGTTAAATCGGCGTAAGCGGAACATTGAATGGTCAACTTTTTAATTTCTTAAACAAAAGAAATGAATTAAAAAGCTTGGCCTACGCTTAAATAAAAGACCCAGGCGGATTCCTCCGCACGGGGGGCCGGATTGAGCGAAGCATCGGCACGAATGATGCCAATGGGTGTTTCAATTCGCGGCCCCAGACCCACGCAGGGCCGCAGTTCCAAAGGCCGGAAATCCGCAATGGATGACCAGACATTTCCTAATTCAAAGAAAGCGGCCACACCTACCATCTTGTAAACAGTCTGACGCAGTTCCAGCATATTAAAGACAATCTTGAATCGTCCGCCCATTGCAACACCATTTTCATCTTTCGGACCCACAGACCGATAATCAAATCCCCTTAACGAATTGGACCCGCCTGCATAAAAGCGCTCATTGGGCGGCAGTTTCATCCGGTCCGAAAAATCAATTATCCAACCGGTCTCAAGGGCTGAAGCCAATACCCCGCTCGACCACACGGACCTGAAATATTTCAGGCGTGCGATACTCCGTGAAAAAAGGGTGGTATTGCTTAAGAACGGGCCGGCAAATTCATTACTCAACTCGGCAAATACGCCCCGTCGGGTATCAAACAGATCATCGCGTGAATCATAGTTAACGGCCACCATCAAACTTCTCACAAAGGCGGTCAGTGTATCCGGTAACGAAACTAATTTAATATCCTTCAGATAGGAATTCTCAAACCGCGTTCCAACCGAACCGGTGATAAAACTCCCGAATTTCCGCCCCAGAAGAAGACGCCCACCCGTTTTAGTGATGGTATAGCCGGTCTCTTCCAGATAATCCCAAAAAAGGTTGGCATTGGTCTTGATTCGAGAGCCAAAGGTCCACGGTTCCGTAAATGACGCCTCGCTCCCGTATCCGATGAAACTCAGCTTAGCTTTCAATCCTATCTTCCGGGCTGTGCCATACAGATTATTGTTTAATGCTTCGACCTTCAGTCGTCCCTTTTCCTCAGTACCATATCCGACCGAGGTATTCAGTTCAATAGAGGGTTTTTCCTGTACTTCCACAATAATATCCCTGGCTGCTGCGGAATCGCTGCTGTCCATTGCGGCCGGTTGCAGATAAACACTCCTGAAGAGTCCGGTCAAATAAAGCTGGTGGCGTGCTTGGGATAATGCCGAACGACGAAGGGTATCTCCTGTCTCAAACCAAAGTTCACGCCGGATAACAGGAAGTTTTGTTTTTTTTTGGCCTGTGATGCTGAGCTGACCGATTGTCAGAAATGGCCCCTCTTGTATATTAAAACGGATACGGACAAAGGCTGAATCCGGGTCGGGCAGAATTTCCGGTTTTACAACGGCATTAAGATGGCCCCTTTCGCCATAAAAGGCCTCGATACTCATGGCGGCCTGAGTGGCCGCCTTATACCGATAGGGTGCAGGCGGTTGAATGGCGGATAACGCAAGCAGGAGGCTGTCTGGAAAAACCGTGTTACCTGACACTTCCAGACCTTGAATATGACTTAACAGCCCTTCGGTGATTTCAAGACGAATATCCACTTCATGCTTAGTGGAATCTATCGTAACAGAGGTATCCCTGATTTGTGCCTTTAAGTATCCGTTTTGTTTATAAAACAGAATGAGAGTATTCAGATCCTCCTTGAACAGCATGGGCTTATAATAGGACCGCGACCAGAAATGAGAGGTGCGGGTGATCATCACCTTTTTCAGTTTGCCTTGACTGAAGGCCTTGTTTCCGGATAACGTCAAAGAATGAACCTGCCATTTATCGGATTTCGTTTTGGCCTCAATCAAACCGGCTGATAACAGCAGTAGAAACCAGGAAACAATAAGAAGACGCGACAGGACGGTCATTCGAATTTCAACCCGCATTTTAAATCAATTCCCGCTTTTCCATTCTGGTCCACTTCACCGCTCACGGAAAAGAGCTTGTTTAAAAGATACTCCAGCATGATACTCTGATCATTCAAATGGCCGACATCGGTTTTGTAGGTTACGGCCAACTTTTTATTGATTTTTTTCGAGGCGGCTATTTGCGGCCCATCGGATTGGTTCAGACGCAGCAGATTTCCTTCAATGGTCAGTTGTTCAAGACCGATTTTATTTCCCACTTTTCTGGTGAGAACTCCGGACACCTGCCGCGTGGACAATGTGCCCAGACGATCCGCGAACAGGCTCCCGTCGCGGCTGTCCGTGGAGATGGCATCCAGGGGACGCCCCAGGGTCATCACGGCCAGAATGTCGGCCTTGCTTAACGGGGGGTCGGATGTCAGCGTCAGGTCGATTTTGTCCAGCGGTCCCAGGAGTCCAAGCGTGACATGATAGGCCTCATCCGGCGAATCGCCGTCTGCCGTCACATCCGCCATTGCTGTTATATTGACAATGGGATTAATGCGCGCCGGGTCAGCGAAATCAATGACACTTTCCTGCAACTCAAAGGTCCGATCCAGGAAATAGATCTTGCCCTCCTCCAATATCAGCCGACCCTCGATGGCCGGCCGTTGAAGCGAACCGGTTACCGACAGTTCGGGTGACAGTTTCACTTTGGCCAGATTATTGTCCACCCAGATATCGCCTGCCTGCCGGAGGCGAATCTTGGTCCGAACCTTTTCCATAAAAGGCGACGGTTCTGCGGATGGCCGTTCCACCCGATTGATTAAATCCAGAAAATCCTGAAGTGTCAGCGGCTCCACGATACTGGAATTGCCGATGGCAATGTCCCCCTGAATCAGAAATTCATTATCACGGCTGCTTCCATCGAATATCGCGGAGGGGATAGTCGCCTTAAAAACATCTGATCGCTGAAAGCTGACATCCGCAAGCACGAGATGAGCTTTTCCAAGGAAAGCAGGATTATTGCGTGTTCCCCGGATATCCGCCTGAACAGAGAGCTTGCCCGACAAATCGGAAATCATCGGCAGAAAAGGCGTGGCCACCGACAAATCCAAATCGGAACCGTTGACCGATAAAAAGAACGAATCCGGAGAAAGGGTGCCGGTCAGCAACGCATTCCCGGTTTCCGTTACCGTCAGCATAGAGGACAACCGGAACCTTTTCCAGTCCGAGGTGGAAAGCGTACCCTTCAAACTCAAAGGCAAACCTTGAATTCTGCATCGAATATCTTTAATTGTAAAGATCGAATCTGCAAATAAGATCGATACGGAAATGGCATCGATCCCGGAAGAGTCTCCGGGAAGCTGCACGGCTCCCTGACTGACGGTCAAATGACCCACCACGCGAGGCTTGTTCAATGTGCCATCCACATCAATCCGATAAGAAGCGAATCCACCTATCAGAATCTTCTCTTTTAAAAAAGCATTAAGAAGGCGGATATCAATGCTGTCTGCACTCAGGTTTGCCCGAACCGGACTGTCCGGCAAAAGGCCTGTCGTTAGATTAGCCTTTGCATGATGAAACTTATCATAAAAATCCAAAGCACTGACCGTCAGGATTCCTTTTTCCAACTCCGCTACGCATCGCACGGAATCCCGGATAACCTGACCATAACTGGGTTTGATAACAGAGAGGCTCGCTCGGGCTTTGGGTTCGCGCCCTCCCACATAAGAAATATCACCCATCAAATATCCCCCCATGTCCGGAAAATCAGTGATAAAGGCATGCAACGGAAAAAGGGAAAGGCTTTCAGCTTTCACCCTAAGCGTGAAAATACTTTGTTTGGAAAGTTCAAAACCGACCTGCATCCCCCCCTGCCCGCTATCGGGAATCTCCACCGAAGCGCGTTGCAGCGTTACATGATAATTACCCTGTATTCCGGGAATTCGACAATCGCCGCGGATGGCTAACAGCATGGTATTTGAAAAGAGCTGTACTGAAGGAATATCCAGGCTGCCCTGGTTCAGTATCAGTACCATTTTAGCGCTATCCGCATGAAAGCGCCCCTGTTTCAGCTCCTTTAATTGCACATCAAAACGTCCGTTCAACGAATCAACAGGCCCGTGCAAAGAACCCTGGTAACTGACGCTTTCCGAAAATTTGGGAAGCCCCCATATCGGCTGTGTCGTGTCAATATGTTGGAGCGTGCCCACGATACGCGTATTTTCAAGCCGGATCCGTTTATCCCGATAGATTAGATTTCCATCTATGGAATCCAGCGGAAGATGTTTAAATGAAAATCCTTGCCCCTGGAATTGGCAGGCGATTTCAGGATGGTCAAGTGTGCCGCTTATCTGGCCGCGCAGGTCAAGATTGCCGGTCAGTGTTGCATCGGGTAGCAGACCGCTTAGGTACCACAAATTCGCGACACTTATAGAAAAGTCGCCGGACACTTGATTTTCATTCAAGGTCGCTTGTGCCTGAATCAAAGCGTCCTTATTATCCATCTTCAACCGCGCCTTTCCTTCTGTTGCCTCGGCTGAAATGGAAAAATCGGGAATGGAGAGAGAATCCATTGCCGCATGGCTGATATGAAGTAAGGCCTGGGCCTGACAATGTGCCGGACGCTTCAGTGGCCCGCTCGCAGAAAGTGTTCCATTGACCACACCCTGATAAGGCATCTTTCCGGGCACAAAGAGCCGAATGACCTTGTCAAGCGATGCCTGCTGCATTTTCAGGAAAAACGAAGAAAGCGAATCATGATGGAGATCGTAAACCCCCGTGCAGGCAATGCGGCCATTGAAGGCTTGGCAATCCAGACTTTTCAGAATTATTTGTTCCTTGGCCCATTCCCCCTTGACCACCGCCTCCCGAATTCTCAGGGTTGGCATGATCAGGGTCGGAACATCCAATGCCACTTGAATATTCGGCGCGGTCAATCCGCCCGAAGCATAAAGTGTCAGGCTAAAACGGCCCGATTCCGGCTTAAAGCGGCTGGGTAGCCACGGATTCAACACATGGGCCAGAAACGAGGCATCCCCTTGAAGGGAAAGGTCAGCATCCAGATCCGAGGAGTCTTTTTCTCCAAATAGAATCTTTCCCTGGGCCTGAAGAGTTGCACCGGGAAAATAAATCTGTAATGTCTGAACGTTCAGATCGCTCTCTTGCATGCTGGCCAGCAAGTGCAAACTGTCAATCGCTTGTACCGACTTCGGGTAGATAACCTGTCCTGAATCGGTTGTCAGAGAAAATCGGGTCGCCTCGTTTTTCGGAAAGGTGATGGCCAAATTGACGCCCGAAAGCATGGCCGAGAAAATGGATACCGGCTTATCCCGGTAACGGCAAGAACTATTCTGCAAATCGATCCGTTGAATCACCACCTCAACCGGCAGGCTTTTTCCCGTATCAGAACCGCGCAACTTGGCCAGATCTGGAAAATTAAGGCCACCGGCACTGTCGCGCCCCAAATCCAAGACCAGACTATCCAGAATAATGCTATTGATTTCAAACTGGCGCCGGATAAGGGCAGTCAGAGAGTATCGAATGATCCCTTCTTTCAAAGAAAGAATGGGTTGTTGTTTTTGCGACTGCCCAAATGGAAATACCCGCACCTGTTCAACAACAAGTCTGGAAAAAATATTTGTCCGTGCGGTTTCAACTGAAACCTCACATCCGGTCACTTTTGCCAATTTATCTTGAATTATGGACGTAAGGCGGGTATTCAGCGTGTGTACACCCCAAAACAGCGCCAGGGCAACCGCAAATAAAATGGCTGACCCTGAAATAATCCACTGTTTTCGTATTAAACGGTTGCGCACTTTTTTAATATAGCAAAAAAGGTGCCACTGATAGCAGCTATACTGCAACTCCGTAAATCATAATCGCAAAACAATGAAAGCATATTTTATATTTATACCATGAAGAAACTCTTTTTTGTCCGCTGCTTTCAAACCGCCCGTGAAACCACCGACCGTCTGACCGAAAAGAAAAGATCAAGATTCAATTTCACTGATCCGGATAAAGAAAACAAACTCATCATTCTTTATCCGGATGTCACCTATCAGGAAATCGAGGGCTTTGGCGGCGCGTTTACCGAAGCGGCGGCCGTGACGCTTCAAACATTGCCGCGCCAAAAACAGACCGAAATCTTAAACGCCTATTTTAATCCCAAAAACGGTTTGGGCTATTCACTCTGCCGTACTCATATCAATAGTTGTGATTTTTCTCTTGGAAATTATGCCTATGCGGATAAACCAAACGATACGACGCTTTCCACCTTTTCCATTGAACGGGATCAGAAGGCGCTTATCCCTATGATTCAAAAAGCCCGAAAGATCCGTGGCGCGGAATTCAAGCTATTCGCTTCACCCTGGAGCCCGCCGGCCTGGATGAAAACCAATGGTATGATGAATCAGGGCGGTAAACTGAAATCCAAGTATGCGGCCGTGTGGGCGCATTATTTCGTTAAATACATCAAAGCGTATGCGGAACAAGGCATTTCTCTCTGGGGATTGACCGTGCAGAACGAAGCCAAGGCAACACAACCGTGGGACTCCTGCGTTTATACTGCCGAAGAAGAGCGCGATTTTGTCAGAGATCACTTGGGCCCCGTGCTCCGTAAAAACGGACTGGGCCATATCAAAATCATGGTCTGGGATCATAATAAGGAACGGGTTTATGAAAGAGCCCAAATAGCGCTGGCAGATAAAAAGGCGGCCCAAACCATCTGGGGCCTGGCTTTTCACTGGTATTCGGGCGATCATTTTGACAATCTGGAAATGACTCACAAGATGTTTCCGGGGCATAAACTGCTCTTTACGGAAGGGTGTCAGGAGG
Organism: Elusimicrobia bacterium RIFOXYB2_FULL_49_7; assembly: GCA_001800515.1. The sequence goes on along the minus strand of MGVN01000058.1, from coordinate 34,212 downwards.
GTGGGCCAAAACCGGGCATCTGGAAAACCGGCGAACGATATGGTCACGACATCATCGGCAATCTCAACCATTACGCGGTGGGTTTTGTGGATTGGAACATGCTTCTCAATGAACAGGGCGGACCCAACCATGTGGGCAATTTCTGTGATGCGCCTATTCTGGCCAATCCCTCAAAAAAGCAGATTATTTACAACAGTTCATACTATTATATCGGTCACTTCAGCCGTTTTATCCGGCCAGGGGCTGTTCGTATCGGATGCAGCCGCTATACAGACCAGTTGGAGGCGACTGCTTTTAAAAATCCGGAGGGTTCTCTTGTCACAGTGGTGCTGAATCGAACAGATGAAACCATTGATTTTAATCTAAGAATAGGAACAGGCTTTACCCCTTTCCAAAGCTTGCCGCACTCCATCATCACCCTGATTTGCTGATTGGATTATCTTTATGTCCTTACTCAGCCTCCACAACCTCCGAATCGCCTTCGGCGGACCCGCCATTCTGGACGATGTCTCTTTGGAAATCCAGAAAGGACAGCGTATCTGCCTCCTGGGCCGCAATGGCGAAGGCAAATCCACGCTGCTTAAGATCATCGGTCAGGAACTGAAGCCTGATTCGGGTGAGGTCGTATTTGCGCCCTCTGTCAATGTGGCTTATCTCCCGCAGGAGGTGCCCATGGGACTCTCCGGCACGGCTTTTGAAGTGACCGCAACCGGAGCCGGCAAATTGGGCGAAATTCTGGCCACCTACCAACAGCTCTTTCAAGAACACAGCCATTCGCCCAAACTTCATGAACTTCAGCATGAATTGGACACCCATAATGGCTGGGCCATCCAGACTCGGGTGGACCGGGTTTTGGATCAGGTGCAGATAGAACCGGATGCGCAATTCAGCGAGCTGTCCGGTGGGATGCGGCGCCGGGTCTTTCTGGCGCGCGCCCTGATTCGTGAGCCCGACTTGCTCCTGCTCGACGAACCCACCAACCATCTGGATCTGGATTCCATTGCCTGGCTTGAATCCTTTATCTTGAACAGCGGCCTGACCGTGCTTTTTGTCACCCATGATCGCCGATTGCTGAAACGGCTGGCCACGCGCATCATTGAATTGGACCGGGGCAAAGCCATTGATTGGGCCTGCGATTATCCCACTTTTCTGGAGCGCAAACAGGCGGTACTCGACAATGAGGAAAAAGAGTGGAGCCGTTTTGATAAAAAATTGGCCCAAGAAGAGGTCTGGATTCGGCGAGGTGTCAAGGCACGCCGCAAACGGAATGAAGGCCGGGTTAGGGAATTGTACCGTCTTCGTGAAGAGCGGCAGAAGCGTCGGGAACGGACCGGCAATGTCACTCTTACTATCAGCGAATCGGGTCGGTCGGGTGAACGGGTACTGGAAGCGGAAAAAATCACCTTCGCCTATCCCAATAAGCCGATTGTGCGGGATTTCTCATTTTCTCTTGGGCGTGGGGATCGGGTGGGAATCATCGGTCCCAATGGATGCGGTAAAACCACGCTGCTGAATCTTCTGCTTGGAAAGCTGATCCCTCAGGAGGGCCGGGTTGAACTGGGGACCAACGTGGCCCCCGTTTATTTTGATCAGCTTCGGGAGGTTATTGAACCTGAAAAAAGCGTGTGGGAGAATGTGGCCTGGAATGAGGGCAATATGGTCATGGTGAATGGCAAATCACGCCATATCATCTCCTATCTCCAGGATTTTCTCTTCACAA
>MGVN01000058.1:29315-32461 GCA_001800515.1 Elusimicrobia bacterium RIFOXYB2_FULL_49_7 | reverse complement strand
GTCGGGTGGAGAGCGCCACCGACTCATGTTGGCCCGCCTCTTTACCAAACCAGCCAATCTGCTCATCTTTGACGAGCCGACGAATGATTTGGATACGGAAACCCTGGAGCTTTTGGAAGAGGTTATGCTGGATTTTCCGGGAACCATTATTATTGTCAGCCATGACCGTGAATTTCTTAATAATGTCGCCACGTCAGCCCTCATTTTTGAGGACAATGGAACGGTCAAGGAATACATCGGCGGCTATGATGACTGGGAGCGGCAAATAAAGAAAACGGCTGTTGCAGAGCCTGCAAAGCCCGCAGTGGTCAAGAAGATGGCGCCTTTGCCTGCCGAAAAAAGCGGTCCCCGGAAACTGTCGTTTAAAGAAAAGACGGAACTGGAAGCACTGCCCGGACTCATTGAAAAGATGGAAGCCGAACGGCAGATATTATATGATCAAATGGCTGATCCTGCCTCGTTTCAAAAGCCGGGATTTGTCAAAGAGGCCAATGTACGTATTGCGGAATTGGACAAGGCCATTCCAGTTGCCTATGACCGGTGGAATGCGCTGGAAGGACGTTGAATCATCCCGCTAAAACAATATTTACCTTGACATAAGCAATCCATTGAAATTTACATTGTTTCCATAAATTATCATTAAAGATAAACTACGGAAACAATGTAAATTTCATGAGATTTGAAGAATTCAGAAAAACCGTTGAAGCCTATCCGCTGATAAGTTGGCCACTGATTAAAATGCTGACCGGCGGAGATCGGAAGATGACGCTTCAGCTTAGCCGTTGGAAGCACAATGGGAAACTCATTCGACTTAATAAAAACTATTTCATTCTGAATGAATCGGACCGGAAAATCCATCCGTCCAAACTCCATCTGGCCGGCGAGCTTTATAAACCATCCTATGTAAGCCTGGAATACGCCCTGTCGTTTCATGGGCTTATTCCGGAACGGGTGATTGATCTCACCTGTGTGACCACTAAAAAAACGAAAACCTTCATCAATAGCGTCGGAACCTTCCGATATCGACATCTGAAAAACGACTGCTTCACCGGTTTTACGGAGGAAAAGGATGAAGCGGGTCTGCATTTTAATCTTGCCGTGCCGGAAAAGGCGCTTGTGGATTTTCTTTACCTGAACCTTCGCCGATTCAAATTCGGTAAAACCCAACCCGATATAAAGGATTTCCTGATGGAATCCTATCGCCTGCAGAACATCGACGCGCTTCAAAAAAGGAAATTATCAGCCTACTCCAAGTTGTTCAAATGCAAAAAATTATCCTTCCTCATCAGCAGGATCGCGGCGTGATTGAACTTATCAAAAAAGAATTATCGAAGAATGCCGGCTCGGAAGCCAATATCAACAAGGTGCGCGAGTTTCTGCAGGTCTTAATGCTGAAAATCATGTTTGACAAAGGGCGTCTTGAGCACATCGCATTCACCGGTGGAACCGCTTTAAGGATTCTGCACGGATTGAAAAGGTACAGTGAAGATATGGATTATTCCCTGGTTAACAGGATCGGATATGATTTCGTCAGCCTCTATAATGAATTAATCAATGAGTTGAATAAGTACAACATCAAAGCCGTCCCTGTTTGCTACCAAGCTTCACGCCTGTCTTTTCCGACGATACAACAAGGGACGGGATTTTTATGACCTGGTCTGGTATTTGGGAAAAAAAGTGGTTCCGAATCTTCTGCTTCTGAATAATGCCATCTTTCAGACTGAAAAAAAGAGGCCCGGATTAACCGAGAGCAGTTACAAGAGCTTTATTGCCGATAAAATCTCCGGACTGAATTTTAAAGAACTCCGCAAGGATGTCGAGATTTTTCTTGAGGACAAGAATGAACTCAAATTATTGGATCGTGACCTCATTCTAAGCATGTTAAGCGGATAAACATTCTAATTATCCTGCCAATGACATTTATGCGATTTTATCAGACCGAAGCACTGTGGTTAACCCGGCCAACACATACATACCCAGCGCAATCAGATAAAGAGCTCGGAAACCGAAATACATCGAATTGTATTCCAGAAAACCGCCCAGCATGGCGCCCAACAAATTGGACGACAACGCAACTCGGACGGGCATACTCCCCTTCAGTAAAGTGGAAAAGGCGAACCCTGAGAAAAAGAGCGGCAGGGCCAACACCAATGGCAAGCCGATCTTGATGATCCAAACAGGCAGATTGTTGAACCCCAGATGCGTTATCCCGTATCCCAGCAACAGCGAGAAGCAAAGGAATGCATACGTCGAAAAGGGTTTCAATGGTTGCCGTTTCATTACCGCCACATTAGCGAAAAAGGCCATGACCATGATGGCTGCAATCATAGCGCTGATGACAACCCACGTGCTTCCATATGCTAAAGCCAATTCCGTTATACCTTTTGTTTCAATCAGCATAAAACCTGCACCCAGGAAAAAGGCTGGCGCAGAAAACCCTGCACCAACGGATACCCCAAAGCGGCGAATGGTAATCAGGGAAACAAACAAAAGGGCTGCCACCAGGAATAAACAGGAAACCGGATATTTCCGGACCGGCATATAAAAGAAGGGCCAATCATCCGTGGATTTGTCTGCCCGGAGGGACGGATTACTGACTTCACGACGAACATCCACTATATCCGTAGAATCGGGAAGTATTATGTTTTTGAGCCCAGGACCGGCCAAAAAAGCATACCCTTTATCATAGTCCGTCTGATAAACCAGGGGCGGATGGTTGTCAAAAGCCTCTTCCAGCATGAGATAAAGCTTCTTTCCAAGCGCCGGGTTTAGAATACAGAAAGACAGGCAAAGAATACCATCAGGTGTCAACCTCTGTCTGGCCTCCCGCAGCCCTTCCACCGTATAAACATAACTATCCAACCGAACTCCGCCCGATACGCCCGACAGTAGGGTATGCGCGTCCAGTAATCCGTACACGATTAAATCATATTGTTCATGCGAAGTCCTGAAAAAAGCGCGTGCATCATTGATATGGACGCGGACGCGACCCGAGGCATAGGGTTTCCCCGGGTGCAACTGCTTCCCGAATTCCACGATGGCCGGATCAATCTCCACCGCATCAACCACGTTGGCGCCTTGACGGAGCGCGGCGGTTACATCGTTGCCCATACCGCTGCCCACTACCAGTACGCTATTCGGGGCGG
>MGVN01000058.1:15461-29281 GCA_001800515.1 Elusimicrobia bacterium RIFOXYB2_FULL_49_7 | reverse complement strand
CGGGTTGGATTGTATTTGACGGGTATCGTCCAAATCCAGAATCCGTTGGTAATAAGCGTTGCTGGTCTTCAGTATCGGAAGGTTCTTAGGGGAAAGCGCTAAAGTCAGAATCTGATAAGGTGAATAGAAATCATATTGATTGACCCGAAAAGGAATAGCCAACAGGCCTACGATCAATATCAGAGAGCCCAGTGCGGTCAGAAGCGATTTATGATCCGCCATTAAGAAGAAGGAAGTCAGAATAAAACCCACCACCAGCCAGACCGGGGGCGGTGTCCATAAAAAAGAGAGCAGTGTGAACAGTAGAATACCGAGCAGACTTCCGCCCAGGTTCCATCCATAAGCCTGCAAACCGGGTAAACGGGACATAAGGCGCGCGGAGAGTTGGCCCAAGGGAATGAAGCAAAGGGCATTCAAAAGAAAAACGGATAACAGAAAGGCGTATCCGATGGCTGCGTTTTCAACAGTGGAAAGCTGCGCCAGCCCTAATGTCAATTGCTCGGAAATGGGATTTTGCAACATATCCGCCACACCGGAAAAACGCAAACCGTAAAGTGCTCCAACCTGCAACGCAAGACCTGGAACCACCAGGGGAAGGGCCAACATACGCTTCTCGTCCCGCATGAATCCGATGCCTAAACCGAGAAAACAGGAAAGCAGGCTGATGTTCTTGAAATAGGCAAAAAGCTGGAAATAACTGGAATGAATTCGAATCATCATCAACTCGAGAAAGAGGCTCGTTCCGGCAGCCAGCGCAATCCAGGCCCACAAATGTTTATCCGAAATATCATTCAGCGAACGGGTATGCCCGTTGATCCATCGATGCCAAGCCGGCCAGGAAAGACTTCCCGCAGGTAAGATGAACAGCAAAAGGAAGAATAGGGATAGGCCGAACAGTACCGAGAACAATATCAGGAAACGGCTGCCCAGTTCCGTGTAATACGCCAAGGGATGAGTGGCGCGGCCGGCCAACATATCATTGAGAAAACCGAATGACCGTTGTTCATAGGCGGCCTGAATCAGGCGGGTCCCAAAGAGCAGAGACGCTATCCAGGATACGCCCAACAACACCCCGGAAATCAGAATGAAATGACGCATCCGGCTCGTCAAGCGGATGTCAGGGAACCATTTCATGATCTGCTCCTTGATTGACCGGGTCTTAAAATCCGTATATTTGCCGCCATTTTCTCTCTCTTGTCCTGTTAAGAAAATAGGCCCTCTTTTGCCGGAAAATCAAATAAAATGAGTGGTATGGTCAAGACGTTTTAGCATAATACCGGCGATTGCTGTCTTTCCAGTGCGGCGCCGTTCCCAACCCCCCTTAATTCTTAAACCGAGCTTGCTTTGCGCAAACTGAAACTATAATCGTCTTTGACTTTCCATTGAGGAGGGATGTTTTCAGTTTTTAAAGGAAAGCGTATGTTAAAATTAGAGGCGGGTAGTGATTCTGGACAAAACCCACTGTTTGGGCGTCGAACCCATCGTCTTCCTGAATGCCTTGATAAAATAAGAAACACTCTTAAAGCCCGTCTCGTAGGCGGCCTGGGTTACATTCAGGCCGCGTTCGGATAAACGATAGGCTGCACGCCGGACGCGCGCATGTGTCTGATATTCCGTAAGTGTCATACCGGTTGTTTTTTTAAACAAGCGACAAAGATGAAATCGCGAAAGTGAAGTTGCTTCAGATATTCTGTCTAAATCAAAAGGCTTATCCAGATCCGTTTCGAGCGCAGCTAAAATCCGATACAGCCGTTCGTCAATTGCCGGCTTGGCAGGTTTATGTCTATTGCTTTCCAGCAAAATCCGCAGAATGCGGGAGGTAATCTCGAGATCGGACACGGCACTCTCAATAGCCGGTGATTTTTTCGGGCGGAAAGGGGACAAACCAAGTGTTGCAGAAAGCATATCTTTACGTAAAGAATCAATCGAAACAGGGAGACGCGAAAGCCGATCGAAAAAATGTTTTCGATTAAAATTGGGAAATACATTAAGTAGGGCGGCGCACCGCTCTGTGTTGAGTTGTATTACAAAAATGCTTCCATCCCCCTGTGGCCAAACGCGAAACGAATGGACCGCTCCTGGAGGAATGATATGGGCTGAACGTTTCTGAAAAGAATGGCGTTTGCCTGAAACCCAGGTTTCCCCTGCAAGTCCCTGTGGAAACAATATTTCCAGCTCATTATGATAATGGGGGGCTATGCTTCTTCGTTCGAGATAAACACCCCGATAGGCCCGAAAAAAAGGTGTGTCGAGAGGCACCTGCTCCTGTTCCGCGGACGATTGGAGAATGTCTTTTTCGGTCATATTGCCATAATATAGCAATTAAGCGCTATATTATGGCAATATAGAGTGAGATTAATGCCTAAAAAAGCATTATATTTATATCATCAAAACGAAGGGAGTTTTATGGATTTCATGCCAGACTACAGAAACATTGTTGATGCGGCAAAAAACATCAGACCGAAACGGCTTCCGTTGTATGAGCATATAATTAATACGGGCATCATGGAAAAAATATTCAATGAGTCGATGATTATCCCGGCCGAACCTACCATGGCGGATATAAATCATCACATGGCTCAAGTTTGCAAGTTTTTCAAGGAGATGACTTATGACACTGTAAGCTGGGAAGGGGGGGGCCAACAATTCTTCCCGGCCATGGCGCCATTTACGGAGGGAAAGCAGGGCCTATTCAAAGCCGGGCCGATTTTGAAAAATATCCTTGGCAAGAACTGTCGCGTTTTTATTGGGAAAAATATACGCCCTATTTCGAGGGACTTAAAAAGGGGTTGCCGCACGGTATGAAAGCCGTCGGAGGCATAGGATGTGGTGTCTTCGAGATTAGCGAAGATTTGGTCGGATATGAGTGGCTATGTTTTCTTCAATATGACGATCCGGATCTTTTCCGTGATCTTTATATAAAGATCGGGGATCTTCTGGCAGGTCTCTGGAAGGACTTATTACCGCGTTATGGTGATCTTTTCTGTGTATTGCCCCATGCAGCCAATAAACCGTTTTTGCTTCACAGTTGTGGAAAAATATTTGAAGTTATGGATGATATTATTGCAACCGGCGTCAATGCAAAACACAGTAATGAGGATCAAATCGCATTGTTTGACGAAAGGATTGACCGCTATGGAAGTAGCATAGGATTTTTCGGGGGTTTTGATCTAAATGATCTTTGCTGTAAAAAGCCGGATGTGCTTTTTGAAGAAGTTGTTGAACGGGGGACCTGCTACCGTGCAAAGGCAAGGGGTTTTGCGCTTGGTTCCGGAAACTCCATTCCCAACTATGTGCCTGTGGAAAGTTTCCTTGCAATGGTGAAAGCTGCAGAGGAGATCCGCTGGCGGGAAAGATCATGTTAAATTACCTTGTCAAAAACGGATAAGTTTTCATTATAGCGGAATGACGAAAAAGCAGCGGCAAGTATATTGTTTACACTATCCTCGCCGCGGTCAGTACTACTCCTGCTCTATTTGGCGATAGATCGTCAGGATCGAAGACCATTAATTATTGATCAGCCGGAGGAGAATCTTGATCCAAACTCCATATTTGAAGAGTTGGTTCCACATTTCAGGGAAGCTCGCAAAAGAAGGCAAGTCATTGTAGTAACACATAATGCTAATCTTGTTGTCAATACTGATGCAGATCAAGTAATTGTGGCATCAGCAACTCGTCAGGATGGCTCAGTATTTCCGCGTATAACCTATATTGGCGGTTCCCTTGAAAATAGGTCAATAAGAGAAAGGGTATGTAAAATTCTTGAGGGTGGTGAAAGAGCATTCCTTGAACGCGAAAGGCGTTATCGACTAAGGTGGGATGAGGGTGAAATCTTGCCCAAAAAATAGATGTAAAATAGAATGAAATTGTGTTATTAATTGTATTCTTGGGATTCGATAATGGGGAACCTCTAATAATTAAAGAAAAAGATTGACAATGTGCGACCTATTTATTATATTCTTATCCGGTAGCATCCATTAACCACCGGACAGGAGTAATTTATGGGTCAACTGAGCATTTTTTCCCTTGAAGACCGCTACGAATCCATCAGCAACTGCGGCGACCCGCTCGAAAAGCTCAACACGCTCATCCCTTGGGAGTCCTTCCGTAAGGTTCTTCAGCGCCATCTGCGGAAGGCACGTAAAAGTGAAGCAGGTCGCCCACCCTATGATTACGTCATGATGCTCAAGATTCTTGTCCTCCAGAGCCTTTACGGCCTGTCGGATGACCAGATGGAATTCCAGATACGCGACCGCCTCTCTTTTGTCCGTTTCCTTGGCCTTTCCTTGGAGGAAGGTGTTCCGGATGCTAAGACCATTTGGCTCTACCGGGAGACTTTGTCCAATGCCGGAGTCATTCAGCAGATTTTCAAGGAGTTCGACCGGCATCTTCAGGTTCATGGCTTTAAGGCCAAGAAGGGGCAGTTGATTGACGCGACCATTGTGGAAGTACCTCGACAGGCGATGAACCAGGAGGAGAAGAAGAGTGTCGAGGCGGGTGAAACGCCGGAAGCCTGGCAGGAGAACCCGGCCAAGCTTAGCCAGAAGGACACCGATGCGCGCTGGACCAAGAAGCATTCGAAGTCGTACTACGGCTACAAGAACCATGTCAACGTGGACGCCAAGCACAAGCTGATACGCGAATATGAGGTCACGTCCGCCAGTGTCCATGACAGCCAAGTGATGAACAAGCTGATTACGCCCGAAGAGAACCCCAAGGACGTTTACGCGGACAGCGCTTATCGGTCCAAAGGGAGAGAAAAGAAGTTCAGGTCTGAAGGCTATCGGAGCCATATCTGCACCAAGGGTCGCAGGAACAGGGAGCTGAGCAGTTTTCAGAAAGCCATGAACAAGCGCCGGGCGAAAATCCGGGCGAGGGTGGAGCATGTGTTCGGGGTCATGTCGCATACGGGCGCATACTTCATACGATGTATCGGCCGTGTCAGAGCGGTCGCGAAGATCGGAATAAACAACCTGACCTACAACATGCGAAGATATTGCTACCTGGCGGGTGCGGCATGAGCCGCAGCGCCTCCGGAAGCGCCGAAAAGGCGCGTGGGGAGGCGGGAAAGGAGATCGTGAAAACAAACTTCCGCATTAATTTATCCCAGCAAGGGGTCAAAGTTGTCAGAGTTGGCCCTAAAAAACATTTGCGAGAGCATTTTTAGAGGTTCCCTGATGTTTATCTGATGGAGTCAGACTTTGCAACAAAGGTTGAATGCGAGTTTAATAAAATGATCACAATGGTAGCTGGTGGGAAAAAAGTATGATATTACAGGTAGAAAAAATAAACGCTCCGTTTCCGAAGCGTCGGACTGGAGATGCTATCTCCAGCGCTGATTATGAAATAAATATAACAAATATTATTGACAATGTCAATAGTTTAAGGTGTTACAAATGATTAAAAACGATAGAGTAAGCGTATATATAGACGGTTTTAACCTCTATTTTGGAATGCTTCAAAAGGGGTTTAGGCATTTATTGTGGCTTGATTTGGTATGTCTTTCAAAATCATTTTTACGACCAGGTCAAATTCTATCCGCTGTGAATTATTTTACTTCATATGTTCGGAATAATCCTGAGAAGGAAAAACGTCAAAACACCTTCATAGAAGCTTTGCAAGCCAGAGGCGGAATTAATATGCAGTTTGGCTATTTTCAGATGAAAAACTTTACCTGTCGTAGCTGTGGTCACACATACCCAGATCCGGCAGAAAAAATGACAGATGTAAATATTTCTGTATCACTGATTTCAGATGCTTACGAAGATAAGTTCGACACCGCAATTTTGATGTCAGGTGACTCTGATCTCGTACCCCCCGTTAAGATAATACGAAATCGTTTTCCCAAAAAGAAGATTGTGATTGCTTTCCCACCTGCTCGGTTAAATAATTCCCTTCAATATGAAGCAAACGCTAGCTTCGTTATTGGAAGAAAAACACTAAAAGATTGTCAGTTGCCTGATGTTGTAAAAAAGCCTAATGGGTTTGAATTGCGTTGCCCCTCTAAATGGCAAAAAGAGGTCTGCGCAGGCTGCGGAACAGAAATAAAGCCTATGGATTTGAAGGTTACTGGAGAAAATTAATGGCACAAAAAGTAAATAAAACAGTCGAATCCATCAAGCACGATGAAGCCACAAGGAAGAATATTCCTACCGCTGAACATCAATCGCTTATGCATGATGCGGATAAATCACCTGTGAAGGTCGCCTATGAACGACGCAATAGAGATCTTGACCCTCAGCTTGTATGGCGCGGTAAAGATGAGCAGGATTGGTCAGACCTAATTGTAAATGCACCTCCGCTATATATACAGGAGAAAGTGCATCCCAAGGTACTTATTGATGACTTGCGGAATAGAAGTCAAGCAGACGAAAAAGCGGCAAATCAACAGACTGATCTTTTTGCTGATTTTAATGGACTGCCAAATGAAAATGCTAAGACAGAGTTTTATCAGCATGATGCACACTGGGCTAACAGGATGATTCTTGGAGATAGTCTTCAAGTTATGGCGTCATTAGCGGAAAGAGAGGGTCTGCGTGGCAAAGTGCAGTGTATATACTTCGATCCACCGTATGGAATTAAGTTTAATTCGAATTTTCAGTGGTCAACTACAAGTAAAGATGTAAAAGATGGTAATGCTGCTCACATCACAAGAGAACCAGAACAAGTTAAGGCTTTTAGAGATACTTGGCGAGACGGCATACACTCCTATCTGACAGTATCGTAATATGCCGCCAAATCGAAATGAGCAACCCATCGATTCCCCTTCTTAAACTCGGATTCAATACGTTTTTGGTAGTGATGATAAGATATTTGCCAGCGTTTGAAAAAGAAGATGGATTCAATATCGGGGTCAGGGATATTACTGTATATACATCGATAGGCTAATTTGGATATTTTGGGTTCGATTTTGCGTGCGAACGAATTCGCGATTGCCTGGAGGACGATTTGGTCTTCAATTGCAAGTAGGGTCAACGGCCTTTGCAGGCCGGAAGGCTTAGGGAGATAAATTCGACAAGGAGATTGTGGCTTATAGCTACCACCTACAAGCCGATCGTGCAAGTCGTTGATGTTATCGCCAAGGCCAGTTTCGTAGGCGATATATAGTTCACGAAAGAAAACTTTATAAGCGTTGTTTCTTCCTGTGGTGATTCTCTTCCAGGCTAAATCCAGGTTTTTTACCGACCATATTTGTTTTAGTGACATACTATTGCAAAGATATTTTGCATAAAATGACCGAAGCCGTTAATAGGAGTAGTTATGATAAAAGAAATCTATTATATCCAGCACGATATTTTTGCCAGCCACCCCATGAAGCGACTGTTTTTATCCCAAGCCAGACAGCAATAGGTTGCCACAGAGCTTGATTCATTAAAATCGGGAAAGATAAAAGTTCGAATATGCCAATTATTGCTGGCAAAAAATAATCGTTAACATTTGGATTTTTATCAGCTCCCCGTATGGGGACAAGAGATATTTTGAAATAACACCAGAAAGGCAAATCGTTATCACGCCAAATGCTGCTATGAAACTTGATCTCGTTGGAATAAAAAGCCCATGCCTTAAAAAGGGACAGGATAACCCTTATTACGGCGAATGAAACGATTATGCCAATAATATAGGAAAGCCATTCAATCTTGGTATCTGTTAGGATTGCCTGAATGCATTTTTCCATGCTCCCTCCATTGCGAAAGGCATAATAATTCCTCAATTATACCGGATAAGACTTGTAGAAAATAACATTTGGCTTCCCTTTTTGTTGATTAAAAAGGATCGCGCCGTGAATAATATTCTCTACCGACAAGGGTCTTCGTTGTATCAGTAATGCCGGGGATATTCGCTGTGACTCCGCAGCTCTGCGGCTTTGTGAAAACGCCAAGGGTTGTTTGCCAAGTGGCCTTTGACTTGAACTCATTACGAGGAAGAATTCCGGTAAGTGTGGCCTTACGGGTGCCGATTTCGATTGGAATGCTGAGTTTTGGTGAAAGGTTGTCAAGTCCTTGAATGCCTGAATGGGTTAGGTCGAGTTCACCGGCAACGGCCTTCTCGGAATAATAGGTAGTGCTTTGGATGGGCTTTTAGAGCGGAAACCGCGTTGATTGATTCTGCAGGGCTACCAATACGACTTTCTGCTCCTGGAGCGGTTTCAGTATCTTCAACATCAATTCCGAAACATTAACGCTTTGTTTGAGCTGGTCGGAAGTTACCTGTTTGGGAAACCCGCCGGTAACCACACCATTCGGGGCGAAAACAAGAACCAGAGGCAAATCACCCCCTGTCGGGACGGCATAGGATGCCATGGCGAATAACAGCACCCCAAGAATCAATTTAACCGGTATCGCATTCATGCGTTAGCCCCTTTCTGTTTATTAAAACTGTTTTTCAGCCTGAGCGCAACATTGACAAGAGCAATCATCACCGGGACCTCGATGAGGGGGCCGATAACGGCGGCAAAAGCTTCCTGTGAAGCAATGCCGAACACGCCCACGCCCACGGCAATGGCCAGTTCAAAATTATTACTGGCCGCGGTGAATGACAAACTGACGGCCGCACCATAAGAAATACCAAGTTTGCGGGTCAGCAGCATCGAACCGAAGAACATGATGAGGAAATAAACCGCGAGAGGCAGGGCGACATGAAGGACGTCCATCGGCTGTGAAACGATGGTCTTCCCCTGATAGATGAACATGATGACAATGGTAAACAGCAGGGCCAGAAGCGCCAAAGGCCCTATGCGCGGCATGAACTCCTTCGTATACCACTCTCCCCCTTTGAGGGGTTCCAGTATCATCCGGGTTAGGAAACCGGCCGCAAAGGGTATCCCAAGATAAATGGCCACGCTGACAGCGATGTCTTTCATGGAAATATCGACAACGTAGCCCGTAAGGCCGAACAAGGGCGGCAGAACCGTGATGAATATCCAGGCGTACAGAGCGAAGAAAAGTACCTGAAACACGGAATTGAAAGCCACCAGGGCCGCGGCGTATTCGCTGTTGCCGCCGGCCAGACTGTTCCAGACAATGACCATGGCAATGCAACGCGCCAACCCGATGACGATGACGCCGGCCATGAGATGCGGATGGTCGCGAAGAAATAAAACCGCGAGCAGGAACATGAGAACCGGACCGATGAGCCAGTTCTGTATCAAAGACAGGGAAAGCGCTTTACGATCCTTGAAAACATCCCCAATACGCCGGTAATTCACCTTGGCCAGCGGCGGATACATCATGATGATCAACCCCAAGGCAATTGGAATGGAGGTTGTGCCCACGCTAAGGCGCGAAAGCCCTTTTGACAGGCCGGGAAAGAGCCATCCAAGGCCGAGCCCCAGGGCCATGGCCGCAAATATCCAGAGAGTCAGATAACGGTCGAGAAAAGAAAGGCGTTTGTTCATGGCAAGGCTCCGGGGAGAGTAAGAATAAAGTCACGGATAGCATCCCGTACTTTACGGTAATGGTTCAAGGCTTCTTCTTCGGATTTTGCATTTAGAGCCAGTTTAGGCGGGTCCTCAAAACCGGCGTGCATGCGTTTGGCTTTACCCGGAAAGAGTGGACAGGTCTCGCTTGCGTGGTCGCACACGGTCACCACATAATCAAATGGAATGTGTATAAGCGTTTGGACATTCTTTGAGGTGTGGCCGGAAATGTCCACCCCGGCTTCAGCCATGACTTTTACGGCATTGGCATTCAGCCCATGCGTTTCTATACCCGCGGAATACGGCTCAATGACATCGCCTTTGAGATGGCGGGCCCAACCTTCGGCCATCTGGCTCCGGCAGGAATTGCCGGTGCAAAGAAACAATATCTTTAGCTTTTTTTCTTCGGACATTTCATCTCCAATATGCTTTTGGGGATGGGAATGCCGCAGCAAACGCCTTTCCCGTTCTCTTTTCCCAAATGACTTGTCAGCCAATTCAAAATATCCGACACGGCGGGAGTTACCTCCTTGTGCGCCAGGCGGTAATACATCCACCGTTCATCCTTGCGGCTCTCGACAAGGCCGGCAGCCTTCAGGATGCTCATGTGCTTTGACACCGTCGAGGGCGCCAATTTAAGAAACTCAACAATCTGACAAACGCATATTTCCCGGTTGCATAAAAGAACGAGCGCCTTGACCCTGTTTTCATCCGAAAGCGCTTTGGCAATGGCGATAATTTCCTTCATGTTCAACCTTTCAATTTACTTGCGACGACGGTGACGCTCAGTATCTTAACGCCGCTTTTATGGAATTCCTGGAGAGCCCGCTTGTCCATGAATTCGGCCAACAGTTCATCGGGTAAGCGATATTCTTTCTCACTTTCCACCTTTATGCCCTCAAAACCCGTTGACTGAATAATACCAAGGTAGTCTTCCTTTGAAATGGCGCCGGAGATGCACCCCGCGTATAATTCAGCCACGGATTTTAATTTCTCCGGCATTTCACCCTTCAGAACAATGTCAGAGACGCAAAAGTGACCTCCCGGCTTCAGTATGCGAGCAATCTCAGCGAAAGCTTTCCCTTTGTCCGGGACCAGGTTAAGGACGCAGTTACTGACCACCACATCCGCGTGATTGCTCTCAACCGGCATGTTTTCTATCTCGCCAAGACGGAATTCAACATTGGAATACCCCATTTTTGCATTGTTCTTTTTTGCCTTGGCAGTCATTTCTTCCGTCATGTCGATACCGATGACATGGCCGGTCTCCCCGACCAGCCGGCGGACGACAAAACAGTCGTTTCCGGCCCCGGAACCCAAATCAACAACCGTTTGGCTCGCTTTTATGCCTGCGTATTGGGTGGGGATGCCGCAACCGAGCCCCAAGTCCGCTTCCGGCACATAGCCGTCCAGTTTGGAATAGTCGCTGCTGAACGCGGAATAATCAGCGTTTCCCGAACCGCAGCAGCCGGATGAGCAGCAACCGCCGCCGGATTTGGCGATGTCGCCGTATTTCTCCTTGACTATGGTTTTTATCGATGCGGGATTCATCGGGGCCTCCTGATTTGATTGTTCATGATTCGACACATAACGAAATATAGTAAATAAATGTTGGTGGAGTCAATACCGCGACAACGCCGCCATTCAGCAAAACAGTTCCGTCTCAGTAGTGCAGGGAATGCGGCTGTGCAATTTCTTTAAAAGTAAAACCTTCCCCTCAATTCCATCTGGGTCTTTTTTGTTTTGCTTCCGTATTCGCTTTGAGAACCGCCCTGTAAAACCATCATCTTTCCGGTCAATGTCGTATTTTTAAACCGTGTATAGGCGATTTCGAAGGCCGTCATCAGGCTTGCATCGCGCAGGTTGGCCATCGCATAAGCTGAAGGGGTGAGATACAATAACCCGAAAGGTTCCGGGTGTGATATTCTTGCATAAACATAATCCCGCATTGCGAATTGCCCCATGTATTGTCCGGCGTTGAGATTCAGGAAGTTCCGGATGTCGGGTGATAATGCGGCCCTGTTCCGCAGGGCGGAATAATAGACGTCCATCTGCGCTTTGGAAAGGCCTTGGCCGTTTCGGATATATTCTGCGATTACGGTCGTGTTCCATTTCGTAAGATACCGGGCGCCCAGCAAGGCGTTATACACCGGATTAACAACGGTTTCCAGAACGTACTGTTCCGTCACGGAGGTCACTTGATGATGGAAAGCATAGGCGGCCTCTCCATGAACCTCAAGGTTCGGAATGATATTCCTTGAAAACCCGATGCCCAGCCTGGGATTTTGCCCGTTATCCGAATAGAAACAGAAATCAACATCCGTATCAAATGCAAGCATATACAATTGCGCCGCACCTGAAACCCCCTCTTGGCCGATGTAGCCGGTATTCCATTCTTTGTATTCAGGGATAATCACCACGTTCAGTGCGACCGTGGATATCCGGCTTGAAAAGGACCGGATGAATTCTCCGGATAGCGACCAGTAACCTTCCAGATTCGCTTCAACGTCATTGATATCTTTGGGCCTGGCCGCGAAAGCGGTGGGATTATAGGCATAACCTTTGCCCCATTTGAATGTCTTTTTTCCAAGCCAGACATTTGTTGATTTCCCCTCAAACCCAAGCTTGCCATAAACCTCATATGGGAACGCATCGTAATCCAGGAGAGCGCTATAACGCTCATATTGGGCAAACCCAAGCCCTGAAGCGAAGAATAAAAACGGGCCTTTTCTATAATCACCGGATATTTCAAGCCGTGAAAGATAGGTATCGAGAAAGCGGGGTTCGTTGTCAAGACCGTATTGGGTTTTATAGGACTCGGATTCGCGGTTCAAGAGAGCCAGGGATGGGCGTAATTCAATACTTCCATTCAAGGAATAAGGCTTTTTTTCAAACGCGGAGGCATCGAAATCGTAGGGCTCGCCCGTAAGGGCGCCCTGCAAAACAAGGCACAAGAAACAAACGGTCTGATGCTGCCACGAAATCATTAAAACGCCGCCTAATTCCGCAGATCTCTGATTTTGGCCATGTAATTGATGGTAAAAACCTCGTCTTTAAAATTTCTGTTCTTTAGGCCGGCGTAAATCATGACGGACCTGTAACCTTTATAAATCGGGCTCTCCGTTTCCACGACCGAAGGCCGGAAAGCGCCATCTTCGAATTTCTTCGGCTCCAGAAAACGAAGGGTCTTGATAAGCATGTCCGAGGCGGTGCGGCACTCGACTTCCAGTGGAAACCCTGATTTTTTGTCCACCTTCATGACCAGCTTGTCATACGCCACGGATTTGTTTCTGGCCTTCAGCGTCAGGATGGACAGGCCCGCCTCTTCCGTCAGCGTGGTGCAACGGTATTCAACGTGGTACTCCAGCTGCATGATATCGGCGTTGTTGAAAACGCCCCCCACGACCGATTGCAGACTGGTAATGCGCACGGGTTTGCCCACGTTGGGCACGTACAACCACATGTTTTCGCCCACCCGCAGGGTCGAGCGCCCGATTTCGCTTGCGGGCGACAGGAACGTAGTGACCATCTTGTCCGTCCCCTTCTTGGCGGTCCACATCACGAATTCCTTTTTTTTACCGCCGGGCTCCTCGTTGATCAGCTTGCGCAATGATTCGTAGGAACCGGGAGAGAGCTTTTTATCCACTTGGCGCAGGATCGCATCGCCCTTATCGGATGCGGACTCCCCGGCCGGAACCGATGAAAAGGAACAAAGGATTCCAAAACAAAGGATTGTTTTTATCATAATACCCTTTCTTGCATCAATTGTGGCGCAGCGCCTCAACCGGATCCATTCTGGAGGCCTTGAAAGCCGGTTCCAGCGACGCAATAGCCGATACGGCCAGAATGACCAAGGCCACCACGGCCATCTGCGAAAACGGCAGGTCCGGGTTCAAAGGAATCCGGTCCTTTTGTCCGAAGGCGATGGTCAATTTCGCCACCTTGGCGATGCCAATCAGGATCGCCCCCAGAACACTTCCCGCCAATGCCCCCCCAGCGCCCAAAAGAAGCCCTTCCGACAGAAAAATGGCACGGATGGTTTTCGGCAGGGTCCCGATGGCGGACAAGGTCCCGATCTCCCGGATACGCTCATACACGGCCATGACCATGACGTTCATAATGCTGATCAGGACAATGGCCACCAGGATAACCTTGATGAACATATTCATTATATCAATCATTCTGGCGATGGTGGAAAACGGGGAAAGCTCTTTCCAGGTATGCAGTTCGAAAACAGGTTTTCCATCCTTGTTTTTCAGTTCCGGGAGCTTTTTATCGAATTGCGCTATTGTTTTGTCGAGATCCCCCATTTTTCGTACGCGAAGCGCCACTTCGCTGTATTCAAGCGCGTCCATGCGCAGAAGCGTTGCCGCGTCATTCACGTGAAGATAACCGTATTTCCCCG
>MGVN01000058.1:13027-15439 GCA_001800515.1 Elusimicrobia bacterium RIFOXYB2_FULL_49_7 | reverse complement strand
GATGCCCGCCACTTTGAAGGATTGCCCGTTTACGGATCCGTCCGCGTTGGTGGCTATGAAAACAAGTTCCTGGCCGACCTTGGCCTTCAAGCCCTTGGCCAGCATTTCGGGCAGCAGTATTTCACCCGGTTTAAGCATGGCGCCTTCTTTGATCCTGCTTTTCAAAAGAGGAGTAACGGCCTGCTCATGCGAAGGATCGATGGCCGAGACCTTGATGTTGGTGGTTTCGAGATAATTGGAAATCATGGCGTTAAAAAGAATGCGTCCTGAATAAGCTTCGATCTCCGGAATGTCCTTTAAAACCTTTTCAAGGCGCTCGAACTGCTGTTTTGTGACCATTCGGTTGAGCGGCATGTTGTCGATGGCCGAAACATACCCGGCCCGGTGAATCTGCGCATGACCCAGCATGGAATCCGTGATTTGGCCAATCATCATGCCCTTGAAAGACCCGGCCAGGGAAGTGAACAGCAGGACGGCTGTTACGCCGACCGAAATAATGCTCATGGTCAGGAAGGTCCTTCGTTTTTGGCGGTACAGGTTGCGGAACGCGATTTTAAATATGTTCATCATAGGATTTTCCCTCCCTTCACGGAACTTTCTTTCATCTCCCCGTCCTCCAGCGTGTAGGTCCTATCCACTTCAGAGACGATTTTGGTGTCGTGGGTGGAGAAAATAAAGCTGGTTCCGTGCAGATCACGCAGTTTCTTCAGCAAATCAATGATTTTATAGGCCGTGTCATGATCCAGATTCGCGGTCGGTTCGTCAGCCAGGACCAGGGCGGGATCCGTGGTCAGGGCCCGGGCGACGGCGACCCGCTGTTTCTGCCCGCCGGATAGCCGGGAAGGCAGCTTGTTTTTCTGTTCCAGGATTCCCACGCTTTCCAATAATTGTTCAACCTTTTGTTGCCGTTCTTTTTTGGACTGTTTTCGGACCATTAAAAGAGGATACTCCACGTTTTCGAATACGGTGAGTACGGGTATAAGATTGAAATCCTGAAAAACGAACCCGATGTGCTCGCCCCTGAATTTCGCCCGGTCAACGAACCCCAATCCTGTCACGTCTTTACCGGCCACGCGGATGGTTCCGGTCGTCGGCGTATCCAAGCAGCCGATTAAATTCAGAAGCGTTGTTTTGCCGCTTCCCGAAGGCCCGATGAAGCTGGTAAAAGAAGCGCGGGGGATTTGTACTGAGATGTTTTTCAGCGCGACAACACCAACCTGTCCGACCTGGTAGGTCTTTCCCACACGGTCGGTTTCTACGATGTTTTCCATTCTTGGCTCTTCTCCTTCCACCCAAAAAGAGTATTTTATTTCAATTCATATCGCCGGTTTCAATATTATTTTCATTGAACGAATGAGTTTGTCGCCTTTTTTAATCAAATCAAATGAATAACCCGTCATTTTCCACTGCTTTACCAGCATTCTGATTGTTCCGTTAATCATAATGGCAAAGTGTTCCGAATCGATATCCGTTCGTATTTCACCTTGATTTTGTCCGTTTTTTATTATGGTGCCCATGTCGGTTATGCTTTTTTGCATCATTTCTTTTGTCTTATCGACTAATGATTTATCGTTTTGAAATAAATCCTCGGCAAAGACTACGGAAACCAAGGCGGGATAAGAGGAAAAGGTTTTAAAATGGTTTATGAGCCTTTGTTCGATCCGGGTAATTGAATCAACATCTTCTCCTGAATTTGCCGGTATGGAATGTGCCTTGATCGTGTCGAGTAGTGCGATTAAAATCCGCGTCTTGTTTTCAAAATGCCGGTAAATGGCCGACTCAACCACTCCAATTCTGTTCGCGAGATTTTTAATGGTCAAACCCTGGATGCCTTCTTCCGCAATAAGCTTGAAGGAGGCTTTTATGATTTCCTTCTGTCTTTCAGAAAGCGTTTTATTCATAATCGTTGAATTGATGTGGGTGAACGTTCACTCACAAAAATAGGTTGTTTATTCTGAAAAATCAAGAGGAGTGGCATCTTTTTCTTGGGTGGGGAAGAATCAGGACTGAGAAAAGCGTCCATGGTTGAGATGCAGTTCGCAATCCCCGATGGAGAAAAGCGGGGTATTGTGCGTCACCAGAATAACGATACGCCCGGCATTAGCCTCATCATGCAACGCCTGGGCCACCACCGCCAGGTTGTCCGGATCCAGGTTTCCCGTGGGCTCGTCCGCCAGGATAAGGGCCGGATCCTTGATTAGCGTGCGCATCAAGGCGACCCGTTGCTGCTCGCCGACGCTCAACTCTTCCGGACGGTGATGAAGACGGTCTGCAAGCTTGAACCGCTCCAAGAGCCCGTCCAAACGATCCTTCCGCAAAGAAACCGCACCCGGCAGGTGAAGGGGCAATAGGATGTTCTGGCGGACGGTAAGATAGGGAAGGAGATGGAATTTCTGGAATACAAAACCCACT
>MGVN01000058.1:301-12980 GCA_001800515.1 Elusimicrobia bacterium RIFOXYB2_FULL_49_7 | reverse complement strand
GTCCTCTCCATTGAATTTCACCGTCCCGGACGTAGGCCGCATCATCCCGCCCAGCATGAGAAGCAAGGTGCTCTTGCCGCTCCCGCTGGAACCGTGGATGACCGTCATCTCTCCACTCTTGAAGCGGAAATTCAGACGGTCCACGGCCGTAATGACAGCGTCATGTTTACGATATAATCTCGACAGTTCCGTTACCGATAACTCGTCCATCTATTCCTCCATTAATATGCTGCTCGGGTCGGAACGGAACAGGCTAAAGAGCGGAATGCTTTCCGCCGCCAGCGAAGTGAGCAAAGTCAAGAGACTGATTTTGGGGAGATCCGCCCATTGATACGCGACCTCAGCCGTCTCGGTTACCAAAAAAACCGAAGTCCAATAGACGGCCAGGGCGGAACCGATGATGAACCCGGTCACCGAAGACAACAGCGCCAATATGCCGATTTTGATGAAATAGAGCGACAGAATATAGGACCGGCCTGTGCCCATGGCTATCAGTATTCCCGTTTCCTTCCTGCGTTCCGCAACTTCCTGGGCGCAGGAAATGATGATGATTAAAATGGTGACAATTAGGATAAGACCAAGAAGGTAATAAAGCGTCCGATCCGTGGTCTGCCGGGCCAACGCCCGCCCTTGGATAAGATCGGTTTTAGTAATGAGCTTCATCTCGGGAACAAGGTTTTTCAGCATGGCGGTCTCATTTTTTATGGTCTTTTCTACATTGCTTCCATGCTGGCAGAGAAAAGCGAGAATGTAATGGATTTGACCTTTCTGGTGAAGTATGGATTGCAATATTGCAAGAGGAATATAAATTCGATAGTCATCTTCATTGCCCTTTTCCTTTACGATGGATTCAATTTTATATGTGTCCCCATTGATTTGAAGCGTATCTCCGGTCGCCCGCCTGAGTTGTTTAGCCGCCATGGCGCCCAGACGCGCTTCTCCTTTCCGCACCGGTCGTATCATATTCCCTTTTTCTGCGGTTTCGTCGGAGCGTTGGGCGATTCCGATGCCCGTTAACAGAAAGATATTATCATTCCGGGTCAGGCGGGTCTGTAAAACGGATACAAAGTAGCGTGAAGCGAGTTCATGGTCATCCGCCAATCTGACGGCAACATCTTCCGTAAACAGTGTCTGCTTATCCGTACACCAGTATACATCCAGCGGGTTTGTGCTATCCGGCAGGATAATAAGGTTATGCCCCAGCTTTTTTACGATGAGTTGCATGGACCGGTTCGTGTAGCGCGATGTGTTACTGATATAAACATAAAGGGAGACCGACGCCGTTAAAGCCAGCAACAGCAGAACGGTCACAAACCTTTTGTAAACGGCCTGTTGAAAAATCAATGTCAACCGCATGATACTCCCTCAGTAATGCCGGTTTTATCGGACGCGGGCCGAAATGCCGACAGCCATACGCCGTCCAAAGTCCGGGTATCCGATAGCGGTCGAGTACGGGTCGTCCGTCACATTCTCCATCCTCACAAAGGCGCGGGTGGTTTTATTCAGCTGATACCCCAAGACAATGTCCAATGTGCTGAAATCACCAAGCGGATGGAGCGCCCCATCCGGTGAAAACCGTTTATTCTCAAATGGACCGACGTATTTTCCAAACAGGTCGAGAGTGGCCCCAAACCGTTCCAAAGTCAGCCCCGCCGACACAATTTGATCCGGTGTGTTTTCCAAGGAATCATAGGGACTCTTTTTTAACATCCCATTGGCAAAGAGTGTCGCCAGATTATAGATTTCATTTGATCGGACATCAATCTCAACGCCTTTGACATCGATATTGCGATTTCTGTAAAGGGAATAAATGCGGCCGTCCGGCAGAGTATCCATGCGGTTGCTCATGAGTAACGCATTTTTCCGGTAGGTATAAAATCCTGTCAGCGTGGCTTTGCCTAAAGTGTTGCCAAACGTGGTGCCAACGTCGATTTTAATGCGGTTTTCATCTGTCGGTTTATTATAGGTTGTATCCAAGGTTCCGGTGCGCGCCACGATTGTTCCGAAAGCAAGATTAGCGTGCAGGGCCAGATTCTCCAAAATATCATAAGAAGCGCCGACATTACCATTCAATGCAAGCGGGTCCCAGGTGTTCTTGATGATGGATGCTGTTTTAAGCACGCCCGGTTCCAGGCTATTGTCGTAAGCGTCCTTGATCACCGTATATTCATCATTATAGGTTCGCGCTCCCCTTAAACCCGCATCCAGGTTCCATTTGCCAAGCCGGTGTTCATCGACCAGAACAAACGAAACGGTCTGGTTTTCACAACGGTAGCCGGAATAGTACCGCTTGCCGTTGGGCGCTGTCCAGTGATTATACAAACCGCCCACGCGCAGCACATTGTTGTTAAACAAGGAAAGCGCCTGGGTAATATTGATGCCCCATTCCCAATCCTTATCGACTGTCTTTGGCAAGAGTGCCGTCAGCGTATCGGGAATAACCCATTTCTTTGTCTTAGAATCGTAATATTTGATGGAATCCTTTTTTGTGTAGTATTTGGAAACCTCAAAAGTTGAACTACGGTTTGTGTAATAGCCGATGGCTTCCAGGGAAGCTTTTGGACTAAAGACATAAAAGGATTTCAGATTAAAGAAGGTGGCATGAAACGGATCAATGGTCGGGTCAGGAGCGGCAGTCACAGCCTTGGATAAGTTTGTTTCAGGCGGGTTTTCGAATTTCTGCATTTCCCGCTTGCCGTAAAGATGGAAAAGACGGAAATCCAGGGTGAGGTTCTTGGTGGGATTAAGTCCGGTATAGCCGTAGAAATTCAGCAAGCTTTGGGCGGCATTTTTGCCTTCCGGACCGTCCGTATGTTCAGCCGTAACACCGGCACTGTATTTAACCGGCCCAATTCGGCTCGGTACGGTTGATCCATGCAACAGATGGGCATGATAAGTCTCGAAAGAACCGTATTCCACATCATATTGCGTGGCAGGTGTATCGAATTTTTTCAACGTGACATTCACAACCCCGGAGAGACTTGTAAGGCTCGATAAAAGGGCTGCGCTGGAGCGTGTGATTTCAATACGTTCGATATCTCCGCTCGAGAAGAAATAGGGCAGCTCTTGAAATTCATTCTGCCAGGCGCCCTCAATTGCGTAAGTAGGGTAAGGATATTTCTGGCCGCGGAAGGAGACGAATTGCTTGACCTTCTTGCCACGGCTTTCCACAAATGCTCCGGGAACATACTGGAGCGCCTGGATGAGGTTTTTTGCGCCCTGACGTTCTATGGCCGTGTCATTCACCGTTGTTGTAGAGGCCGCCAAACCCGGTGATTCCAGACGGGGATATTGAACAACATCTCTGAGACGTTTTCCGAAAACGGTGATTGAATACATATCTATAGCCGAATCTTGCAGCAGGAGGGCTGAATCAATGGCGAATACCGTTGAATTTTGCGTCGGGGCAACCGAATCAACGATTAAACCATCAGACGCATGGGTGTTGATTGTCATGTTTAGTGATAACAGCATTAACAGCACGAATTGACTTCGCATGACTTTTCTCCTTATGGGATGAAGGAAATCCGATATACCATAATACGAAGAAAAGTCGGAAAAGGGACAATAAGATGAATCTCCGGCCCCTTTTTCTATTCCGTCATGGCAAATCGGGCTGTCCGAACGCTTCCATTGGTCCGCAATGCCAGGAAATAAGTCCATGGAACAAAAGAATCGAAAGCAGTATGACCGAGATTTCCGGTTACAGGCAGTCCAATTGGCTGAGTCAGCCGGAAAGACAGACCGAGACGTCGAAAAGAATCTTGGTCTTTACATTGGAGCCATTCGGCGTTGGCGGCGGGAGTTTTCGGCAGACCCGGATGCCGCATTTCCCGGCATTGGCTGCCTGAAGCCAGCAGACGAAGAGGTGCGACGTCTCCGTCTGGAAAACGACGTTCTCAGGCAGGAGCGTGACATCTTAAAAAAAGCAATGGCCATCTTCTCATGTCCCCGCGGCGGTTTGTCCAGGCTTAAAATATTCATCAGCTTTGTACTGTTGACCGCGGGATTCATCCGTTTCTCCTTGGTTTGAACCGTTAAATTGTTTTTCCTCGTACAATCGAGTAGACTACCGGAACAAAAAAGAAAGTGATGAGCAGCGAGAATGTTATTCCCCCCACGACCGAAACGCCCAGAGGCCTTAAAATATCCACGCCGTCGCCGATGTTGAGCACAAAAGGCAGCAGTCCCAACACCGCGGTCAAAAAGGTCATCACAATGGGCCTCAAACGCGTGGTGGCTGCGGCCACTATCGCATCCTCGACTGCAATTCCTTCCGCCCGCTTTTCCTCGATAAACGAAAGGAGCAAAACCCAGTGGTTGATAAGCATGCCGATGAGCACAATAATGCCTATGTAAGCCGTCACGCCCAGGGGAACATGGGCGATGGACAGGGCGAACATAAAGCCGGTCAGCGCCAGCGGAATAGACAGCATGACAATCAAGGGCAGGCGGATGGATTCAAAGAGAACAATCAAAAGAACAAAGGCCAGCAGAATGCCGATGCCGATGACGGTAAACATGTTTTTATTACTTTCCTGCATCATGCGCGCCTGTCCGCCCGCTTTGATAAAAACATTCTGCGGCAACGGCACATCCCGGACTTTACGGTAAACCTCGTCTGTCACCGACCCTACATTGCCGCCGGTCACGGAGCCCGTGACTTTGATGATTCTCATCCGGTCCCGCCTGTCAATAGTCAGCGGGCCCGTGGTTTGTGTGAGTGTGGCGACATCCCGCAAATAGACCTGCCCATTTTTCGCAAACAGCGGTGTGTTTCGCAAGTCTTCACGACCGGTCAGCCAACCGCTGTCGGAAACGACCCGTATCGGATAAAAGAAGCCGTTTTCCTTGTATTGCGTGGCGACCTGGCCGTCTAAAAGCGTTCTTGTCGTTGAACTGACCTGCTGACTCGATAAATCGAATTCCGCAAGGCGGTCTTTATTGAAAAGAAGCGTATATTCGGGCTTGTTTATGTCTATGGAAACATCAAGATTACCCAGCCCTTTTACATCCTTAACGGCGGCTTGAATTCCAAGCACCGTTGAATAGAGTTCATTAATATCCAGATTTTTGGGCCCATACACTTCTATTTCCACGTCATAATCGCCGACCACCCGGATGCCTTTCATCTTTGTATGAAAAACTTTGACCTTGGCGCCCGGGTATTTTGCGGCGCGCGCCAGGCTGTCGCCGAACAGTTTAACAAACGCATCGGTACTAAGCTTACGTTTGAGTTTTGGAATCAACTGGACGTTCACTTCGCCTTCATGGGGAATTTCGTAGGTGACAAGCCCCCATATTCTGCCGCCGGCAAGGGCGGACACGGTTTGCACATCCGGCAGAGAACGAGCAACCTTTTCAATGTTACGGAGTACTTTTTCATTCTCCGGAGCGGATGTTCCGGTGGGCAACTTGACCTTGACGGTAATCATACCATCATCAGGCTGCGGCATGAATTCACTGCCGATATTGCGGGATACCATCATGGCCCAAATGAAAAAACCGGCCATAACGGCAATGACTGCGATTTTCCCGTGTCGCAGCAATACGCATAGCAAACGGGAATAGCCGTTTTCGATTACCTTGATTATCCCAGTAATTGGACCTTCCTTGAGAGTGCTTTTTACTTTTTCGTCCTTAAACAGGAGTATCGAAAGCGCCGGTATGACGGTACGGGATACGAAGAACGAGAATACAATGGCGATGGCAACCGTAATACCCAGTTCCTTGAATAAAAGAGAGGTCAGGCCCGGTATGAAGAGGAAAGGAAGAAAGATGACGACAAAAGTGAACATCGAATATAAAACCGGCTTTCCCACCTGTTCAATACCCAGCTGAACGGCATTGGGCGTTCCGGCATGCTGAAGCCGTGTGATGTTTTCAAGCACCACAATGCTGTCGTCAAGGATGACCGTGATGGCCACCACCAGTCCGCCAAGGGAAATAATATTGATGGAAAATCCCAGCATGTTCATGATTATGAAAGTGCCGAAGAGCGAAACCGGAAGGGACAAGCTAATCATTAAAACCCGCCGCCAGCCATTCAGGAAGAGAATGGTTACCAGCAGAACAAGAATACCGGCGATAATCGCGGCATCCTTGACGCCCGTATTCGCCGAGCGGATGTAGTCGGCCTGATCGTACGCAATTGAAATCGTAACGCCTGCCGGAAGCGAACCACGCAGCTCTTTTATCTTTTGCTGAATACCGGTTTCCACATCAATAGTATTGAAACCGTCCTGTTTGAAAATCGACATTTTGACGCCTTCTTTGCCGTCGATTCTCGTAAAAACACGCTGTACATCATGGCTGTCCTCGACTCGGGCGAAATCCTTTATGTAAACCGATTTGCCCTGAGTGTCCGAAAGGATTACGATATTACGGATGCTTTCGAGGTCATGGTATTCGGCGCTGATTCTGACCAGATTATCCTTGCGGCCCACAACCATGCGGCCAACAGAATTCTCTGTGTTCTCGTCGCGGATGCGCTGTACAATGCGGTCCGGCGTTATGCCCATCGCCTGCGCCCTAAATGGGTCGATAAGAACCCGTATCTCCCTGCTCAACCCACCGGTCACTTCCGCGCCCGCGGTTCCCGAAACAGTGACGAATTCCGGCTGAAGATAATTCTCGACCCATGAACGCAATTGAGCCAGATTATGATTAGCTGAAGTTATAATGATATCCATGACAGGAAGCTGGGACGGGTCCGCCTTTAATACCAGCGGTTCGTTTGCGTCCTTCGGCAGTTTCTGGCGGACCTGGTTAATTTTTGCAAGCACGTCCTGATAGGCGATGTCGCGGTCCGCATCGTAGGTAAAATTAACCAGCAGCTGATATTTGCCTTCCATACACTGTGCTTCGAGATAATCCAGTTTGTCAATGGTTGACATCTTCTGTTCAAGCGGTTCGGCAATGTTATCTTCAATGTCCTGGGGTGTTGCACCCTTCCAGTCCACATAGACCTTGACCATTGGATAGGTAATATCAGGGAGCAGGTTCACGGGCAGCCGGTGGAAACTGAAGAGGCCCAGCACCCAGAGTGCGACCGTTAAGGCCAGAACGGAAAGAGGCTTATTGAGGGAAATGTCCGATAGCTTCATTTCTTCATGTCGCCTTTCGCACCCGGCCCATTGTCCATGATTTTGACAACGGCACCATCCTTGATATTGTCCTGCCCCATCAGGATGATTTTATCTCCGGCGGTTAAGCCCTCCGTTATTTCAACCATGGAATTTGTCTCGATACCGGTTGTGACCTTGCGCGCGTGAGCCGTGCTGTCCGTAACCGTGAACACAAACTTGTTTCCGTTGGGACGAAACAGTACCGCGTCATAGGGCACAACAAGGGCCGAGGGACGCGAGGCAACCGTGATGTCCACAACCGCGCTCATCCCGGGCCGCAGAGTTTTCCGGGTTCCCAGCGTGATCTCAACGCCCAGGGTTCGGCTGCGTGTATCCACCGAAGGGTACATGAGAGAAACCACGCCCGTGGCCGACGAATCCGCGCCTGAAACCGTTACCCGCACTTTCTGTCCGGTCTTTACTGCGGAAACATACCGCTCCGGCAAGGCGGTCTTGACAATAAGCTTCTGAATATCCGCGACCTCGGCAAGCGGTTGGCGAACCGAAACCATCGCGCCGGGCTCAACGGATTTGGTGATGACCACGCCCTTGATTGGAGATACGATTGGCGCTGATTTGTAAAGCGATGTCGCGGCATCCAGACGCGCCTTCGCGGATTGGACGGTTGCGTTGCTGTCGTTTCCCGCGACATTCCGCGCCTGGTTATATTCCGCCTGGACGATGGCCAGCATATTCTGCTGGTCGCTTGACATGATATATCCGATAATCATACCCGGAGTCACGGCGTCACCCTCACGGAGGTCCAGCGATAACACGGTGCCTTCCGCCGGCGCATTAATCCATGTGCGCAAGCGTGAACCAACGGTTCCGGTCACCCTGATTTTCTCGGCGATGGGCTGCGTCTTAAGGACCATGACTTTTACGCCCGGCTTTTTCTTGGGAGCCGGAGCGCCGCTTTCGTTGTTCTCCTTCGAACCGCCGCACCCGCTAAGCGCCACGAGTAAGAGCGCCGATAAAAACAAACCCGCTATTCGATGATTATTCATTTATGGGTCTCCTCTGCTTTCAATACCGATGGACAAAGGACGGCTATTTCCTCAATGGCGATGCGGTAGTCAACATGCGCATTAAAGAAATCCTGCTGCGCCCGCGCATAGGTATTCTGGGCGTCAATAAGCTCAAAAGCGCTAAGTTTCCCGGTCGAATAACGAAGTTCAGCGATACCGACCGTCTCATTCGCCGATTCCACCACCTGTCCGGCGATGTTGATCTTATCTTTTTTATCATTCAAGGACTCGATGGCGGAGCGTAATCGTGCCGTTAGGCTGACCCAAGTCTGGTCCAGGGTGTTTTCGGCCTGTTGTGTCCGCTCATAGGCTTGTGCCGCCTGCGCCCGGGTTCCTCCCCCACGGTATAGGGGTACGGATATCGAAGCGCCGATAACCCAGTTAGGATTTCCGGGAAAGAAACGGTCCTCTTCACGGTTATAGCCGCCGTTCAATGATAGGGTCGGGAAATAGTCCGCTTTGGCGACCTTTTCGTTCAGCAGGGCGTTTTCATGCGCCGCTTGCGCCGCCTTCATTTCCGGCGCCTCCTTGAGTTCCTGCATCAGATACTCCATGTCAACCGGCAAAGATTCCAGCGTGTCCGATAAAACCGAATCCGCGACGGAACAGGTGTCCGTAACGCCGATGGCCTGGGCAAGCTGATATTGCCGGGTCTTGAGCTGCGATTCAAACGCGGTCAGCTGGCCCCCGGCAATCAGGAGTTGCGTGCGCAGGCGGACAACATCAAGGTTGGAGGTCTTGCCTCCCTGGAAAAGAAGCTCCGCTATATCGGATTGGGCGCGTGTCCGCTGGATGAGGTCACGCTGGACGCCGACCGCAAAACGCGCCTTCACGGTCTCAAAGTACGCCCGTGCGATTGCCAGCCTTATGCTTCTGCGGGTCTGTGATAGTTTTTGGTTTTCGACGACCGTGAGCGTTTCCGCCGCGGAAATCTGGTTGCGGTACTTTCCTCCGGCGAACAGCAGTTGCTTGGCGGTAACATCCGTATAAAAATCATCGTTCGAATTTCCGAGGAGGTATTTCTTGCCCGGAGGTCCTTCGCCCAGCCTTGTATAATTTGCCGATGCCGATAGTTGCGGAAACAGATTCGACACGATCTGTAGTTTTCGTTGTTGTGATTCGCGGATTCTTGATAAGCCGTTCTTGATTTCGGAATGAGCTGAATCAGCGAGGGATAGGGCGGCTTTAAAGTCTATTTTTAGAGTGCCGGAAACGACATTCGCGGTCCCCGATATCAGTAAAAAAAAGCATAAGGCAAGAAGTCGCATCATTTTGGCGCGCATTCTCCGATCTTGCAGGCTTTGGCAATCTGGGAAGGGTTCAGCTTCATCTTATCCGCAAGCGCCTGGTCGATGGTGATCATTCCGCCGACGGCCGTCGGATTCTTAAGAACCCATGTTTTCAGGTTTTCAGGAGTGGTGAAGAAACCCTGATGGAAACACCCGGCTGAACCGAACTTGCCGTCCGGGCCTTTTTTAAGGCCGAACCAGGCCACGCTAGTGGCCGGTTCAATTGATTGAACATAGCCGTTGAATGTTTTGACCGTTACCATCACGCCGGTAAGACGATCCGGCTGGAAGACTTCGATATCCTTGCCTGTGCGTGCGGCCACACCGAGTGCGCAGTGGGAACAGCAGCCCCAGGTATAGATGCCGTCAGCCTTGACAACAGCGGCATCCTCCGGATAGACCGCCCGGTCGCAGAAACCGCACCGGATGGCCTGTTCCTTGCGTTTGAGCGTTGCCCAATCGAGTATCGAACCTCCCGCTTTCCCCGTTTCTTTGAGAGCCTGTTTCCCGTCTTTAAACGCTTTTATGGAAGGGCGGGCATTGCCGTCGGAAAAGCCGTATAAATAATGCAGTTGAGCGGCTGGAAATGTCCTGCCTGTTTGATAATCCGCCGCCTGTGTATTGTCCTCAAGCAGGCTCTTGTCTTCCAATAGGCAGGATTCCATGATGAAATAGCAGTGCGGGCCGCAATACCGGACATCGCCTTTGGCTGTTTTCACCACAACAAGGGTTTTATCATCGATGGTCCCATCGCACATGGCGCATATTTGCGATTTTAAGCGTTCATCCTTTCCCGCGGGTTCCATCCGGCTGTAATCGGTCTTTAATACGCTGTCCGCAAAGGCATATTTCAGTTCGCGCCATTTATCCAGAATGCCGAAACGGGAAATGTATCCTTCATGACGCCAGAGCTCCTTGTCGTTTTCATCCAGGAAGATTTGGGTGGGGATGACCTTGATGTCGAATTTCTCGGCCAGTGTTTTATCACCGCCGATGCCGACTTCCACAAAGCGGGTGGTGAAGTCGTTCTTAAAATCGACCTTCAACCGTTCCACGATCGGCGCCATGAGACGGCAGGGAATGCAGGTTTTTGAACCCAACTCAAGGAATTCCGGCATGGGTTTTGCGGATGCCGGAAGGGGTGTCCCGAGCAGGAAAGGTATCAACGCCAGAAAAAGACGGACCATGGAAACCTCCGTTTGGATTAAAAGAGTTTAAGCGTGTGGACCAGCGTCATGTAAACACCCGCGCCCAGGAATATCACGGCCATCACGCGCCTTATCCAGAGTTCGATGGCCGTCAGCCGGGTAAATACCTTTCCCACGGCCTGGACGCTGATTGCCATGACCACGGCGAAAACCAGGACTGGAATGGCGGTCCCGATGCCGTAAACGGACGGAACCAGGACCGTGGAGGAGTGACGAACGGCAATGGGAATGAGGCTGCCGAAAAAGAGGGCGGCGGAGACCGGGCAGAAGGTCAGCGCAAAGATTAAACCTAGAATCAATGCGCCCCATATCCCCGCCTTATCGACCCGTTTCCGTATCCGTTCGGACATGCCTCCTCCGCCGGTGCTGAAATCCACCAGGCCGAAAAGGACCAGGGCCACCACAATCAGCAGCGGCCCGAGTATTTTGTTCATGTTGGTCTGGAGAAACATGGAAACGTGCGGAATGGAGAGCAGGCTCTTGGTGACGACGAAGCCCACGATTAGATAGGTAATCATCCGGCCAAGCGTATAGAGCAACCCCGCGGAAAGGATGCTGCGCACGCTGCCCGCCCGCCGTCCCACATAGGAAATGGCGGCGATGTTGGCGGCAAGGGGGCAGGGGCTGATGGAGGTGGTCACCCCAAGCCAGAACGCCGCGCCGAGACTGAAAAGAAAGGTGTCCATAATTATGACCCGAGATACGCCCTGACTTCTTTGGCGATATAGGCCTTGAACTCGTCCTCCCGGCCGATCAGGTTCCAGACCTGGTCCAGGTTCTTCCATTCCGCCTGTTTTCCGTTTTTAATGTCCGAGACGATAACGGTCTTGGTATAGAGCCCGTATTCGTCGATGAAATGCCTGTTCTGTGGTTCGTCAACATTGACCATTTTAAAGACCATCCGTCCGCTATTTTGCTCGTTCGCGAAGTATTCGTCCATGGCCTTGCGCGTGGTCCCTTCGATGAAAATACAGGACCGGCAACGATAGGTGGTCATGAAATAATAAACCACGAGCTGGCGCGCCTCCTGTTTGGCCGACGTATCGGATGCGGCGGTTTTTGTCTGGGTGGCACCGGCGACGGGCTTGGGCGGGGTGTTTTCTTTTTTTGAAGGAGATGTTTTTCCAAAGGTCGAAACAGTCCATGTCCCCATCACCAGAATCGTGATGATCAGCAAGGAATATTTGACCCATGTTTTCGGCTTATTATCCACAGCAGCCTCCTTTTCCGGAAAACAGTTTTTCCGATAGCTCTGCCACCTTGGCGATGCTTTCTTCCGTGACAGGACTTGACCCTTTCTTATAACCGTTCGCCGTTATTTCAACATGGGTGAAGTCCTTTATCCCCGCTTTTTCAAGTGTTTTCCGCGTACAATGGACAGTGCATCCGTCAATGGCCAGCACACCGGAGGCGGCCTTCGTGGATTCTATCATGGCGCCCACTCCGCCGCCGATGCCGGCGAGGCAGTACATGTTGCCCACTCCTTTGTGGCTCAGCTTGCGGGCCGCGCGATCCGAAAGTTCGCCGACATCCGAAGCGCCGGAACAGGGGAAAATCAGCTTGGGCGCCTGTGCGCAATTGCAGGTAGCCATAAGATGCCTCCTTAGTTTGTGATTAGTTTCTTGATTTCATCAGGATTCGGCACCCTGCCCACCACCTTGACCTCGCCGTCAACGGCCAGGGCCGGCGTCATCATCACGTTGAATTTCATGATTTCGTTGATGTCCGTCACCTTGATGAGTTCGTATTCGATACCCAGCGCCTTGGCGGCCTGTTCCGTGGCTTCCGCCAACTTTTTGCATTTGGGGCATCCGGTGCCCAGAATTTGCAGCTTTTTCATCCAGACCTCCTGTTTAGAAATAATTTCCGTAAATCAACCCTGTCAGCGTGGCCATGACGATGACCAAAGACATATAGGTCGCCGTCTTCTTCCAGCCCATGA
The DNA here is from genome assembly GCA_001800515.1 of Elusimicrobia bacterium RIFOXYB2_FULL_49_7. The sequence continues at coordinate 386 of MGVN01000058.1, read as the reverse complement.
TGGAGTTCAATACCAGCATGCTTTGGAGCGACAGCGCCGGTCCGGCCAGAAGCAGGGTCAAGGCGGGCCCTTTGCCCATACCGCT
>MGVN01000058.1:0-244 GCA_001800515.1 Elusimicrobia bacterium RIFOXYB2_FULL_49_7 | reverse complement strand
TCCGGTGACAGAGGCAAACAGATTTGCCCACAGAGAATTGCCGCCTACAGCTCTTGCTACCCACTCCGATGGTATCAAGCCTTCGTGACCAGGTCTGCCAAGCAAGGCACCCGCAACGATAACGCCGAAAAACAGCAGCGGCAGTATCTGTTTGGCAAACGTCCAGGTCGAAGCAAACCATTCTTCAGATTCGCCTTTGGTTGTACTCGTTGCCCATGATAGTCCTATCACCGCAGCCGAAAAT
>MGVN01000057.1:14995-19097 GCA_001800515.1 Elusimicrobia bacterium RIFOXYB2_FULL_49_7 | reverse complement strand
TCTCCGCTGCCGCTGGGGTAGATGATGCTGCGCGAAGCATTGATGACGGCCAACGCACCATTCCGGTTGCCTTCCCGAACGGCACGGCCCAGATCGCCTCCCTGTGAGCCGACACCCGGTACCAGGAAGGGAAGGAGGCATAGGCTGCGAATTTCGGCTATTTCCTCCTGTGTTGCGCCGACCACCAGTCCGAGATCCGCAGGATACCGTGCAGCCCATTCCACACATTTCCTGGCCACATGAAGATAGATATATTCATTTCCGCATTTCAATCTCTGGAAGTCTTTGGAACCAGGGTTCGAGGTAAGGCAAAGGACAAAAACCCCTTTGCCGGCGAATTGAAGAAAGGGAGAGACCGAATCCTCGCCCATGTAGGGTGAAACGGTCACCGCATCCGCGCCCATCTCTTCAAATACCGCTCGGGCGTATTGAGCGGAAGTATTGCCGATATCGCCCCGTTTGGCGTCCAGGATGACCGGAATATGCGAGGGAATATAGGACAGGGTGGCAGAGAGGGCGTCCAGCCCTTTTCTCCCTAAACCTTCGTAAAAGGCGGCATTCGGTTTATAGGCGCATACCAAGTCTTGGGTGGCATCAATGATGAGCTTGTTATAGGCTGCGGGATCATCCCGGAAAGGAGGGGGCGTCTTTTCCGGATCAAAATCCAATCCCACACAAAGCAGGGAACGGTTGTCGGCTGAAGCTTTACGCAGCTTGTCAATAAATGTCATAGTGCATCCTTCTGAAGATTTTCCATGGATCGGACGATGGCGAAGATACGGTTGGCGAGTTGGATGCGTTTCATGGCCAAATCCGCTAAATGTTTGATTTCATTTTCTTCGGCTTTTCGATTTTCCTCGACAAACGAGAGAATCTTGGTGATGAATCCGTTTCGCGTCTCCTTGTTTTTGGGCAAGGAATCGATATAGGTGCGATATTGGAGAAAGCTTTTGATGGTAACGAACCGGTTGATCAGGTAACGGCAGGAGCTGTGAAGTTCCTCCAACAGGTGAATAAAAAGAAATTCCTCCTGGAGAAAGGGGAGCGTAGCGTCCTGTTCCAGGCCCTCGGCAGCATGTCTCACCTTTTGGGGGGAGAGTCCGAAAATGGCCTGTTTGGCGTAACGGTATGCCGTGTCCACCGCATCACAGGCGTTGTAGAGACAGACAAAATCGGGGCTCAAGGGATCGGATTGCAGAGCGGTATTGAACGATGTGAATTGGGTTTCCACCTCCGAATAATAAATATCCCGCATGCGCAGATTATAGAGCCGGTTGGTGACATAAGAATTGATGGGGCCGATGGGGGGCGAAACCGTTTTTTTAGTCTTCATAAACATCCTCCTTGAAAATCATTTCCCGAGATATCTTACGAATTTCACGGATACGCCGAAGTTCTCGAACCACTTTGTTCAGATGATGCCGGTTGGATAATTCGACCAGAAAGGTATGATAAGCGAGTGTCCCGATTTGTTTGACGTGGGCATGTAAAATCGTGGTGAGGGTGTCGGAGAAAGCGCGGGTGATGTCCGATAGTAGATAGCGTCCCGAATAAGCGATCACTTGAAGCTTGATTTTATAATTAAGGGCAACCGAGGGATCCCAGCCGATATGCACCTGCTGAGAATCTTTTTCCATGAGCATCATGCCGCTGGTGCAGGTATTGCGGTGGATCTCAACCCCTTTGCTCTTAATCAGGTAACCGGTTATCTTGTCTCCGGGTAAGGGTTGGCAGCATTTGCCGAAATAAATAGGGAGGCCCTCGGTGCTGTTTAATACCAGACCCGACTGACTGGCGGACTTGCGTTTCCGAGTGACCAGCTTGCGGAGAAAAGAGGGGTTTTTGGACTTGAATAAGTGCTTTTCCGGAAAGAGACGATCCAATACGGTTAGAATGGGAATATCCCCGTTTCCCATGGCATGATAGAATTGATCCATATCCTCCATTTTATAATGAGGAAAAAGGCGTTGAAGTTTTTCCGTGATGTTTTCTTCGATATGGAGTTTCATCACTTCCCGTTCGAACAGCTCCTTTCCGAGCGCCACGGTGTGTTGGAAGGATTTTTGTTTGAGCCAGTAGCGGATATCCCGCTTGGCTTTGCTGGTTTTTACCCAGTTCAACCAGCTTGGGGAAGGGGTCTGGAACTTGGCCTTGATGATCTCGATGGTAACACCGCTTTTTAAGACGGTGTTGATGGGATAGGCTTTGCCGTCAATCTTGCCGGCCACACATTGGTATCCCAGGTCCGTATGGAGGGCAAAGGAGAAGTCGAGGACCGTGGAGCCTTTGGGCAGCTGGATGAGATCCCCTTTAGGCGTAAAAACAAAGATTTCAGATTGAAAAAGATCGATTTTGAAGAATTCCATGAACTGATCATGATTGGTCAGATCCCGTGGAAGATCGGACAATTCTTTCAGCCATTTGACCCGTTCGGAATGGCCCGTCTCTTCCTTATAAACCCAATGAGCGGCCACGCCTTCCTCGGCGATACGATCCATTTCCTCGGTGCGCATCTGAACCTCCAGGGTGCGTCCTTGGGGACCGATGACCGCGGTATGCAGGGATTGGTACATGTTGCTCTTCGGAGTGGCGATGTAGTCTTTGAATCGGTGTTGAAGGGGTATCCATGTCGTATGGACGATACCGAGGATCTTATAGCAGTCCAGAACCTCTTCCGTAACGATGCGGATGGCGAACAGATCGTAGATATCCTCAAACGATTTTCCGGAACTCATCTTCTTAAAAATGCTGTACAGATGTTTGGGGCGGCCGACGATGCGTGCGGTGATGTTGTTTTTATGGACCAAATCGGTCAGCAGGGCACGGACATGCTCGATTTCCTTTTCCCGGTCGCTGCGCGTTTCGACAACCTTATTCAGCAGTCGTTCGTAGTCGGCCGGATGGAGATGTTTGAAGATGATATCCTCCATCTCCCAGCGCATCTTGGCCATGCCCAGCCGGTGAGCTAACGGCACGTAAACATTGAGGGATTCATGGGCGATGCGGTCGATTTTAGCCGCATTCAGGTAACGGATGGTCCGGAGATTATGGAGGCGGTCGGCCAGTTTAATAATGATGACCCGCACGTCCTTGGCCGTGGAAACCAGCATCTTACGGTAGGTTTCAATTTGAACCTCTTCCGTATTCTTCAGGGGGATATGGCTGATTTTGGTCACGCCTTCAACCAGTTCTGCAATGGTTTCGTTGAATTCCGCAGACAAGATACCATGCGTTACGGTCGTATCTTCCAGTACGTCATGAAGCAGTCCGGCGCAGACGGTAAAGGTATCCATGCGGAGTTCCGCCAGTATTTTGGCCACTTCTACGGCATGTACCTGAAAAGGCTCCCCGGATTGACGGTATTGATTTTTGTGAGCATTGGCGGCGAATTCGAAGGCTCGCCGGATAAGGGAAAGATCAAGCGCGTCGTTGTGGTGTGCGATCTGCTTCAGAAAGAATTCTGCGGCATGCGCGAGGTGGATGTCTTCTACAGGGCCGTCCATTTGAGGGTTGAAACCGGTTTATTTCAGGCCTTCTTTACGCAGATCGCTGATTTTACTGTCCGCTTCGGATAAAAGATAAGAGAGGTTGGCTACGTTCTCGTTTGCTTTGCGCACCAAGTCCTCTTCGGAGGCCAGGTTCTTAATTTGAACCTTGATATCTTCCACCAGAAGATTGAGTTCCTTGATACGTTCCTCAGCCGTCCGAATGTGCTTTTCCTTGGCACGCAGATCGTTCATCTTATCGTCAATATCGCGGGTGAGTTCGGCGATGGCGCTGACCCGTTCCTCCACCTTCCGGATTTCCCCCTCTTTGCGGGTAATGAAGTCGATTTCCTCTTTGGATTTATCCATGAGACGGTAGAGTTGGGCGATTTCCTTCTGAACCGCTTCGATATCGCTCTTGCCCTGCAGGATAGTGGCCATGCGGGTCTCTAAATCCACCAAGCTGGTCTTCAGGTTTTCCGTCTTGCTTTCCACGTTCTCGATGACCGATTTTTTCCGTTTGAGTGTTTCGATGCGCTGTTCCAGAGCATCGGCAAGGGCGAAGGACTTCTTCATCTCCTTTTCCGCATTGGAGATGATATCCCTGTTTTTTCCGA
>MGVN01000057.1:6013-14938 GCA_001800515.1 Elusimicrobia bacterium RIFOXYB2_FULL_49_7 | reverse complement strand
TCAAGCTGGTCGCTCATTTTCAACGCGTCCTCGTTGAAGACCGACACCGTACGTTCGGAATTCTTGTAAACACGGTCGATTTCTTCACCGAATTTTCGGAGGCGTGCTTCCTCATCCAGAAGCCGTTTGGATTCCTGGTTGATGGAAATAAGCTTTTGATCCACGGCCGTTGTCGCCTGATTGAGTGAATCGACCTTTAGATTGATCTTTTGCATCGTTTCATCGAACTTGCCTAAGTTTTCCGCCTTGAGGGAGACGTCTTCATACAGCAGGTTCAGTTGATCGAGCCGTTTCTCGGTCTTGTCGATAAGCGACTTTCGTTGGAGTTGAATGGTCATTCGGTTGTCGATTTCGCCGACCAGCTGGTTCAAATCCTTGATCTTGCGGTCCACTTCATCCACAAAGGCGGTTTTACGGGAGAGATGTTCCACCCGTTCCGTCAACTGAACGGAGAGACCTTCCAGGCTGCGGAGACGTTCCGCCACCTTGTTGATATTCCCTTCCTGGATGAGTACTTCTTCGATGCGTTTGTTGGTTTCACCGATACGGGTGTTGATCTCGATTACCTTTTGCTCGATCTCCTTAATCTGGTTACGGTGGCCGTAGAGCCCTTCGATTTTGGCGGCAATGTCTTCCGTGATGATCTTGAACTCGTCGATTTTCTCATGGAAGGTCTTGAGTTTGCCCTGCTCACTGGTCAGGTTCTCGACTTCGCTTTCGAGATCAGAGGATTTGACATTCAGCCGGCTGATACGTTCCTCCAGGGAGTCCACAATGCTCCACTCGTTCTGAACCTCCTCGATCTTGGAACGGATGTTTTCAATGAGTTTTTCATATCCGCTGATCTGTTCCACCGAGTTCTGCATCCACTTGATTTGCTTCGACAGCGTATTCATCAATGCATCGGCGTTCTTGGTCATGGCATAGACCTCGTGCGCCTTTTCGGATGCGTCGTCGATGAGCGAGCGGTTCTGGGTGAATAGGGTCAGTTTTTTCTCCATTTCGCGGGCCACATTTTCCATGGAGGATATTTGGAGGGCCGCTTCCTTCATAAACTTCTGGAAACGGCGCACGTCCTCTATACCGCTGCTGACTTTTTCTAAGAGCGTTTCAAGTTGATCGATCTTTTTTTCGGAGGTTTTGATGAGCGTATTTTGCTCCTTGAGCTCCTTAATCTTGATTTCCATGTCCCAAAACAGAAGGGTCAGTTTGCCGCTTTGCTGATTGGCGCGTTCTACGATGGTCCGTTGTTTCTCAAGATTGCGGATTTTGGTGGAGACGTGCTCGGCCAGAAGATTGAGGGTATCCACCTTCTGCTTGGTGAGTTGATAAACCTCCCGTTCTCGGTTGAAACGTTCCACGGTCTCGGCCATATCAGCGGAGAGGTTGTTTAGTTTGCCGACGGCGGCGAAAATTTCGTCGATACGGGCACGGAGACGGTTTTGTTCCTCCATGGATTGTTCCAGGGCATGGGCGGAGGCGGTCACCTTACGATCCAAATCCACGATGATCTTCAGATCGTCTTTGAAGCGTTCTGATTGGGGATCCAGATTGGCGACCATATCCGTGAGTCGTTTTTCCAGGCCTTCAATTTCACGGGAGCGGTCGCATGTTTTTTCAACCTTTTTGGAGAGGCCCGTGAGTTCACTGCGGAGTTCTTCGAGGTTTGCGCGCAGCCGTTCAGGGGCTTGTTCCCCTTCGAGTAGTTTTCGGATGGCTTCGGAAGCCGCTTCGGCCTGAGCGGTTGTGGATTCCATGCGGGCCGTTTGCGTCTCAGAACGTTCTGCGGTCACCTTGATTTCGGCAAGCCGTTCGTTCAGCAGGCGCAGGGCAGCGTCCACCTCCACTTTTTTTTGTGCGGCGGCGTCGATAAGAGCGGTCAGACTTCCGCTTTGTTCAACGATCTCCTCGGATTCGTCCAGTTTGATATCTTTGTTTTTGTCCATGTTCGCTCCCTTAATTCTCGGTAATCTTGTTTTCCTGGGCAATCCGCCATTCCCCGTTGGAACGGGTCAGTATGAGTTCTTTTTGACTTTGGGTCTTATAGGTTCCGGATTCATAATCCTGAAGAAAACGAATGAAGGCCGTATCTCCCGATTTCTTTTGAATCTTGAGGCCGGAGACGGAAACACTGATACTTTGGGAATTCCGGAAAATGGCTTCTTTATAACGCTTCCATTGTTCAAAGTCCATGCCGTCCTGCTTGTAGAGCGGGTTGTAAAGTGATGTGTATTGGTCGATGTCCCGTGATTCCCAGGCCACCCGCCATTTTTCCACGAAATTTTGCAGCAATTCCTGTTCGCTTCGACTGCGGGTCAGGACCGTTTCTCGTTCAGGCAATAATTCGTTAAAGCGGAAGTATTTATGGATGGAATCCGATATGTCGAAAACCTTTTCGCAAATCAGGAGCGGCGTGCCGATACCGATGAAATTGGAAATATCCTTCAGATTTTCGTTGGCGATTTCAAGGCAGCCTTTGGTCTTATCCGGAGCCTTGCCCGGCTCCACACCGTGAATCCAGATGCCGGTACCGGTCCGCCCGTCCCGCAGATCCTGTTCGTTCGGGTAGTTGGTGACAAAGGCTCGAACTCCATAAATGGGCGGCAATTCGCGATCTTCAAAGATGTTGACAAGCCAATAAAAGCCTTCCGGGGTCTTCAGATCACCCGCCTTTTCCTTGCGGCCCCAGTTGGTGCCGATGGCCATGGGATAGATTTTAATTGTATCAAAATCATTGTCATCATAGAAGCGGATGACCCGCAACAATTTAGCGGTCTTGTCCGCCACAAGGATGTAGAGTGATTGCCGGTTCGTTGACTTTCTTTCCTCAGAGGAGGAGATTTTTTTCGGCAGCGCTTGCAGTATCGGCACCGCTTTAGGGGCAAGGGTTCTTGCAGAATGAGACCTGGAAAATAAGGCGTCCAATGAGGGGGCGCGGAAAGGGACTGCCAGCAACAACCACGAGAAAAGAATCGTGACAAGGGGCAGCAGCAGAGTGAGAAAAGGATGGGCGGTTACCATCCTGGACAGTGCAAAGGTATGTGCCAGGGCCGGATGAAGGGGATAGGCTTGCCGGATTTGACGACTGAAGAGAAAGGTATCCAGTATAATTGACCATTTTTTAAAATGATATCGAAAGGGGTAAGTAAAACGGTTCATAAAACGTAAAGATAACAAATACAGTGAATTGTGTCAAATGAAGAAAACCATTTCAATAATTTATATTTTGAGCATGAAATCTTTGACATGGGAATTGTAAAAAAGTTATAATTCTTTTACTGACAATTTATTATGAGCATTATCGGCATTCTAAACTGCGGGGAGAATTGTTTAAAAAGGGTCTCCAGAGAGATCTTGAAGGACAAGTCTCCATATAATTTCAAATTCATCTACGATCCGGAAGAAGCGCTTGCTTTTTTAAGCTATGACATGCCCGAGATTGTCATCATTGATTTATCGAATAAGAATGGTATTTTGGATGTCATTTACCGGCATATTCAAAAAGATCCCTGGTTGAACAGTTTTGCCATCATCGGCTTGTTTGACGGCGGGTCCGATATTGAAGAAGAGCTTTTGGAAAGAGTGCCGGACATGAACCTTGTCAATCTTGTGGAATATGGCCATATCACTTCTTCCTTGCTTAAATCCATCCGTATTGTCGAGGAAAACCGGCAGATTATCTTCCAACGGGATCTTGCTTCGCATCTTCTGGAAAATATGACCGGCACCTTTGAGATTGAGAACAGTCCTTATGCGGTGGGTTGTTATGCCAGCTTGTTGGCCATTCACCTGTTTAACAACGGCTATGTTGATCGCAAGGGAAAGAACGCCCTTTATATCAGTCTCGTCGAACTAATCATGAACGGGATAGAACATGGTAATTGCGGAATCACGTTTCAGGAAAAAAGCGATTTTCTCGGTGCCGGAAGGGATATCGGCGATCTGATCGAGCAAAAATGTGCGCACCCGGCGGTAGCCCCCAAAAGGGTTCGTGTCCATTATGCCATCACCCCGGAACGGTCGGTGTACCGGATTCAGGATGAGGGTGCCGGTTTTGATTGGGCGAATGTCAGAAACCCGGTGGATGGGTCGGGTATTTTTCGTCTTCACGGCCGGGGTATTCTGATGGCCCGCCATTTTGCCAGCAATCTCACTTATAACGAGATGGGCAATGAGGCTGTTTTTACGCTGGAACATTCCGGACGTCAGCGGCGAGGGATTCCCGTCGGATTCGTGAATGAAGAAAAATTGTCTTTTGCGTCAGGACAGGTTGTTTTCAAGGAGAATGAGGAGAGTGATCATCTTTTTTTCATCGCCTCCGGACGATACGGTGTCTTCCGGAACGATCACCGTGTGGGGACCCTGACGCCGGCCGATATTTTCATGGGAGAGATGTCCTTTCTGATGAATCATCGTCGCAGTGCCAGAGTCACGACCGAACAGGAAGGCCTTTTGGTCAAGATATCAAAGCAGGCTTTTGTGTCGGTCATCAAGCGATACCCTCATTACGGCATTTACCTGTCCAAGATATTGGCGCAAAAACTGGCGCGGACCAATGAGACCGTATCCGGAAGTGCAGGCTCTCCGGCAGAAAGGAGTCTTTGAGTATGAGACGTCGACCTCTGAAGAAAGTCGGGGAGATCCTCCTGGAGCGGGGACTGATTAATCTGGACCAGTTGACCCAAGGTCTGATGCATCAAAAGAAAAGCGGTGCGTCGCTGGGCTCATCGCTCATTCATCTCGGTCTCATCGATTATGTTACACTCGAAAAAGTGTTGGCCGAGGAACTGGACAAGGCGCAGAGCCGGAAGATAGGCGAAATTCTCCTGGAAAGCGGCCGATTGACGTTGGAACAGCTGAACGAAACACTGCGCCTGCAGCAGGAATCGGGCCGGTTGCTGGGGGAAATCCTGGTGGAAAAGGAAATGCTTTCACCGCAGCAGCTTTTCGATGCGTTAAGCACTCAATTCGACGTGAAGGTCGTGGAACCCGAGCAGATGCTGTTCAAGAAGGATCTGGTGGACCTGTTAACGCGTACCGAAGCCGCTTCCTTTAAGGCCGTGCCGCTCTGCATGGCCGGTCCCCATTTGGTGGTTGCTTTCCACGAACCGTTCAATAACCGAATCGTTAAAGAGGTGGAAGCCAAAGTGAACCATCCGGTGGAGCCGGCTTATATCACTTCTGAGAATTTCAAGATTGCTCTGGACAAAGCCTATCCGGATCCAAAGCGATATGTCAAGCCCGCGGAAAATCGTCCCGGGACGATTCAACGTGAAGCCCATAAAAGCGAGGCGCGCAAACTGGTGGATCTCATTCTGGGACAAGCGCTTCTGGAGGGGGCCAGTTTTGTGCATCTGGAACCCGTGCAAGAGGGATTGTCCGTGCGTCTCCGTATCGACGGTGCGTTGCAGCGCTTGACGCCCGTTCCTCCGGCCCTTCAGGAGGAAGTGGTGGACACGCTCAAGACAATGGCGCATCTGAAGGTGGAGGAACGTCACGTTATACAGAACGGCTATTTTACCCATCGGGCGGTCAATAAGGAGGCGGCGGTCAAGCTGTCCACCTTTCCGGTGCTGGTCGGTTTCGATAAGCAGCGTGAAAAGATGACCATCAAACTCCTGAACCGTGATGCCAGTCTCGAACGGTTGGAGGATCTCGGCTTTTATAGCGCCGTTCAACAGCAGTATGAAAATCTTCTTTTACAGAAACAAGGGATTGTTTTGATTTCCGGACCCATGGATAGCGGAATGACCACCACGCTGTATGCCTCCCTCCGGATTTTGGGAGACAACAATTTGAGTATCGCTACGATTGAGAAAAATATCGACACCTTTTTGGACGGGGTGGCTCAGACTCAGGTTGATTCAGCCAGAGGATATTCTTTCGGAAAAGGGCTTCATTCGGTCCTCATGGATGATGCGGATGTGGTGATGGTGAGTGAGATAGAGGATGATGAGACCGCGGCTCTTATTTTTCAGGCCGCCTTGAATGGTCGTCGTATTTTATCCGGGGTTCATGCTTCGGATGCCACGTCGATATATTCGCTCCTTAGAGAGATGGGGGTGGAGCCGCTGACTTTGGGCATGGGCCTTTCCGGCGTACTTTCCCAGAAACTGGTACGTCGCATTTGCGTGGAATGCCGGGAAGCCTATCATCCCTCCTCGGAGCTCCTGGAATCCCTTCGCTTACGGCCCAATACCACCTTTTTCCGCGGTCGGGGTTGTCAGAAATGCGCTTTCTCCGGTTATCAGGGACGCATCGGTTTATTCGAACTCTTTGTACCGGATGAATCGCTTCGGAATGGCATTGCCACCGGTCTCTCATCGGATGAATTACGCCGTTTGGCCCTCCAGAAGGGATTGCATACTCTCCGCATGGATGGTTTTCGAAAAGCGCTGGAAGGTATTACGACGCTGGAGCAGGTCCTTGCAGTTTCGGGCAGGGAATGAGATGGATTTAACCGGACTGAATGCGCCGCAACGCGAAGCGGTGACCACGCTCCACGGACCTCTCCTGGTGCTGTCCGGCGCCGGCTCCGGCAAGACACGCGTCATCACCTACAAGGTCGCCAGCTTGATTTTCGACCATGGGGTGTCTCCCTACCGCATCATGGCGCTGACCTTTACCAATAAGGCGGCCCGGGAAATGGCCGACCGTATCGAGCGGCTTATCCGATTGCCGGTCCGGGGACTTCTCGTCGGCACCTTCCATTCCATTTGTGCGCGGCTGCTCCGCATCGAAAAGGTGATGGGCGGTAACTTCACCATTTACGATACGGATGACCAGAAGAAAATCATTAAAGGGGTACTGGACGATCTGAATCTGTCGGATAGCCGATCCTTTTCCCCGGGCGATGTTGCGGGGCGTATCTCGGGTCTGAAAAACCGGCTCATCACACCGGAACGTTTTGATTTACAGATTGGGAATGTCTTTGACGAGCAGTTCGCCTCGATTTATCGTCGCTATGAAATGAAGAAACGCAAGAGCAACGGCATGGATTTTGACGATCTGCTCATCGAGGCGCTGGAAATGATCACGAAAAACGATTTGTTACGCGACAAATACCAGGAGAAGGTCCAATACCTGCTGGTCGACGAATATCAGGACACGAACAGGGTTCAGTATGAACTGGTCCGGCAGCTCTCGAACAAGCATCGCAATATCACCGTCGTGGGAGACGACGATCAATCCATTTACAGTTGGCGCGGGGCCGATTTGCGTAATATCCTGGAATTTGAAAAGGCTTTTCCGGACGCTAAAACCGTTCGGTTGGAACAGAATTACCGTTCCACCGCCACTATTCTTGACGCCGCGAATGCGGTCATCAGCCGCAATAAAGCCCGAAAGCCCAAGACCCTCTGGACCGAAGGGGAGCGCGGCGACAAGCTGGAAGTGCATTATCTGTACAATGATCTGGAAGAGGCGCGTGAAGTGACACGCCGCATCCGGACCCGTGGCCCCAAGAGTACCGTGATTTTTTACCGCACGAACGCTCAATCCCGCACGCTGGAGGATGAACTGCGCAATGCCGGCATTCCCTATGTCATTGTCGGCGGACTGCGCTTTTACGAACGCAAGGAAATCAAGGATGTGTTGGCCTATCTCAGGCTTTTGGTCAATCCGGCGGATGAGGTGAGTCTGGCGCGTATCATCAATCTGCCCAAACGGGGCATCGGCGACAAGGCTTACGCCTCCTTGTGTGAATTTGCGGCCCGTCTTCAAATCGGCCCCTTTGAAGCCTTAAGCCGCTTGGAAGAGGCATTGGAGTTTACGGCGCGCGAACGAACCGCCTTTTCCGTCTTTCACAACCTCTGCCTTGCGTTGTCTGCGCAACGTCAGGAGACGGATCTGGTCTCTTTTGTCCAATTCGTGGCGGAACAGAGCGGGTATCTTAAATACCTGGAGGAATCGGAAGAGGAACAGGCCGGTGAGAGGCTGGACAATGTCAGTGAATTTATCAATGCGGTGGGAGAATATGTTGAACGAAACGATTCTCCGACACTCGAGAGTTTTCTCCAGGAAGTGGCCTTATTGACCGATATGGATGCAGTGAAAAACGATACCGGAGAGCAAGTGACCCTCATGACCCTTCATGCGGGCAAGGGGTTGGAATTCGATTATGTCTTTATTACCGGTATGGAGGACGGCCTTTTTCCCATCTCTCGCGCAGAAGAGGAGGGTGGGCTGGAAGAGGAACGCCGTCTTTTTTACGTGGGTATCACGCGTGCCCGAAAATGGGCCATGCTCACGCATGCGGCCACCCGGCGCCGTTTCGGTACCACGACCTCGGCCTTTCCTTCGCCCTTTTTGGATGAACTGCCGGAACATTGCATTCGGCGTATTGATCGAACAGGTGGAAGCACCTCTTTTGCACTGCGGGACAAACCTGCGGCAGCCCCGCTTTTTAACGAGGTTCGGGAAAACCGGCAAGCCATGCCTTCCTATGAGCATTTTTCCCAGGAGGATGGTTTGCTCCGGAACGGGATGAAGGTACAACACCCTATTTGGGGCAAAGGGACCGTGGTCATGGTATCCGGCTTGGCGGACAACATGAAGGCGACCATTAAATTCCAGAACGATGCGGTCAAAAAGGTGATGGTGAAATATGCGAAATTGGAGATAGTCGGAGGATAATCGAATGGAAATTTCAACGGACCAGGTAATCCATATTGCGAAACTTTCAAGACTTTCCCTTTCGGATCAGGAGATCGAGCGATATCGCAAGGAGTTGTCCGATATTTTATCCTACATGGATACGTTAAGCAAAGCGGATGTGACCGGATTGTCTCCGCGCGAACATGCGTTTACGGTCACCCCGCATCTACGGGAAGACAAGGCGGAATCCCATTCGGATGTGCTGGATATCCTGAAGAACGCACCCCAGACGGACCAGAGCCATTTCCTGGTTCCCAAGGTGATCGGATG
>MGVN01000057.1:2886-6006 GCA_001800515.1 Elusimicrobia bacterium RIFOXYB2_FULL_49_7 | reverse complement strand
TTGCCGCCATTCCCGCACGCTATGCCTCGACCCGTTTTCCGGGAAAACCGTTGGCGCTTATCGGCGGCAAAGCGATGATCGTGCGCGTCTACGAGCAGGTCAAGCGGGCCAAGGTGTTCGATGACATTGTGGTCGCCACGGATGATCAACGGATTGCCGCGGCGGTCAAAGCCGTTGGCGGCAAGGCGGTCATGACTCCGCCCGAGCTGCCCACCGGTACGGATCGTATTGCCTTTGCTTTAAAAAAAACGAAGTATGATTGGATCATGAACGTTCAGGGGGACGAACCTTTTGTTCCGTCCGTTCTTCTAAAAAAACTGGTCGATTTGGCCAAACAAATCAAAGGTCCCGCCATTATTACTGCCGCTACCCCCATTCGGCAGCCGGCTGATTTTACCAATTCCAACGTGGTTAAAGTGGTGTTGGACAACCAGGGCCGTGCCCTTTATTTTTCCAGAGCGCCTATTCCGGACATCAGCCGCATCAAGGATAAGAGGCCGCAGGGAGCATTACGTCATATCGGCATTTATCTTTACCACAAGACGGCCTTTAAACGCTTTGTCACGTTGGCCGTATCGCCGCTTGAACACCTGGAAAAACTGGAGCAGCTCCGAGCCTTGCAGGCAGGGTTGCCCATTTATGTCGTCACCGTGGACTATGATCCGGTGAATGTGGACGTTCCTTCCGATATCCGAAAGGCGGAGACTTGTTTACGCGCACGGAAATAATTATGATTGCCTTTGCAACTGCTTTTGCGCTGGCCGGCGGTTTGGCCAACTTCTTTTTTACTCCGCAAAAACAGTCCCTGGCGGTTCAAGAACAGGCTTTTACGGTTAAACCCTTTGAACCGTCGAGTTGCTCGGATAGTGGAATGTCCGTCCAGGCGGGCCATCTTTCCTTGGCGACCCAGAAAATCAACATCAACCGTGCCACGGCAACCGAATTGACCCGTTTACCCGGGATCGGTCCGAAACTGGCGGAAGAGATTGTTCGGGTACGAACCCAAAAAACCATTTTCCGGAAAAGCGCGGATTTGCTTGACGTCAAAGGCATTGGCAAGAAAAAGCTTGAAAAAATCCTTTATTATATTGAAATTTAATAGACTATGTCAAAACCAATAGAGACTCATATCCTGGCCCTGGAGTTATCCGCCAAGTCGCTTAAGCTGCTGCAACGCGATATGGCAAAGAACCATATTGATTTGGCCCATGCCGAGCCCATTGAAATAGAACTGCTTGAAAATGAAGCGGCCTTGACAAAAACGCTGAAAAAGATGGTGAAGAATTATAAAGGCTCTTTAAAAACACGAAATGTGGTGCTTTCCATTCCCGCGGAATTCGCTTTTATCCGAACCTTTCAACTGGTGTCGGAGGAGAACGATGTTGAAGGTCAGATCCAGTGGGAAATCGAGCAACAGGGGTTGGCCGGCGAGCAGAAGCTTCACATCGACTGGTATCCGTTGCCCGCTGATGCGGCCGGTGAGGTTTCCGGCGTGGTACAGGCCGGGGCCGAGGAAAACCTGGAGGAGATTACGACCGAAAGCGATCCTCCATCCGAGGAGCGCGGCAGCGTGCCTTCTGCTCGTTATCTGGTGGTCGCTTCCGAGACGAAACGGCTGACTCCCATTCTGTCGGCGCTCAAGAAAAACAAGCTGAATGTGCGGCTCTGTGATGTGGATGTTTTTGCGTTGGCCAATGTTTTTCTTTACAGCCATCCAGAGGCCGCGACCGGTTCCTTTATGCTGGTCGATTGCTCCGGAGAGCGTGCATTGCTGTGCCTTCTGGATAGCGGGCGTTATATTGATTCCGAAATTGTAAGCGGATTGAGTTTTCGATCCGCAGAACACGCGCTGCGCTCCGCGAGACGTATCAACGAACGGATTACGGTCATGCTCACCCATCACAAACGGGAACCGCTGCCGCTGCGCCTGTGCGGGGAGCATCTGTCCGGCCAGGGAGAGGCGACCAAGGTATTGCTGGAAACCCTGGGCCCGGATACCGATAAAATCAATCCCTTTGCCGTGATCGGAGTCGCATCTGATCTTCAAAAACAACTGAATGTGCTTGCGCCCGCGTTTGCCGTGGCGACGGGTCTGACGCTCCGGTTTCCGGAAGAAGGGGTCGGCACATGATTCGAATCGACCTGCTCCGGCGGTATAAAAAGCATGTTGTCTCCTCTCGCTCCTTTCCCTGGAAGATCGTACTGGTTCTGCTGCTGTTGGCGATTATCGGCGGCGGCCTCTTTCTTTTCCTCAATCGTGCGCGCGAAACGACCGTGGCCGTGAAGGTGATGCGAAAAAAGGAGATTGTCCCCCTGAAAAAAGAGGTGACCCCGTATGACGTGGTCGAGGATATCGTTGAGGATATTCAGGGCGGTCGCTTTAAGGTGGAATCTCTGCACCGGCTCAGTTCACCCGCTAACCTTTCCTATACGGAAAAGAAAATTTACGAACGATTTTTTGTCAAGAACACCTTCGATATTTTCAATGCCTGTATTCAGCCCGGCATGGGATTCAATACCATTACGCTGGACAATCAGGGCAATTTCTTTATTTTCGGGGTGTCTCCGGACGCAAAATCCGTGCACGCTTTTCAAAAGATATTGAAAGGGCAGGACGCTATCTTAAGTGCAGATACCCTTCATATTTGGCGCGAGATGGGGGAGTCCCGTCTTCTTTTCGCCCTCAAAGGGTTTCTGAGTTTCAATATCATCGACCGTTTTTATGAAGAGGATACGTGGAATGAAAAAGAGACGGTCCCCGCTTCCTCCAAGACCGTGCTGGCGGATATGATGCGATGCGGTAAAGCGGCCGGCATCACCGGTTTCAAGAAGATGGAGTGGGGCGAAGTCGAACCCTATGGTGCTTATCGTCAATACCGACTGCTTTTGCAGCTGGAATGTCCGTACGGTGCGCTCATGAAATGGATCCGCGCCATGTATGAAGACAATCTCCAGATAGGCTATCCGCGAATCAGTCTTACTTCAACCAAAGGCGACAAGGTCCTCACGGCCATTGAGTTTTATCTTTTCGCTAAGAATTAGCGCTATGCATATCACCTGCGGCAGGTTCAAAGGGCGAAAGCTTGAGGTTCCTAAAAATATCCCTTTTCGTCCCACCAC
>MGVN01000057.1:0-2852 GCA_001800515.1 Elusimicrobia bacterium RIFOXYB2_FULL_49_7 | reverse complement strand
TTTCTCGATATTTTCGCAGGCAGTGGGGCCATGGGACTCGAAGCCTTGAGTCGAGGCGCCCGGTTTGTCGGTTTTTTGGAAAGGGACCCCGAATTGGCGGCTGCGATTGCTAAGACACTGGTCCGCTTTCAAGCGGAAACGGAAGGTGAAGTGCGCTGCGCCTCCGCCGATGCGGTGGCCAAATATTTCACGGAAGAAAATGGTTGGGATATCATTTTTCTCGATCCGCCCTATGAAGATAATCCGAAGAGCGCATTGTCGCCGGCGGCCGGCTTGCTTCGACAGAACGGGGTGCTTATTCTTGAACATGGTTTCAAAACCCTTCCCCCGGTTGTCGGTGGAACAAGGTTGGTGGATGATCGAGAATGCGGAGATTCCGCTTTTGCCTTTTATCTCAAGACCGAACCCGGCATTGTCTGGGAATAAGGAGACGAAGATATGGTTAAACGCGTCATTTATCCGGGAACCTTTGATCCCATTACCAACGGCCATCTTGATATCCTGCAGCGTGCCCTGAAACTTTTTACCAGAGTGGAGGTGGTGGTGGGGGACAATCCGCAAAAGCGCTGCCTTTTCACGCTCGAAGAGCGGATCGATTTGGTCCGTGAGAGCGTATGTTCCTTCCGAGGGGTGTCGGTACGGCCTCATTCGGGCTTATTGGTTAATATGGTCAAAAAAAGGGAGCGGGCCATCTTTATTCGCGGTCTGCGTGCGGTATCGGACTTTGAATATGAGCTCCAGATGGCCATGATGAACCGTCATCTGAATTCCAATGTGGAAACCGTCTTTCTCATGCCGAATGAAAAGTACATTTTTTTAAGCTCCTCTCTGACCAAGGACATTTCCCGATTTAATGGTGATATCCGCGGTTTTCTGCCGGCACCGGTGTATGAGGCGCTTAAACGGAAAAACCCTTAATGACCGCCTCCTTCAAATGAACCGTTCCCAAGCAGCCGTTCCCATCATGGCGCTCTGCGGCGTCCTTTTTTTGCTGAATTTGATTCTGGAGGGAAGCGGTATTGCATCGCTTCAGAACGTGTTGGGATTGATGCGGACCGGAGATGCCACTCTTTTTTACCGGGTTTTTACCTACGCTTTTATTCATAACAGCTTTTTCCATCTCCTGGCCAATATGCTGGTCCTTTTTTTTGCACTGCCGTCGGTAGAAGCGCAGGAGGGACCTCGCCGTACCTTGATTTTATTCTTTACCGCCGCCCTTTTTTGCGGACTCGTGACCCTGCTTCATCAGACCTTTGTGCCCTGGTCCGGCCGGACCGTGGTGGTCGGCGCATCGGGTGCGGTTTGTGCCCTCCTTTTTCTTTTCTGGCGTTCCAATCCGGATGCCACGGTCCTGCTTTTCTTCATCATTCCTCTTCCCATACGCTATGTCATGATAGGGGCCATTGCCCTGGATGTCACGGGAACCGTTTTTTCGCTGCCCACAGGCCTGGCCCATGTCACGCATGCGGCCGGTTATCTTTTCGGTTATCTCTATTTAAAATATGGGGGACGTCTTGACATGGCGGTGTCCGCCCGCCGAAACCGTCGTCATTTGAAATTGGTTCAGCAACAGGCAAAGGTTCGTCGGGAAAAACGATTTTATTACGAAGAACAAATCGATCCTATCCTGAAAAAAGTGTCCGAACAAGGGATGGATTCTCTGTCGGATGTTGAAAAACATATCCTTAAAAAAGCCAAAGAATACAGGAGGGAGCATGGGCTTTCCTGATACCCTTGTCTTGGCCACCGGTAACCGGCACAAAATTGAGGAGATTCGGACCCTTCTGGGTCATTCGATACGATGGCTGACGCAGGCGGATTTTCCGGATATGCCGGAGAGTGTGGAAGACGGCACCACCTTTAAAGCGAATGCCATTAAAAAGGCGGAAGGCGTGGGGCGCTTTACCGGTTTGGCTGCCTTGGCTGATGATTCCGGACTCTGCGTGGATGCGCTCGGCGGCGCTCCCGGGGTCCATTCTGCGCGTTACAGCGGCGGCGATTCTGCGGACAACAACCGTTTGTTACTTCAACATCTTGCCCACGTCCCAGACGGCAATAGGCGCGGCCGCTTCCAGTGCGTGGTGGCGCTTTACCGTCCCGGCCTGCCGGTATTGACCGCAGAGGGTGCGGTGGAAGGGCATATTATCCAACAGATGCGCGGAAACGGCGGGTTCGGATATGATCCTTTGTTTGTGCCGGAAGGATATGAGGCTACGTTCGCGGAAATCCAGGCGTCCGACAAGAACCGTTTGAGCCACCGTAGCCGGGCGCTTTTTGCCTTGAAACGAAAACTGGAAACAGAATGATTGCACTGAAGATACTGGCCTCCTTACAAGACAAGAAAGGCCGCGAGGAACATGGCTTTTTTCTGGCAGAAGGACCGGATGTCGTTGCTCAGTTGCTGACTTTTAATTATCCGGCCGACGCGCTTTTCATTACCGAAGAAGGAGGGCGTCGATACGGAGAACTGGTGGCGCAGTGCGATTCAAGACAGCTTCCCGTAGAGCGTTTGACGGATAAGGTCTTTTCAAAAATCAGTGACACCAAGACTCATCAGGGTCTTGCCCTGCTGTGCCGTTTAAAGCGGGATGTCTTGCCGGCTCACGGGCCTGTCGTCTATCTGGATTCCGTACAGGATCCCGGAAATGTGGGGGCTGTTATTCGTACTGCTGTGGCAGCCGGTTTTACGGCCGTGCTGGCCGGAAAAGGGTGCGCCGATTTTTATCACCCTAAAACCGTTCGTGCGTGTGCCGGCGCATTGGGCGGCATTGCCTGTCTTTACGATGGTGACCGGATGGCCCTGAATAGGCTTCGGAAAAAGGGATGGACCCTTCTTGCAACGCATTGTGACC
>MGVN01000056.1 GCA_001800515.1 Elusimicrobia bacterium RIFOXYB2_FULL_49_7 | reverse complement strand
AAAACCGCCTTCAACAACGATGGGTGGATATGCGTCATGCCGGCACAGGACTCTATTTTATACGGATGAAAACTCAAAAAGAGGAACGGGTGATACGCTCTTTTTTAGTCCATTGACTTGACGATTTACAGATATGATTGTTCCCATAATGTACTTAAAGAAGAGGTTCACATGTTAAACCAACAAAAAGGGCCGGCAAAAAAGGTTCTTTCTTTTCTTATTTTATTGTCCGTATTAAGTGTTTTTTCTGAAACGATTGGGCCTATTGAAATGCCTTTTATGCGCCATGTCGGCATGCAGGGTTTTTATGGCAGAGGGAGTTTCGGTGCTTATAATACGGTTTGCCGTTATGGTGTCGTTGCTGTCGATGAAAACAAAATTGCCGTTTCCATACTGACGAAACATGCAATAGCCACTTTTGATGGGGGGCTGACTTGGAAAGGACTGAATGGCGCCAGCCTCTCACCAACCCAAATTTGGGCAGAAACAATTCCTTCAGCTCTTGTCGGCTACCCTTTTGTAAATACAACAAAGAGTTACACAACCAATACACAAAATGTAATTTATAATCACAGCTTTATTAACAATGATATATTATGCGGCGGATTTTTCAAGTGTGACGATAATCGTGCTTCTCCCCTTTGGTTCAGAAAGGTGAAATATAATGGGAACACCTGGGAATTGGAGCCCCATTATATGGTCGATGACAGTGCCAGCAAATGTCAGTCGGGCATGACCGTTGAACTTCCTTCCGGCCAACTTTGGCAGATTTGGTATCATGGCGGCTTTTTTTGGGGACAGGGAATGCATGCCAAATATTCCAGTGATAGCGGAAAAACCTGGCAAATGGTCGGCAACAAACGTGTGATTGATTTTTACAACAATAATTACGGCCCCTATTTTGCGGTGCCCTATAAGAACGGGGTTGCCGTTATCTGGAACGGCAAGGAAAGTATATCCGCATCATCTGGAAAACTGGGATGGTCTTATTCCTTTCCCGATACGAATGGAGTGCCTCAGAATTGGGCAAAATTTAGTGTTATCAGTGCCGGTGTTGGTGCAAATAGCATTGTGGTGACAGGGATTGATTATGATACAATATTTGTTGCGATGACCGGTGCGACGGGCAATGTCCAAGTCGCGGTACTTAAAAATGATACCTGGAGCATAGAAGATGTCGGTACAACCGCGATTCGAACCTATCACTCCCCGGACTCCACGGTTAAAGGCGATCCTTATTTAGATGGCATCTGGAATACAGACTTAGGCGGACGTGCGGCTGTTACTGTTTGCGAAAATAATGTGTATTGTTTATGGGCGGACAGCTCAGCCGGACGGTATCGTATTTATCTTAAGAAAAGGTTGGGGAATAACAGCTGGTCCGAAGCGGAAGAGATAGTCTCTCAGCCTGAAAGATTTTATCAGATGGGGGTACCTGTAAAATGCCCGGACGGCCGTATTCCTTTTGTCTGGGATTATTCAAATGATGCTGCCGGTGCAGGACAAGGGGGCGTCAGATTTATCAATTACGATCTTATAGAGGGTAGTAAAATTGCCTATAAACCGTTTGTCAATAATTCTCCTTTTTTCAAGGTGGCTCCAAACCCATTTAATCCCTCAACAACCATACGGCTTGATGCCCGGATAAAAAAAAATGGGGCTTCTCTAAGAATATTTAATGTTAATGGAAAACAGATTGCAGATTTGTCCGAAAGCATCGGCAGTAGCAGGGTGGTCTGGAATGCCGCTAATCAACCGAGCGGGGTGTACGTTGTAACCCTTAAGTCCGAACAATTTAATTGTAGCCGGCGTATCATTTTATTGAAATAAGAGGAATTGGCTGAATCAGGAAAACGGTTATCCGAATCACGGTTCCATCGCGGCGGAAAATGTGTCGGCTCATGTTGTCATCTAATTTGTAACCGGAAATTTGTTGACACGTTCCGTTGGCAAGGCCCAATTCGATCCGGGCTTCATCTGCGCGGACATAAACCACGGGAACCTGGCAAAAAGTGTAAGCAAGCGATCCGACAGGCAAATCAATTATCCTGAACTGCCCCTGCAAATCAACATAGTGAAACGTCTCCGGCTGGTGGGAGAATTCCCGATCACGTAGAAGCCCCGGATGAAAATAAAGTTGACCTTGTTCAACAAACAATCCCAACTCGGCTCGGCGAGTAAGGATTTCTTCTTTAACCTGCCCGGTCATACCGGGTTGTTTGACGCCCTGGCCGGCAGGCGTGTGAGAATAGGGGTCCGTTGGGAAAGCGCCATATACGTCGGGTGTTTTGTTGAATCCCAGTCCATCGCGGATGTCGTAATAAGCATTGTACAAAGCTTGAATGACTTCTGTCTTTGCCTTGTTTTTCAACGCATGCAAATAAACTTCTTGTACTGCCAGCATCAGCTTGGTAATCATGTGCCAGTAAATACTTCCCAAGCCTTCATAGGCAAAAAATGTTCCGGAGCGTCCGGTAAAAGAATGATGATTAAAAACCTGTTCAAAAAGGTCGAGGATTTTCCCAGACTCGGCTTCCACCAATGCAGTCAAGCCTTCCTTCTTTTCCAGGGTTTGTAATGTACGCCGGACATCTTCAACGTTACGGAACGTTCCGTTGAAGTGATATATTCCATCAACATCTTTGGCCAACAAAGAACGGTCGCCAAGTTCGTTCAGCCGTGTTACCAAGTCAAGCCCCTGCACCTGTTCGGCAGAAACTCTGTTCTTTTTTAAAAATCCTGCCAGATTCCGATCCGGATAAAGCAGATAACTGTTTTGATCGGCGCGATACATAGGGCTGGCACGCAAAGCCCGCAACAAGGAAAGGGCCTCTTCACTGGTCAACAACCCGGACGACAGGATCGAAACCTGTCCTTCGAGCATCTCATACAAGTTGGCAACCGCAGTTTGTCCGGTGCGGAGATGTATGACATTATAGGCGTGGTAAAGTCCATCCGCGCGCAGGTTGGCACGCAGGCTATGCTCAACATAACGCTGAGCCAGCGCAAAGAAAGTGAGCAGATCGCCTTTTCCAAGCAAAACAAACTCCCCTGAGAAACCGTTGCGGTAATAATTCCAGCGGTAATCGCTGCTTACCTGCCCAAGCGCATTTATCATTGCACTGCGCTGTTCATCGCTGAAAACAAACGGCAGCGTATCCTGAAATTGTTCCAACACATCGAGCGTTGCATCCAACCATGCCTTTATCTCACGCGTGATCAAAATGTCCGATAAGCATGCTCCCTTTACCAATGCCTGACAGAAGGTAATGTAGCGCAACAAGTAACCGAGTGTTACGACGGAGAGGCCTTTACCGACCAGGGCATTATTGGCATCGTTCCATTCCGGGCGCTGCGTATTCATCCACAGGCCGCCTTCCGGAACAAGGTTGCCTATTTTGGCAAGCAAGAGAACCAGCAATTTTTCACTCATATTGACATGAAAAACCTGCCCATCGGCATCCTGAACCAGTTTACCGTCTGTGCCCAACCGTGCCACCCTCTCACCGATGCTTTCATTCAAGACGTAATCAAAAGTGATGGTGTTGTAAGGATCCTGTAGAATCGCTTCATATTCTTTGATACGATAGGGGACGTCAACATGGCTAAAAATGCGACGGTCAAGTAAGTTCTGCAACTGGCCGGGATGAAAATGCGCTGAGACCTCCATCAATTTTTCAAGATAAATAATCTGATGGTCGCTCCAATAACCTATATTGGCCCAAGGATTGCCAGGGTCCGGAACTTCCCAATCAATGCCGTCCCGGCTGATACGGTAGGGATTATAGCCATCCGCCGTAGTGGCATTCAGGAATTTCACCACCATCTGCTCCGCAAACTGCGGATACGACCAAGCCAGCGGCTCCCAATTTTGGAAGATATCACGCCAGTTTCCCTCGTAATCGAGACGGGGAGTACCATCCGCTTTCTTTAGATTAATGGAAAAACGATTCCAGGGACGGCTGGGATCTCCATGCCGTCGCCCAAAAGTAAGAGGCAGATATTCATAACACAAACGCTGCAAATCAGCAGACCCGGATGCTGCGGCATGCACCAACAAGGAATCGCTCTGAAACTGATCGGGCAAATTTTCAATGAAGGTGAGATGTTGACTAAAGAGAACCTTGTTACGTACAGTCAAGAATTCCAACAAATCCGCCTTTTTCACGGTATAGTGACGGATGAATATACCGCCACGCATAGTATTAAACAAGACATTTGAAAAATGATGGGCCGTGCTCAAATGCTCTTTGGATATTTGTAATCCGTCTGCGCCGGCAACGATAGTCACCAGTTTTTCCGTGCCCAAAGCAATATCCCGCTCAACCCTTGCAAAGGTCGCACTCGCATCCTGTTTTAAATCACGAAGGAGTTCTGCCACGCGGAACCCGTCCTGGTTAACCTGCGCCACCACGCTCCACGCTGCCTGCTTTCCCGAAGCCAGTTCCAGGTTTGCATGAACCAGATAGGCACCCCGTGTTCCACGCACATCTTCATCGGGAAAAACCTCCCCGCCATGTCTAAAGCATTCAACCTGCCGTGTGCTTAGTAAAACGTCAAAATGGTCCAGCCCGAACGACCAGACCGTTGTGGCTCGTAAAGACTCACTCGGTTCGGCGAGGTCGGTAATAGTAGAACTGAGTGAAAACATACCCAGTTTGGTTTCCGGCTCGACTTCATTGCGTTTGTAAGCATTCAACAAATTACTGAATGAATTTTGCATTGCAGAACTTGCCCCACAGGGCAAGATATTCTGTAAACCATCCAATAACGTCACCTGACATGATTTATCAGACTGATTGATCAACCAGGATGTCTTGATAAATCCATAGCGATCGCTGGTCCGCCACGCATAGCGGTAAGTCAGCCCAAGACGGTGGTTGATTTCTTCAAAAATGAGCTTGTCACCAAAACTGTTTTTATACAAATTGCGTTCGATCTTGTACAAACCCGCATAAAAATCCGAAAAGGGTTCCCAAAGAAACACGGCATCATCTTTAGTCACTTTCAGTATCGATAGGGGCCCTGTGTTTGAAGCGTTTTCGGTGATTTTGTCATCCGTATAATACGGAAAAAGTGCGGATTCGGCATGGGCGCGCCCTGCCGATAAACCGCCGCTGCTTGAAATAAACATCCAACAGTCTGAACTGCTGACCAGACTCATAAAGAACGGGGCCATATGGTCATAATGACGAATACAATAAAACGGCTCGCCCAGCAGGCTGACATATTCCCCGACCACTTCTTGGTTAGAATGGTATAGTACACTATCACCGACGTGTATTTGTTTAGTCATAAGATAAATTCCTTTTGGATCATTTTCCGGAAGGAAGGTTTGAAGATGCAATCCTGTATTCAACCGTGATTCCGTTTCTTTCTTTTAGGATCATTTTATTTCCCAACAGACATTGAAGATCGCGTTGTATGCTTTTCCTTGAAACAGGAAATAACGTGCTCAGCTTTTTTAAATCAACGCTGGAATTTTCTTTTATAAAAGTCAATATGGTTTCCTGTCGGCGGGTCAGCGTCTTTTTATCGGCCTTATTTTTATTAAAATAGCCGTATTTTTCCATTAATCGGTATAAGCTTTGTCTTCCGATATTTAATTCCATTGCAGCGCAAGAGATATTTTGCCCGGTTTTCGATAATGCTTCTTTAATTTGTTCGGCGGATAAATCTCGTGGTTCAATTCTTGAGACGGTTCCGGATTTCTTAGGTATCCCGCCATGTGTAGAGTATTGCCGGATGCTATCCGGTAGATCATTGATATCAATGAAACGCTTGTTTCCCAAAAGCAGGGAGAAAATAACCGCGTTTCTAAGCTCTCTGATATTGCCCGGCCAAGGATACCGGCAAAAGAGATGCATTGCTTTAGGTGTTATTTCAGGGAGACTTATTTTATTTTTTTCACCGTATTCCTTGAAGAAAAAGTGGATGAGTTCAGGGATATCCTCTCTGCGTTCTCGAAGAGGAGGTGTATTGATAATGATGGTATTAATTCGGAAGTAAAGATCTTTTCTGAAACGGTTCGTTTCCAATAATAGATTCAAATCTTGATTTGAAGCACTGATGATACGTGCCTCGGTGGTTAACGTGATATTGCTTCCTATTCTTTCAAATTTCCGGTCTTGAAGCACTCGTAAAAGCTTGGCCTGCAGCGAAAGCTCCAGATTGCTGATTTCATCGAGAAAAATCGTGCCTCGGCCGGCGGCTTCAAATCGTCCTATTTTTCTATCCGTTGCTCCGGTAAAAGCCCCTTTTTCGTACCCGAAAAGTTCGCTTTCAAGAAGCGGGGGCGGCAGCGAGGCACAGTCGACTTTGATAAACGGTTCATTGCCTCTTTTACTTTGAAGATGAAGTTGCTGTGCCACCAAGTCTTTGCCGGTTCCGGTTTCCCCCGTAATGAGAATGCTTGCCTGGGTATCTGCGGTATTCCGAATAAGGGCACGGATCTTTTCCATGGAGCCGCTGCTTCCGATCATTTTTGCATCGGTTTCGCCGTCCAATCTCCGTTGAAGCTCGTGATGTTTTGTCAGAAGACGCTTATGTTCCCGGTTCTTTTTTTTCAGCTCTTCCTGTGCTATTCGGAGCCGGCTGATATTTCGTAACTGCATTATCTCGACAGGTGTCTGATGGTAGGAGCCCGGATAAAGTGAGATTTCATATATCTCCTCCGGGAAATCTCTCAGATGTATGTCAAATTGCTCAAAGGCGGAATGATCCCTGATTTGCAGTATGGAAATGCGATTGGAAATCCTGAAGTCTTTGAAAGAGGTGTCGGCGCCACAGGCCAGTCCGCAGACGTTTAGAGAAGAATGGGTTGCGGGCTGCAGATCGAGGAATTCCACGCGGGACTTTTGGTCGATCTCCAGAATCAATTTACCGCCTGTTTTTTCAAGAATGACTTTATGCCAGCCACCTGCGTGATATTTTTGTACCGGCTTTTCTATCATTTTCATTCCACATTTTTTTACGACCATGCCTTCCGGACCGACTCCAAGATAATAACCGCTGCTGTCCGGAGAAAACGTGTAATGTTCCCGCTGTCCGGCAACGAAACATCCGAATTTGAATTCATCTTTACATTTTACGGAAAATTCCATTCTAATGTCATGCGCGGAGATGTCTATGGTTTTTTTCAAGAGACAGAACGAAAATCCCTGTCTTGTCTCTCCGTGCAATTCATGTTTATTCGTTGTCCATTCTCCCGTGGAATCGAATTCCCACCTTTCATTGGCATTGTCTTTAAAATCCTCAGTATAGAGGAGGGTCCAGGGCCCGTTTGAATTTCTGACACATTCTTCGAGATATGTTTTTTTATCGGTTTGAACTTTTTTAAAGAGCTCCCAATCATTCTTTCTGAAGAAATCGCCGATATATTTTCCTCTGTAATTAAGCGATCCTTCCATCAGCCTATAAAATTTATCGAAAAACTGTTGATTATATTCTATGAGATGCTGTTCGGCATTGAGCATGGCAAAGAGGTCGCTTGAGAAATTATTAAAATAGGCCACCCTGTCATTGATGCCGATGTTGAAAAAAGCGATGAAATATTTCTGATTGAGTGTGATAATCTCTGCATTCGACTCGATGGAATGAAGGTTTCCCATAAAATAGGCGGTACTCTCCGCCACATCCCATAGACCGATATTTTGTTTTAAAAGGAGTTTAAACGACCCGATTCGGCCCGGTTTTAAGAATCTGGACAGGATATGCGGTTTATATTCTGGAAGAGCCCAAATCAGTTCGGAAATGGAATGGCCTAATAATTCTTCATATTGATATCCCAATGCTTTTGATAATCGTTTATTCCACCATATTATTTCTCCTTGTCGATTATAAAGGAGCAGATGAAAGTAATCGTCTGAAATTAAAGGGTGATATGCTAATAATAGGTCGGGGATGTTCATAATTGAGTGTATGGCCGAATGACTTAATGTATGGTCAATATGTATGACATAATATAATAATACTTATTTTTAAGCTAAACAGCAAATAAAATGGTGTTTTATTTTTGTATAGTATGGTTAAATAAATATTTAATACACTGATATACAAGTAGATACATCATATAATGTATGTCTATGTTGTATGACTCATATAAATATTTTTGTCATAATACAGTGCACTTTATTATAATAGCATATATTTAAATAAAATATGTTAATATTATACATTGGTAGATAGATTGCTTTTCTTATAAATAAAGGAGAAATCAAAAATGAAAGATCATATTTTCACACAATTTTTATTAGTTTTGATTGTAGGATTTTTCTTCTCAAATGTATTTTGCGCTGAAACAGGTACGCTTCGTTTATTCGGTTGGGAAGCATCAGATAATGTTTCTGATACGACAACATGGAAATCGAATTCTTTGGTAAAAGATCAATACAGCGAAGGTTTAGTTTCCGCAATAAGGGATCTTGGTCCTGATGTTGCCAGCTGGGTTGTAGGCTATTTTAAAACAAGTACGACGCCGTATTCAGAACTGTATCGTTACGGCAGACTTATTAAAACGGTCGGGTGGCCCCATGGAACTTATTTCGGCACGGACTGGTCTTCCTATTCAAAGCTGTGGTTTGACGTGAAGTCCTCGGACGATACCGCAATTATCGAGCTCCATTTAGAAGACAACATGACGCCTTATCCTTATGCGTTGAAAAGAAGCTATCGTATTCCCGCCGGAACATGGGTCACATGCGAATATAATCTTGATTCAGCAGACGCCCTGCATCTCTTTAATCCCAGCAATGTCGTTTCCATAGCCGTCCTGGTGAAAAAAATCGGCAACAATACAAAATTATACATTGACAATTTCCGTCTTGCCCCTGCAACCGGCGTTACCCCGGATTATATGCTTATCGCAGATGCCACACCCTGGCCACAACTGCCCGAACCGCCCGACAACAACGGCGGGACTACCAGGCCCACGCCACTCATTCCTCTTTCCGTTCCACGGGACACCTCCACGCTTGCGGACAACGAACCTGTCAAGACAATCGTGGGTACAACCGCGAGCTGGAATGATGCCATGAAACATGACTACCGAAGCATAAACGCTTACGACAACACCCGGCTCGAAATAATTACGGGAAATCCTCCGTTAAGCTTTCGGGCA
Source organism: Elusimicrobia bacterium RIFOXYB2_FULL_49_7 (assembly GCA_001800515.1). Next base: position 2,965 of record MGVN01000056.1, on the reverse strand, counting down.
AGCGCGGATGCTTGTGATACATGGCGCAACGCGGATTTGCGGGCTCCGGGTGTGACTGACGACCTTGGTACCGGGACTTATACCCGTTTTGCTAGTGCTTCCACCTCCTGTAGGAAACAAGGTACCACGGCTTATGAGAGCGAAGTGCTCTGCGCTTACATGCTGCAGTGCAGCGGTCAGCCCAGCCCGAGCGATTTATGGTTCCGCCGGTTTACCTTTGACGGGACGAACTGGACCATGGGCCCGAAAATAGTGATGGACAAAGATATCCGGTATTGCCCGACCCCGAAAATCGTGCGCTCCGCGAACGGCCGGATATGGGCGGCCTGGGACCATTTCACCCGTTATAATAATGAGACGGTGGCAGCGAAATTTTCGGATGATAACGGCCTGACATGGCAACACGGCGGAAATAATGGGAAGATAAATGGCGCCACTTGCACGGGCATGGTTTACACGGACATTGCGGATTATGGTAATGATGGTGCAGCCATAGCCTGGTATCATATTTCCCAGACCAAAGCCGTTTATTTCTCCTATTTCCAGCAACCGGTTTTTGACGCCATGTACACCGATTACCTGGCCCAAAATCCGTCCGATAAAACACCCTGGGACCGCTTTACAACCGGTTCAGCCTGGACCGCACCCGTCGCACTTCCCAAGGGAACGGACCTGAAGTCCATGGTCGGAACTCCAAGCGGAAAAATTTACATCGCTGTTGAAATAGCGGACGCGGTTCTCGAATGGGATGGTGCGAATTTCACGACATCTCTGGACGGAGTTTCCGGCATGCTGACGCGCATAAAAAACACAAATAATCTAATGCTGTTTACCGTGATCGGCGATACGTCCATAGAATACAGAACTTTTAACGGTTCCATCTGGGGTTCAGCGACGCAGATTGCAATTGAAGCAAGCAAAATAAAAACATTATGTGTACCGCGTGTTTCGCCTGTCAATTTTGTTCCTATTGCGTGGAGCTATACCACGGATCCTTATAATATCCGGACATTTCGCGTAAAAGTACCGGAGGAAATAAAGGGAATTGATACGACACCTGTTACGGCTAATGAAATGGGAACTATTGTTGATAAGGGTGTTGTTCTTAAGGTAAGTCCGAATCCGTTTAATCCGGTGGCGACACTGGAAATTAAAGGAAAAATGGAAAATACAGGATGGCAACTGCGCGTCATAGATATGAATGGAAAAATCGTAGATGATTTGACATCTCAACTCGCTCGTTCATCAAATTTTATACAGTATCGAGTTACTTGGGACGCATCAAACCATCCTTCCGGGATTTATCTGGTAAGGCTATCAAGCGGTGGTGAAAAAACTATCACCCGGCGAGTCATCCTGCTAAAGTAAGATGTCGGTTGCCTTATTTTATTCGTTGTGATGAAAACGAATTAAAGGAGAATTCATGCGGACAACCATGATTAGACTACGCTGTCGTCAGGCCGTGGTTGCGGTACTATGTACCCTGATATCGGCCCTGTCAGTTTTTTCCGCGGAACGCCTCTTCTGCGGTTTTGAGCAAGCCGAGCTGGCCACCTGGCCGCTGACATCCTCGGATGCCGGGGACGGTGACCTGAAATACATCGGTTCCTCATCTGATCAACCCTATGTGTCCTGGCTTACAAGCGAAAGCGCTTCCGATGTCATGCAAGGAACACGGGCGCTTTGCCATGAAATCTGGCCGATCAACCCGGTAAGTACCAAGCTCGTAAGATTCCAGGCTTCCCTGTGGCAGGACTGGAGCTGGCATACCAATACGGGTTACGGCGGCGGCGCCGGGGCCTGGGATTCCACGCGCACCCGCTACGGTGAATATTTCGGCAATGTGGAATGGAACGCCCGGCGCATGTGCCCGCTTGTGAGCCTGATGGGTACCGTGGACCGGCTTCCGGATTCGCTTCGGGACTGGTCAGGCTTCGATTGTCTCTATATTGATGTCAAGTCGTCAGCCGCCCGTATTGCGCTATGGGTTTATCTGTTCGGCAAGGACAGGCCGTCGCACCGGCGGACCTTTATTATCGACCCCGGCAACTACGTGACGCTCCGGGTGCCAATCAAGGAGATGGCCTGGACCGGCGGGTTGGATGTGACCAGCATAAAGAATTTGCGCATTGAACTCTGCGATGCGAAAGGGCCGACCAGGATTTTCATCGACAACATCCGCCTGGCGACAGCGGATGTCACCCCTTCGCTCACCGTGGTGAATGACTCCACACCGGTTGTACCCTGGTTACTGACCTCTCCCCACCAGCCGCCGCGCAATCAGGCGGTACCGGTCGTGGATGTGCCGGTTCGTGTCACCGGTGAAATCATTGCCTCGGCTCCGGTTATCGTGGCCTCGACTCCCACCGGAGCCAACACGGACCGGTCAAGCGGGAACCTGGGCAATGCCATTTCCGTATTCGACAATAACCGTATCAGCCTTATTGGCGAAATGTCAGGGTATGTGTCCTGGCAAACATCGCCTTACATGAACCGCAGTTGGATTGTCTCCACGGACGGCGGGGCCACCTGGCATTCGGACGGGTCACGCACTCAACCCCGCGTTTTTTCAACCACGCACAGAGGCTCCCTGAACTGCTGGGGTCAAGGCGACCTTCAGATGCGCGGTACGGACTACGTGATGCCTATGGGGTGGTGCGGCTCTTATTCTCCGGGCAGCGGACACATGCTGTATCACGAATTCTATAAGGTGGTCCCCACGAACGCAGGCTGGCAGGCCTATCCCATGATGGACTATACCGCCGTTCCCCAGCGCTGGTCAGCCATCATCACCATGGACCAGGTGAGCGGCTGCCAAGGGGGTGTCAAATTGGCCTCTCTTCCCAGCGGCCGTCTTTTTATGATCACGGCGGACTGGAATCCCAAGGCCATACTCGGCTGGGCCCTCATGTCGAGTTACAGTGACGACGGCGGCATACGCTGGCAATTTCCGCAGGGCCGGTCT